>JAHCJR010000110.1 GCA_026126165.1 Alphaproteobacteria bacterium
GGACGGGCCCGCGCGCGGGGCTTGCCGCGCGGCAGCCCGCTGCCCATGATCGCCGCATGGGCGAAGGCGAAGCGAGGGACGAAGACCGGGAGGCGCGGGCGCTGGTGCGCGCGCTCGGAACCGCGAGCCTCGCCACGCGCCGCGCGGAGGATGGCTGGCCCTATGCCTCGCTGGTGCTCGCCGCGACCGACCCCGCCGGCCGGCCCGTGCTGCTGCTCTCGCGGCTGGCGGAGCATCGGCGCAACCTGGAGGCGGAGCCGCGCTGCGCCTTGCTCTTCGACGGTACGGCCGGTCTTGGCGAGCGGCTCGCGGGCAGCCGCATCACCCTGCTCTGCCGCGCCCTACCGGTCGACGATCGGGTCTGCCGCGCGCGCTTCCTGGCACGCCATCCCGGCGCGGCGAGCTACGTGGATTTCGCGGATTTCGGCTTCTTCCGCATGGAGCCGGAGCGGGCACATCTCGTGGCCGGCTTCGGCCGTATCCGCTGGATCGAGGCGGATGCACTGCTGGTGGCGGCGCCGGCCGGGCTGGTTTCGGCGGAGCCTTCGATCCTCGCGCATATGAACGACGATCACAAAGATGCGATCCGCCTGTTCGCGACGCGCCTGCTAGGCTTGCCGGAAACCGAGGACTGGCGCATGACCGGCATCGACATGGAAGGCTGCGACATCGCCGGCGGCGCGCGCACCGGACGCCTCGCCTTCGCGCGGCCCGTGACCGACGCGGGCAAAGCGCGCGAGGAGCTGGTGCGGCTGACGCGCGCGGCACGCGGATGAGATTGGCGGCCGCCCTCGTCCTGCTGGCCGCCTCGCTGCCGGCGGCACCGGCCCATGCCTGCGCCTGCTGCGCCGATCCGGGCGCCTACCATGTGATGGAGCTGGAGACCGCCCGCCTCGATCTGGAAAGCGCGACGCTTGCGGGTTCGTTGTCCGTGCGCGGCGAGATCGATCCGCCGGCCGAGCTGCCGGCGCGTGTCGTGGCGCGCATCGAAGGGACACGCCTGATCGTATCCCTGGCCGACCGGACGATGCGGGCGGCCGGGCGCATCTCGCTCGAGCTGCCGCCGCGCATGGAGGCCGAGGTTGCCGATTCGCGCTATTACGCCGTCGCGCCCATGCCCGCCGCGCCGGATGCGACGGTCCTCCTCTGGCGCCTGCGTGCCGAAGGCCGCGTGACGCTCGAAGGCATGGAAAACTATCGCCCGGCCGACGGACCGGCGCGCCTCGCGCTCTTCCTGCGCGGCAATCACTGTCTCGACCTTGCCGGCGCAAGCGGCTGGTCGCTGGTTCTTTCGCTGGTCGATCGGCAGGGGATGTCCTGGCCGGTCGTCATCGGCGGCATCCTGCCGCCATAGGTGCGGGCGCGGCTTGCGCTATACTCCCGCCGCCCGGCGCCACCAGCGGCGTCACGGGGAGGCAGAAGAAAGAAAGGATCGACGCATGGCCCGTCGGCGCGAACGCATCGCCCTCATGAGCAACTCGCCGGGAACCGAACGGTACCTGACCGTCTACCGCTATGGCCGGGCCGGCGCGCGGCCCAAGGTCTACATGCAGGCGGCGATCCATGCCAACGAGCTGCCGGGCGTCATGGCGCTGCATCACCTGCTGCCCATGCTCGACAAGGCCGATGCTCTCGGCCGCATCAAGGGCGAGATCGTCGTGGTGCCGAGCTGCAACCCGATCGGCTTCTCGCAATTCATGAACGCCCAGCATCTGGGGCGCTACCACTTCCTCGGCCGCGACAATTTCAACCGCAACCATTACGACCTCTCGCAGGAGGTGGCGGCTTCCGTGAAGGACAGGCTCGGGCGCGACGCGGCGGCGAACGTGGCGCTGATCCGCGCCGCCGCCATCGCGGCGGCGAAGGCGATCCGCCCCGGCTCGGAGATCGCCGACTGGCGGCGGACGCTGATCGGCCTTTCCATCGATTCCGACATCGTGCTCGACCTGCATTGCGACCAGATCGCGGCCCTCCACCTCTTCATCAGCGCGAAGGACATCGAGCCGGCGCGGGCGCTCGCCGCCGATCTCGGCGTGGAAGCCTGCATGTATAACGAGCCCTGGCCGGCGGCGCTCACCTTCTCGGGCGTCAATGGCGCGCTCTGGCCGCGCCTGCAGGAGATGTTCCCGGACTATCCGATCCCGCAGGCCTGCTTCTCCACCACCATCGAATATCGCGGCCAGGGGGACGTCACCGACCAGACCGGGCGCGAGGATGCGGCCAGTCTCTATCGCTTCCTGGTGCGGCGCGGCGTCGTCCGCGGCAAGGCCGGCAAGCCGGCACGCCTCAAATGCGCCATCACGCCGATCGCCGGCATGGATGTGGGCTATGCGCCGCGCGCCGGCATGCTGACCTATCTGAAGGGCCCGGGCGCCAGGGTGAGGAAGGGCGAGGTCGTCTGCGAGATCGTCGATCCGCTGGCCGGCGATCCGCGCAAGCGCGTCGCCCTGAAAAGCGCCACCGACGGCGTCCTGTTCAGCCGCCGCCAGAACGGCCTGCTGGTCCATCCGGGCATGGTGCTGTTCCGCATCGCCGGCGAGAAGCGCCTGCGGCACCGCATCGGCAAGTCCGGCCTCGACGACTGAGCGCGGCGCGGGCCTACAGCGCCTTCGCCGCCTCGCGCAGGACGAATTTCTGGATCTTGCCGGTGGAGGTCTTGGGCAGTTCGCGGAAGACCACGGTCTTCGGGCATTTGAAATGCGCGAGGTTGGCGCGGCAGAAGGCGATGATCTCCTCCGCCGTCGCTTTCTGGCCGGGCTTGAGCGTGACGAAGGCACACGGCGTCTCGCCCCACTTCTCGTCCGGCCGGGCGACCACCGCCGCCTCGAGCACCGAGGGATGCTGGTAGAGCACGCCTTCCACCTCGATGGTGGAGATGTTCTCGCCGCCGGAAATGATGATGTCCTTCGAGCGGTCCTTGAGTTCGATATAGCCGTCGGGATGCAGCACGGCGAGATCGCCGGAATGGAACCAGCCGCCCTTCAGCGCCTCCTCCGTCGCCTTGCGGTTCTTGAGATAGCCCTTCATGACGTTGTTGCCGCGGAACATCACCTCGCCCATGGTCCGGCCGTCGGCGGGCACCGGCTCCATGGTCTCCGGGTTCATCACGGTCAGTGCTTCGAGCACCTGGTAGCGCACGCCCTGACGCGCCTTGAGGCGGGCGCGCTCGGGCAGCGGCAGCGCGTCCCAGGCCTCGTCCCAGGCGCAGACCACCGCCGGGCCATAGGTCTCGGTCAGGCCATAGAGATGGGTGACATGGAAACCGAGGCTTTCCATCCCGGCGATGATCGCCGCCGGCGGCGCGGCGCCGGCGGTGCCGACCTTGATGCCGGGCCGGACGTTCTTCTTCAGCTCCTCCGGCCCGTTGATCAGGAAGTTGAGCACGATGGGCGCGCCGTTGAAATGCGTCACGCCATGTTCGGCGATGGCCCTGTAGATGGCGCTCGCCTCGACCCGGCGCAGACAGACATGGGTTCCGGCCATCGCCGTCACCGTCCAGGGAAAGCACCAGCCGTTGCAATGGAACATCGGCAGGGTCCAGAGATAGACCGGATGCTGGCCCATGCCCCAGTCGAGCGCGTTGCCGAGCGCGTTGAGATAGGCGCCGCGGTGATGATAGACGACGCCCTTCGGATTGCCGGTCGTGCCGGATGTGTAGTTGAGCGCGATGGCGCGCCATTCATCGTCCGGCCCGCGCCAGGCGAAGGCGGGATCGCCGCCGGCGATGAAGCTTTCATAGTCCGTCTCGCCGATGCAGGGATTGTCGCCGTCATAGAGCGGGTCGTCGATATCGATGACGATGGGACGGGTTTTCGCCTGGGCGAGGGCCGCCCTGGAGACGGCATTGAATTCCCGGTCGGTGATCAGGACCTTGGCTTCGCCATGATCGAGGATGAAGGCAATCGCCGCCGCGTCGAGCCGGATGTTGAGCGCGTTCAGCACGCCGCCCGTCATGGCGACGCCGAAATGCGCCTCGAGCAGGGCCGGCACGTTCGGCGCCATCACCGCCACCGTATCGCCGGTGCCGATGCCGCGCGCGGCCAGCGCGGATGCGAGGCGGCGGCAGCGCGCATAGAGTTCCGCATAGCTCAGCCGCAGCGCGCCATGCACCACGGCGAGCCGCTTCGGATGCACATAGGCGGCCCGTTCCAGGAAGGAGAGCGGCGAGAGCGGATGGAAGTTCGCCTGCGTGCGGTCGAGGTCGGTTTCGAACGGATTGGCGGCCATGTCACTCCTCCGAGAATAGGGAACCCGGCCCGCTAGAAGCGCGCGGCGATGCCGTCCCACAACAGCTTCGAGCCTACCAGCAGCACCAGCATGTAGGCTATGCGGTAGAAAAGCTGGCGGTCGATGCGGGCGACCAGCCAGACGCCGATCCAGATACCGACCGGCGCCAGCAGCGCGAGCAGCGCCGAAGTGGCGAGATTGCGCCCGTCGAACTGTCCGAGAAAGATGTAGGGTATGATCTTGGCGTAGTTGAGCGCCGTGAAGAAGAAGATCGTGGTGCCGACGAATATCCGCTGGTCGAGCCGCTGCGGCAGCAGATAGACCGAGATCGGCGGACCGCCCGCATGGGCGATGAAGCTGGTGAAGCCCGAGATCGTTCCCCAGAACCAGCCCTTGGCGGCGTTCGGGCTGGCGGTGGCGCGGTTCTTGCCGAAACCAAGCCAGTAATCGAGCGCGAAAACCACCGAGATGACGCCGAGGATGAGGCGGATATCCTCGGGCTTGGTGATGTCGGCGGTGGCCCAGGCGACGGCCAGGCCGAAAAACGCCGCCGGCAGGATGATGCGCATGTTGATCCGGTCGAAGCGGCCCCAGTAGGCGCGCACGCCGAACAGGTCCATGATGCAGAGGATCGGCAGCATGATCGCCGCCGCCTGCAGGGGCGGCACCACCAGGGTGAGGATCGGCACCGTCAGGATGCCGAGGCCGCCGCCGATGCCACCCTTCGAGATGCCCATGATCAGCACGGCCGGAATGGCGGCCATGTAGAAAACCGGATCGGCGATGGGCGGGGCGAATGACGACATCTGGGCCGGGATGGCGCGCCTTCCGGCGCCTTGACAAGGGGTGGCGTGTCTCGTTTGCTTGCCGCGTCGCTTGGGCACGGCGCGCCGCTGCATCTTACGTCCGGCCACGGCGCTGTCGAGGGGGGATGAATGACGAGCCGCTATGACGAGGTCTATGGCGCCTGGAAGCGCGAACCGCTCGCCTTCTGGGCCGAGGCGGCGCTGGACATCGACTGGATCGAGCCCTTCGCCCAGGTCCTCGACGATTCCCGCGCCCCCTTCTATCGCTGGTTCCGCGGCGGCATCCTCAATACCTGCCACAATGCGCTGGACCGCCATGTCGCGGCCGGGCGCGGCGGGCAGCTCGCCCTGATCCATGACAGCCCGGTCACCGGCAGCATCCGCCGCTTCACCTATGCCGAGCTGACGGAGCGCGTGGCCGAACTGGCCGGCGCCCTGCGCGCGCTGGGCGTGGGGCGCGGCGACCGGGTGCTGATCTACATGTCGATGGTGCCGGAGGCGGCGATGGCCATGCTGGCCGCGGCGAGGCTCGGCGCCATCCATTCGGTCGTCTTCGGCGGCTTCGCCGCCAACGAACTGGCGACCCGCATCGACGATGCCAAGCCGAAGCTCGTCATTGCCACATCCTGCGGCATCGAGCCGGGCCGTGTCGTGCCCTACAAGCCGCTGCTCGACCGGGCACTGGAAATCGCCACGCATCAGCCGTCCCACTGCCTGATCCTGCAGCGACCGGAGGGGCCGGCCGAACTCAGGCCCGGACGCGATCTCGACTGGTCGGAGACGGTGCCCGGCGCCGAGCCTGCCGCCTGCATGCCGGTGGCCGCCAACGACCCGCTCTACATCCTCTACACCTCAGGCACCACCGGCATCCCGAAAGGCGTGGTGCGCGACAATGGCGGCCATGCCGTCGCGCTGAAATGGTCGATGGAGAACATCTACGGCATTCAGCCGGGCGAGGTCTTCTGGGCCGCCTCCGATGTCGGCTGGGTGGTCGGCCATAGCTATATCGTCTATGCCCCGCTGCTGCATGGCGCCACGACCATCATGTTCGAGGGCAAGCCGGTCGGCACGCCCGATCCCGGTGTCTACTGGCGCGTCATCGCCGAGCATGGCGTGAAGGCGCTGTTCACCGCGCCGACCGCCTTTCGCGCCATCAAGCGCGACGACCCGAACGCGGAATACCTGAAGAAGTACGATCTCGGCGGCTTCCGCACCCTGTTCCTTGCCGGCGAGCGCGCCGACCCCGACACGATCCAGTGGGCGGAGCGCCATCTGAAACGGCCGGTGATCGATCACTGGTGGCAGACCGAGACCGGCTGGCCGATGGCCGCCAACTGCATCGGCCTCGGCCAGCTCCCGGTGAAATACGGCTCCCCGACCAAGGCCGTGCCGGGCTACGACATCCGCGTGCTGGACGAGGCCGGACATGAGATGAAGCCGGGCGAGATCGGCGCCATCGCCGTGCGCCTTCCGTTGCCGCCCGGCAGCCTGCCCACGCTCTGGAACAACGACGAAGGCTATGTGAAGTCGTATCTCGCCACCTTCCCCGGCTACTACCAGACCGGCGATGCGGGCTTTATCGACGAAGACGGCTACGTCTACATCATGAGCCGCACCGACGACATCATCAACGTCGCCGGCCACCGCCTTTCGACCGGCGCCATGGAAGAGGTGCTGGCCTCCCACCAGGACGTGGCGGAATGCGCCGTCGTCGGCGTCGCCGACGAACTTAAGGGCCAGGTGCCGCTCGGCTTCGTGGTGCTCAAGGCCGGCGTCAACCGCCCGCACGCGGAGATCCTGGCGGAGCTGGTGGCGCTGGTGCGCGATCGCATCGGCCCGGTTGCCGCGTTCCGCAAGGTCACGGTGGTCAAGCGCCTGCCCAAGACCCGCTCCGGCAAGGTGCTGCGCGCCACCATGCGCCGGATCGCCGATGCGGAGCCCTACACCATACCGGCCACCATCGACGACCCGGCGATCCTGGAGGAGATCGGCGCGGCGCTCGGCGCCATCGGCCATGGCAGCGGCCGGAGGTGAACCGGCGGCCGGTCAGCGAACCCAGTCGTCGAGGAAGAGATCGAGCTGGAGCGGGGCACCCGGCACGCAGGCATAGGCGTCGAAATCCTCGACGCCCTCCTCGCGCAGCACCGCCTCGTCGATGCAGAAATTGCCGCTGTAGCTTACCGGCCGGGTGAGGATCGCATGGGCCGCATCGGCCATGATATCGGGCTTGCGGCAGTGTTGGGTGAAGTCCTTGCCGCGCCGGTTCCAGATCGCCGCGGTGGCGATGGTGGTCTGGGGCCAGAGCGAGTTGACGGCGACGCGCCCGCGGAATTCCTCCGCCATGCCGAGCGTGCACATGCTCATCCCGTATTTGGCCATGGTGTAGGCGCAGGAGCCGGCAAACCATTTCGGATTCATGTTGAGCGGCGGCCCGAGATTGAGAATGTGCGGCCTCTCCGCCCGCAGCAGGTGCGGCAGGCAGGCGCGGCTGGTGATCCAGGTGCCGCGCAGGTTGATCTGGTGCATCAGGTCGTACATCTTGACCGGCGTTTCCAGGGTGCCGGTCATGGAGATTGCGGAGGCGTTGTTGACGCAGATATCGATGCCGCCCCAGCGTTCGACCGCCTGTTCCACCGCCGCCTGGACCTGATCCTCGAAGCGCACGTCCCCCTGGATCGGCAGGGCCTCGCCGCCCGCCGCCTCGATCTCCGCCGCCGCCGAGTGAATGGTTCCGGGCAGCTTCGGGTGCGGCTCCACCGTCTTGGCGAGCAGGGCGATCCTGGCGCCCGCGCGGGCCGCGCGCAGGGCGATGGCGAGCCCGATGCCACGGCTCGCGCCGGTGATGAACATGACCCTGCCCTTGAGCGTCGCCATGGGCGCCCCCTCCCGTTTGCCTGGCTCCGGGCCAGTCTAGCCGCGCGCCGGCGGCCGGCAAGGCGGGCCTTGCGGCCGGCCGCCGCCGCCCTATACTCCGCCCCCGTCCGAAATCCCCTCCAGCCCGTCCCAGGAACTCCGCCATGGCCCAGAATGTGAAGAAGGTCGTTCTCGCCTATTCCGGCGGTCTCGACACCTCCGTCATCCTCAAATGGCTGCGCGAGACCTATCAGTGCGAGGTGGTCACCTTCACCGCCGATCTCGGGCAGGGCGAGGAACTCGAGCCGGCGCGCGCCAAGGCGGAGATGATGGGGGTCAAGGAGATCTTCATCGACGACCTGCGCGAGGAATTCGTGCGTGACTTCGTCTTCCCGATGTTCCGCGCCAACGCCCTCTATGAGGGACAGTACCTGCTCGGCACCTCGATCGCACGGCCGCTGATCGCCAAGCGCCAGATCGAAATCGCCAATCTGGTGGGCGCTGACGCCGTCTGTCATGGCGCGACGGGCAAGGGCAACGACCAAGTCCGCTTCGAAGTGAGTTATTATGCGCTGAAGCCCGACGTGAAGGTGATCGCGCCCTGGCGCGAGTGGGCGTTCGAAGGCCGCCCGGCGCTCTTGGATTACGCGCGCAAGCACGGCATCCCAATCGCCAAAGGCAAAGAGCAGGAGGCGCCGTTCTCGATCGACGCGAACTTGCTGCACACCTCAAGCGAAGGGCTCGTACTGGAAGATCCGAACGTGGAAGTTCCGGATGTCGTGTCGAAGCGCTCCGACCGGCGCACCATTACGCCCGAAGAGGCGCCGGACCGGGCGGAGACGGTGACGCTCACGTTTGAGCGCGGCGATCTGGCGGCCGTGAATGGAAGGGCGATGAAAGCCCACGAACTGCTGGCCGAACTCAATCGCCTCGGCGCAAAACATGGCATAGGCGGCCTGGATCTGGTGGAGAACCGCTATGTTGGCATGAAGTCCCGCGGCTATTACGAGACGCCGGGCGGCACGGTCCTTTGGCACGGCCACCGCGCCATCGAACAGATCACGCTCGACCGAGGCGCGATGCACCTCAAAGACGAGCTGATGCCGAAATACGCATCGCTCATCTACAACGGCTTCTGGTGGACTCCCGAGCGCC
>JAHCJR010000111.1 GCA_026126165.1 Alphaproteobacteria bacterium
TGCCGCCGCGGCCGGCGGACGCGCCGGCTGCGATACGGCCGACCGTGGCACCACCGCGCCCGCCCGCGGCGCCCCAGGCGGGCGAGCAGCCTGCCGGTGCTCCTTCCGGCAGGCTTCCATCCGCAGATGGCTGGAAGCCGCAAGTCTCTTTCACCGGCGGATCTGCCGCCGCCGCCGCGCGTTCGGTTCCCACCGTGCGCGGCGAGAGCCTGGCAACCCTGCGCCAGGTGCTGCCCGATGGCGGCATGCAGGTCGCGGTCCGCCTGCACCAGCAGAACCTGCAGCGGCGCCATCGTCCGCCGCCGCCGCTGGAGCGCCCGCAGGGCGAGGCGGCGCGCCGCCTTCGGGACGTGCTGTCGCTGCTCGAGCGCGCCGAACAGGCAGCGCCCAACGCGCCGCAGATCGAAGCGCAGATCGCCCTGGTCCAGGCGGCGCTCGGCGATCTGCCGGCCGCCATCGGCAACATGCGGCGGGCGGCGGAGCGCCAGCCTTCCAATCCCGCCTTCCGCGCCTTCCTCGCCATCCTGCTTGACCGGGCCGGACAGGGCGCGCAGGCAATCCCGGCCTATCTCGAGGCGCAGCGCCTGGTGCTCGATGCGGATGGCTGGCGCGTGCCCCTGCCGGCCACGCCGGCGGAGATGCGCCAGCGCGTCGAGGTCCTGGTCGGGCCGCGACGCTGACCATGCCGATCCTCGCGCATTTCGGCCTGCTGGAATATCCGTTCCGGCTGACCCAGGAACCGCGCATGTTCTTCGGCGAAGGGGAGCATGCGGCGATCCTGCAGGCGATCGACTTCGCACTCGGGCGCGGCGATGGCCTGCTCAAGGTCGTGGGCGAGATCGGCACCGGCAAGACCATGATCGCCCGCATGCTGGCGGAGCATCTGGGCGGGCGGGTCAATGTCTGCTACCTCGCTCCGCCCGTGCATGAAGGCAACTGGCTGCCGGCGGCGATCTGCCGCGCGCTCGGCGTCCGGACGGAGCCGGGCGGCGATGCCACCTTCGCCATCGAGGATTACCTGCGCCAGGAACGGCTGCGCGAGCGTCGCACCGTCCTCATCGTCGACGAGGCGCAGGCGCTCGACGACGATGCGATCGAGACGCTGCGCCTGCTCGGGAATCTCGAACTGAAGGGCGACCGGCTGCTGCAGGTGATCCTGCTTGGCCAGCCGGAACTCGACCGCATCCTGGCGCAATCGGCATTGCGCCCGGCCGGCCAGCGGGTCAGCTTCTCCTTCGAGACGCGGCCGATCTCCCTCCGTCTGGTGCCACGCTACGTGCGCCATCGTCTCGCCTGCGCCAGCGAACTGGCCGACGGCAAAGCGGAGATATTCACCGCTGGCGCGCTGCGCCTGCTCGCCCGTCTCAGCCGGGGCGTGCCGCGCGTCATCCATCTGATCGCCGACAAGGCCATGTTCGCCGCCTACGCCGACGGCGCAAGGAAAGTCGGCCGGCGCCATGTCGTGGCGGGTGCGCGGGAGCTCGCCGGCCAGATCATCGAACTGCCGATGCGATACCGCCACGACTGGGGCCGCATGGCCCTGCTCGCCTGCCTCGGTCTGCTCTCGTTCGCCAGCGGCGTCCTTTCCGTCTGGGTCTTCGGTCCCTATCTGCCGTTTGGATGAGCATCGCCCGGTTGACGGCTGGCGGCGCGACCGGCAGCATCGGCGCATGGTAGACGTTTCGGCAACTCCTGGCGCACGCTTGCTTGGGCGGCTCGCGGCGCTCCTGCTCGCCTTCGCCAGGTTTGCGCCGCCGCTTCCGGCTCGGGCGGGGGCTGGGACGGGCGAGGCAGAACGGGCCATCGCCGATCTCGCGGACCGGGCGCTGCCCGGCCTCGTCGCCGCGGCGGATTCGGCGGCGCGCGAGCGGGCGGTCCGCCAGCTCCTGCACGAGAGTTTCGACCTGCCGGGCATGGGCCGATTCATGCTCGGGCGCTTCTGGCGGCAGGCAAGCGAGACGGAACGGCAGGAATATCTATCCGCTTTCGAGGATCTCGTGGTGCAGACCTTCGCTGCCGGAATCGAGGAGTATCCGGTCGAACGGCTGAGCCTGCGGGCGACGCGCCAGGAGGATGGCGAGAGCGCCTCGGTCCACTCCGAAATCTTCCTTAGGCCCAATCCCGAGCGCCCTTTCCGCGTCGAATGGCGGCTGCGCCAGTCCGAGGGGCGGTATCGCATCTACGACATCGTGGTCGAGGGGCTGAGCCTTTCGGTGCTCCTGCGCGATGCCTTCGTGCAGACCACCCAGGCAGGTGGCGGGAACGTGCGGGACTTCATCCAGCGCCTGCGACTGATGAAGCCGGGCAACTGACCGCGCCCAATTGTCCCACCCGGGGCGCCAACCTTGGCGGATGGCTCGGGCGCTGATATAGAATTCGGGTCCGGCCGGGGGCGGCGCGGACCCGGTTTCGGGGCCATCATCGTTCGGGGATCGATCTTTCGTCATGCTTCGTCGGGCTCTCCTGTCGCGCCGCGCCCTGCTGCGGCTCGCTCCCCTGGCGCTTGCCGCCACCCTTCCGCCGGCACCTCTGAGCGCACATGCGCTGGTCACCGTGGCCGAACCGATGCCCGGCGCCACGGTGTCCGCCACGGGTTTCGACATCCGCCTGACCTACAACAGCCGGATCGACCACCGACGCTCGAAGCTCGTCATCCTCGACGAGGAGGACCGTGAAACCGTCGTCCCGCAACAGAGCGAGGGCGGTGCGCCAAACCGCGTCATCGCGCGTGCCCCGGCCCTGCCGCCCGGGCGCTATCGCCTGCGCTGGCAGGTTCTTGCCGTCGACGGGCATGTGACGCGCGGGGACATCCCCTTCCGCGTCCGGCGCTGAAGCGAGGTCCCGCCGACATGGAACTTCTGGTCGATATCTTCGGCTTCGTCTCCATCCTGCTGCATGGCGCGGCGACGACCCTGCAATCGGTGGCACTGGGGGGCACCTGCGTCCTGCTGGCCTTGGCCCTGCCGCTGCGCGCCGAACTCGGGGCGGCATTCGGACCGATCGAACGCGGTGCCCGGCGCATTACCATGGCCTGCGCCTTCGGCCTCGTCCTGGTTGCGCTGGTGAACATGCTGCTCAAGTCGCTGGTCGTCATGGGCACCGCAAGTCTGGGCTGGCTCGACCTGCTCGGAGCGAACTTCGTCAATGCCAGCCTGATCAAGATCGCGGCGGCGCTCGCGCTCGGACTGCTTTGCCGCCCGCCGCTCGAGGACAGCCGCAGGGCGGCGCTCGTGCTCGCCGCCGTCGCCGTGCTGGTGGGCTCGGCCCTCACCTCGCATTCGGTGGGCCGCGTCGACGGGCGCGGGTTTCTCTACGTTTCCAGCCTGCTGCACCAGGCCGGCGCGGCCATCTGGATCGGCGGCATCCCGGCTTTCCTCGTGGCGCTCCACCATGCCAGGGACGGCCATCTGGCGCGGATCATCGGCCGTCGCTATTCGCTGATCTCGATGGCGGGGGTCGGCATCCTGCTGGCCGCCGGTATCGCCATGACCGTTCCCTATACCGGCGGGCTCGAGCCGGAGGCGATGATCGGCACGGCCTATGGGGCGATGCTGACGACGAAAATCTTCATCTTCGTCTGCATCCTGTGTCTCGGTGCCGCCAACTTCTTTCTGGTCGAGCGCCTGCGCCGCGATCCCGCCACGCCCTTCATCCGCCTGCGGCGCTTCGCCGAGGTGGAACTTGGGGTGGGCATCAGCATCTTCTTCATGGCGGCGTCGCTCACCTCGCTGCCGCCGGCGGTCGACCTGACCCAGGACCGCGCTACCTTCGCCGAAGTTGCGGAGCGGATGACCCCGCGCTGGCCGACGCTGATGAGCCCCGATCGCAACCAGCTCGCCATATCGGAACTTCAGGGCAAGCTCGACGCTGTCCGCGCCGGCGCGCCGATGGAGGAGCGGCCGCGGGCCTATGTGCCGGGCTCGGGCGTGCCGGTGCCACGCAACGCCCACGACATCGCCTGGTCGGAATACAATCATCATTGGGCCGGCATCATCGTGCTGGCGATCGGCCTCATGGCGCTGCTGGAGAAGACCGGGCGGGCGCCCTGGGCACGGCACTGGCCGCTGCTTTTCCTGCTGCTTGCCGCCTTTCTGTTCGTCCGCTCGGAAGCGGAGGGCTGGCCTTTCGGCCAGCTCACCCTGGCGGAATCGCTGCGCGACCCTGAATTTGTGCAGCACAAGCTTTTCATGGTTCTGATCACCGGCTTCTCCGCCTTCGAATGGAGCGTGCGAACCGGCCGTCTCACAAGACCGTGGGCGCAGTACATTTTCCCGTTGATCTGCGCATTTGGCGCTATGATGCTGCTGACCCACGCGCACGCCATCGACAATGTCAAGGAGCTGCTCCTCATCGAGATCACGCACCTGCCGCTGGCGGTTTTCGGCATGGCGTCCGGGTGGGCCCGCTGGCTGGAATTGCGGCTGCCCGAACCCGACAACAGGCTGCCCGGCTGGATCTGGCCGGTCTGTTTTTGCGTGGTCGGGCTGATCCTGATCGCTTATAGAGAGAGTTGAGAACGAGCCCCGGGAATAGTCAGGAACCAACATGATTGCGGAGACTATCGCCCGCCTGGTCGGTGTCTGCCACCGATGGGCGGGCCTGGTCGTCGTCACCGCCCTGGGGCTGGCGGTGCTGATGGCGATCCAGACGGCGCGGGAGATCCGCGTCTCGACCGATACCACGGCCATCATCTCGCCCGACCTCGACTGGCGGCGGTTCGAGGCGAAGGTGCGCGGCCTCTTTCCCCAGAAAGTCGGACTGATGGTCATCGTCGTCGATGGCAAGACGCCCGAGGCGGCCGACGATGCGGCGGAGAAGATCTATCAGCGGCTGATGCAGGATGCCGACGACTTCAATTCCGTGCGGCGTCCGGACGGTCTCGAGTTCTTCCGGCGAAATGGCCTGCTCTTTCTCTCGACCGAGGAACTCGCCGATACCTCGGAGCAGATCGTGGCGGCGCAGCCCCTGATCGGCGCGCTCGCCGCCGACCCCAGTCTGCGTGGCCTTTTCGACGTTCTGAACGATGCTCTGCGCGGCATCGAGGAAGGGGAAATCAAGGCCGTCGATTTCGCCGGGCCGCTTGCCGAGATCGCGGCGACCATCGATGCCTCGCTGGCGGGCGAGGCGAGGCCGCTTTCCTGGCAGGGCCTGTTGACCGGCCGCGAGGCGAACGGGCGCGAACTCAGGCGGTTCGTTCTGGCGCAGCCCAAGCGGGACTACAGCCAGCTTCAGCCGGGCGCCCGCGCCGTGGCGGCGGTGCGCCAGGCGATCCGCGACCTGGATATCGGGCCGGAGGATGGCGTGCGGGTGCGCCTGACCGGCGAGGTTCCAATCGCCGACGAGGAATTCGCCACGGTCCTTGGCGGCACGACCATCGGCATCCTCCTTTCGATGCTGCTCGTCGGCGGGCTGCTCTACATGGCCCTGCGGTCCTGGCGGCTGATCCTGCCGATCCTGCTCACGCTCGCCACCGGCCTCGTCGTCACGGCATGGTTTGCCGCACTGGCCATCGGCTCGCTCAATGTCATATCGGTCACCTTCGCCGTGCTCTTCATCGGTATCGGCGTCGATTTCGGCATCCAGTTCGCGGTCCGCTACCGGCACGAGCGTTTTCTCGATTCCGACATGGGTGCCGCGATCCGGCGCGCGGGCCGGGGGGTCGGCCCCGCATTGCTGCTCGCCGCCATGGCGACGGCGGTCGGGTTCTTCTCCTTCATGCCGACCGACTATCGCGGCGTTTCGGAACTCGGGCTGATCTCTGGCGTGGGCATGTTCATCGCGGTCGCCCTGAACGTCACGCTCCTGCCGGCGCTGCTCGCCCTGTTCCGTCCGCCGCCGGAGGCGGATGCGGTGGGATTTGCCTGGGCGCGCCCGCTCGATCGCTTGCTGCGACGGCGCCGGCGTGGCGTGCTGGCGGCCACCTCGCTGGCGGCGCTGCTCTGTGCCCTGACCCTTCCGATCGTACAGTTTGACATGAACCCGCTCAACCTCAAGGACCAGGGCACGGAGGCGGTATCGACCCTGCGCGAACTCATGGCCGATCCCGATACCACGCCCTATACGATCGATGTCCTGGCGCCCTCGCTTGCCGAGGCCGACCGGCTGGCGGCGCGGATCGGCGCACTCGCGGAAGTGAGGCGGACGATCACCCTGAGCAGTTTCGTGCCGAAGGATCAGGACCGGAAACTGCCGCTGGTGCACGATCTGCGGGACCTGCTGCTGCCGACCCTGATGCCGGTTTCGGTCCTGCCGGCGCCGGATGCGGTCGCGGTCGAGGAGGCGCTGGCGGCGGCGCGCAATCGCCTGGCGCGGGTGCGCGAGGTGGAGCGGGGACTGCCGGCTTCCTTCGCGGCGCTCGATCGCGCGCTGGCGCGACTGGCCGAGCAGGGGCGTGCCGGCATCCGCGCGGTTGAGGTACCGTTGATGGGCGGCCTGCCGCGGGTGCTCGACCAGCTTCGCCTCGCACTCCAGGCCGAGCGCGTCACGCTGGCGAATATCCCGGAAGAGGTGCGCGCGCCATGGCTCGCGGCCGATGGACAGGCACGGATCGAGGTGGTGCCGAGCGGGGATTCCCGCAACAATGCCGTGTTGGTGCAGTTCGTGGCCGCGGTGCGCGCCATCACGCCGGACATCACCGGCACGCCGGTGACGATCCAGGGATCGGCGAATGCGGTGAAACGCGCCTTCATCATCGCGGGGGTCGGTGCGCTGATCGCCATCACCGTGCTGCTTGCGGTGGTGCTGCGCCGGCCGCTCGACGTGGCGCTGGTAATGGCGCCGTTGCTGCTCGCCGGACTGTTCACCCTGGCGACCACGGTGGCGATCGATCTCGATCTGAACTTCGCCAACGTAATCGCGCTGCCGCTCCTGCTCGGAATCGGCGTCGCCTTCTCCATTTACTTCGTGATGAACTGGCGGCATGGCGTCGTCGATCACCTGCAGACGGGGACGGCGCGCGCGGTCCTTTTCAGTGCCTGCACGACCGCAGCGGCCTTTGGTTGCCTGGCCATTTCCAGCCACGATGGCACGTCCGGCATGGGCGTGCTGCTCAGCATCGCGCTGTTCTATTCGCTGTTCTGCACGCTCATCGTGCTGCCGGCGCTGCTCGCCATGCTGCCGGGAAAGAAAGCCGCCTGAATCAGAGTCCGAGTGCCGGGATCGGCCGCTCGATCTCGCCTTTCTGGCGGTGGAAGCGGATGAAATCGGTCAGCGCCGTTTCTATGGGCGTCTGTGGCAGGCCAAGTTCCTCGATCGCCTTGGCGCAGTCGAAGACCATCGGCGTGCGGGCGAGGCGGACGCCCGTTATCGGCGCGTTCGGCGGCCGGCCGGTCAGGCGGGAGAGTCCTTCGTCGACCAGTGCCGCGACGAAGGCGAGGGCATAGGGGACGCGCATGCGGGGCATCGGCAGTCCGGTGAGGCGCTGGAGCAGCGCGAGCAGTTCCGACAGGCGCAGATTGCGGTGGCCGAGGATGTAGCGTTCGCCGATGCGGCCCTTTTCGGCCGCCAGGATATGGCCCTCGGCCACGTCCCGCACGTCGATCAGATTGAACTCGCTTTCGAGGAAGGCCGGAATGCGGCCGTTCAGGAAGCCGATCAGCATCCGGCTCGGCGGGGTCAGGCGAAGATCGCCCGGCCCGATGGGAAGCGTCGGATTGACGATGACCACTGGCTGGCCGGACGCGGCAGCATCCATTGCCGCCCGTTCGGCCAGAAACTTCGAGCGGCAGTAGGGGCCTGGCATGTCGTCGACGCCGAGTTCTATGCGCTCGTCGATGCGGCCGTCCTTTCCGGGCACCGTCTTCCAGCGATAGCTCTTGAGGATCGACTCGGTGGAGCAATAGACGATTCTCTCCGGCCGGTGGCGGCCGGCGGCGCGCAGCACCATTTCGGTGCCGCGCAGGTTGGTTTCGAGAAAGGTCTCGGGGCGCCGGTGCCAGAGATTGGGATTGGCGGCCAGGTGGAAGACGCGCTCCGCGCCCTGCATGGCGCGGTCGAGGGCCGCCTCGTCGAGGATCGAGCCCTGGAGATACTCGACATCCGGTGCGGCATCCTTCGGCCGGTCGAGATCGAGCACGCGGACGCGCTCACCGCGATCGGCGAGAAGCCTCACCAGATGACGGCCGACGAATCCCGCGCCCCCGGTGACGAGATTGTGCCGCGCCATGGCCTCTTACTGTTCCGCCTCGATGGCGGCGATACGCTCTTCTATGGACCCGATCAGTCCATCGATGCCGCTCTGGCGCAGCACGCCGGCATATTCCGACCGGCGGGTCGCCACCTCGCTGATCGTTCCCTTGAGGTACACGTCGTTGATGCGCCAGTCGCCGCTCTCCTGGGTCAGCAGGTAGTTGATGGTGACCGCCTCGCCCTTCGAGGTGACGATCTGGCTTTCCACCAGGACGCCGATATTGGCGACCGCCTGGGCGTTGCCGACGACGAACTTCTCGCCACCGAACTTCTTGAAGCGCGAGGCATAGGTGGTGACATTCAGGCGCGTGAACGTCGCCTTCATGCGGTCGACATCCTGACGGGTCATGCGGGCGACGCTCGGACCAAGAACCCGGAGCGACATGCGCTCCATGTCGTAGGCTTTCAGGATGGCCGGCTCGAGCGCCTCGTAGCGGCCCCGGAAGCCAAGCTGCTCGCCCTGCTTCATGGTCGCGAGAAGTGTCGCGTAGAAGCTTTCGATCACCGTCCTGGCGACCGATTCCGGCGTCTCCGCGAATGACGCCCGGCCCGGCGCAATGGCCGCCAGAACGGCCAGAACGGTCAGCAAGCGCAGGAATGCCGGCATCCGGATAACCTCCAGTGGTGCCTTGGAACGGGCCATGGAAACACCGCAATATGGCGACAGTTGGGCCCGGCGGCTTGCGTCGCGGAGGGGCTCAGGCGCGCGCCGGCGCCGCGACCACGTCCTGGCC
>JAHCJR010000112.1 GCA_026126165.1 Alphaproteobacteria bacterium
AGAGCTCTCGCAGAACCATCTGGGCCGGCTGACCGCCATGGACCCGGCCACCACACAGGGCGTGATGCGCCGTCTGCTCGACCGCGACCTCATCGCCGCCCGCAGCGATCCCGACGACAAGCGCCGGACCTTGCTGAGCCTTTCGGCGAAGGGCCGGGAACTGATCGGCCGGCTCATGGTCAACGGGCCGTTGATCTCCGACGAGACGCTCAAGCCGTTGAACGAGCAGGAACGCAAGACGCTGCTGGCATTGCTCTCCCGCATTTCCTGAGCACGGCGCGCCGAAGCGGCGCGCAATTTACATCACGGCCGCGTGTTGAGCTGAATTTGCCGCTTTGAGTGCGGAGCTATGCGTTTTATGTTCCGCGTCGTTTCGCCACTGGGTCGGCTGGCCTCTTGGCGGAACGGGCTATTGTATGTATACATACAATTAACTTGACCCGCCCTGAACTGACACTCTCGGGATACCTGCCAATGCTCACCCTGGCGCACGGTCTGAACTTCCAGGACCTCTACTGCCGCGACGGCCTGCAGAAACTGGATGCGGCCTTCCTGGCCCATCTTGGCGCGGCCGACGAAATGCTTCGGGCGCGGCTGGAGGCGGCGCGGGCCGAGCCGGGCGAGGCCTGCGACAAGGAAGAGAGCGCGCTCCTCATCGCGCTGGCGCCCCATCTCGAGGATTTCCTGGCCGAGCTGTTCGGCGTCCGGCCGGAGGCGCAGGCGCTCGCCGCGCGCCACCATGAACTGGCACCGCTCTATATGGTGAAGCGGCTCTTCGTGCAGCGCCGCGCCATGAAGCAGGTCAAGCCGGCGGAGGCGGCCGGCATCGATGGCGAGGAACTTGGCCGGCGCATCGAGGCGCTGATCGGCGCGCCCCTCACCGAACTGGCCTTCGCCCGCGCGGTCACCGACTGGGAGCGCGACGAGGCGGCCCATGCCGAGGCACTGAGCCTTGCCGCCGGCTATGCGGCCTGGGCGGTACTGAGCGAGGCCGGCCGCGCGCGCCATGGCAGCGGCATCCTGTTCCGTGTGCCGGCGAAGCTCGACTTCGACCACCTGGTGCCGATCGAATCCCGGGACCATGGCGGGTATGCCGCCTATCACCTGAACGAACATCACCTGCGCCGGCGCGAGGGCTTCGCGCTGACCGACCATGGCACCGACCTGGCGGGCGCGCTCGACCAGATGAACTACTGCATCTGGTGCCACAACCAGGGCAAGGATAGCTGCTCGAGGGGCCTGCGCGAGAAGGCGCCGACCGAGGGCTTCAAGAAGAGCCCGTTCGGCGTCACCTTGGCCGGCTGCCCGCTGGAAGAGAAAATATCCGAGTTCCACTCGATCAAGGCCGAGGGTCTGTCGCTGGCCGCGCTGGCCATGATCTGCGTCGACAATCCGATGGTGGCGGCGACCGGGCATCGCATCTGCAACGACTGCATGAAGGCCTGCATCTACCAGAAGCAGACCCCGGTCGACATTCCGCAGGCCGAGACCCGCACCCTCAAGGACGTGCTGGAACTGCCCTGGGGCTTCGAGATCTACAGCCTGCTCACCCGCTGGAACCCGCTCAATATCCGCCGCCCGCTGCCGCGGCTCGCCACCGGCCGGCGCGTCCTTGTCGCCGGCCTCGGTCCGGCCGGTTTCACCCTTTCCCATCACCTGATGAACGATGGCCACACGGTCGTTGCCATCGACGGCCTGAAGATCGAGCCACTGGCACCCGAGATCGGCGGCGTCGATGCCCTCGGCAACCGCGTGGCGTTCCGGCCGATCCGCGACCTGGCGGAACTGCGCGAGCCGCTGGGCGAGCGGATCATGGCCGGCTTCGGCGGCGTCGCCGAGTACGGCATCACCGTGCGCTGGGACAAGAACTTCCTCAAGCTGGTGCGCCTGCTGCTGGAGCGGCGGGCGGAGTTCCAGCTTTTCGGCGGCGTGCGCTTCGGCGGCACGCTCACCGCCGACGATGCCTTCGCGCTCGGCTTCGACCATATCGCGCTGGCGGCCGGCGCCGGGCGTCCGACCGTGCTCGAGATGCCGAACGGGCTGGCGCGCGGCGTGCGCACGGCGTCGGACTTCCTGATGGCGCTGCAGCTCACCGGCGCGGCGAAGGCTGATTCCATCGCCAACATGCAGATCCGCCTGCCCGTGGTGGTGATCGGCGGCGGCCTCACCGCCATCGACACGGCGACGGAATCGCTCGCCTATTATCCGCTCCAGGTGGAGAAGTTCCTGGCCCGCTACGAGATCCTGGTCGCCGAACGCGGCGTCGAGACGGTGCGCCAGCGCTGGAGCGCGGAGGAACGCGAGATCGCCGATGAGTTCATCGCCCACGCCAGGGCGATCCGTGCCGAACGCGAGGCGGCGGCGCGCGAGGGGCGCGCAGCCCGCATCCTCGAACTGATCCAGGGCTGGGGCGGCGTCGTGCTCGCCTATCGCAAGCGTCTGGTGGACAGCCCTTCCTACACGCTCAACCACGAGGAAGTGGAGAAGGCGCTCGAGGAAGGCATCGCCTTCGCCGAGGGGCTGAGCCCGGCGCGGGTCGAGATCGACCGCTACGGCCATGCCAGCGCCATCGTCATGGCGCGTCAGGTGCGCGCCGAGGACGGCACCTGGTCGGAGGTGGGCGAGGTGAGCTTGCCCGCGCGCAGCATCCTGGTGGCGGCGGGGACCCAGCCCAACACGATCCTGGCGCGCGAGGATGAAAGCAATTTCCGCCTCGACGGGCGCTATTTCCAGGCCTGCGACGAGGCGGGCAACCCGGTCCGGCCGGAACGGGCCATCTCGAAGCCGAATCAGGCGCGGGTGCTGCTCTCCCGGCGGCCGGACGGGCGCTTCATCAGCTTCTTCGGCGACCTGCATCCCTCCTACTTCGGCAACGTGGTCAAGGCGATGGGCGGCGCCAAGCAGGGCTATCCGGTGGTGAGCGGCGTGCTGGCGAAGGTGGAACCGAAGAGTCCGCGCAGCAACGCGGACTTTTTCGCCACCTTGAACGATTTGCTGCGCGCGCGCGTGCATGAGGTGATCCGCCTGACGCCGACCATCGTCGAGGTGGTGGTGCGCGCCCCGCTCGCCGCCCGCCGCTTCCAGCCGGGGCAGTTCTACCGGCTGCAGAATTTCGAGACCCGGGCACTGGTGGCGGAAGGCACGCGGCTCGCCATGGAAGGGCTGGCGCTGACCGGGGCGTGGGTGGATCGCGAGCAGGGCCTGATCTCCACCATCGTGCTGGAGATGGGCGGCTCCTCCGACCTCTGCCTGACGCTCGAGCCGGGCGAGCCGATCGTGCTCATGGGGCCGACCGGCGCGCCGACCGAGATTCCTTCCGGCGAGACCGTGACCCTGGTCGGCGGCGGGCTCGGCAACGCGGTGCTCTTCTCCATCGGCCAGGCTCTGCGCCGGGCCGGCTCGCGCGTCCTCTATTTCGCCGGCTACAAGAAGATGGTGGACCGTTACAAAGTGGCGGAAATCGAGGCGGCGGCCGACGTCATCGTCTGGTGCTGCGACGAGGCACCGGGCTTCGCGCCCGGCCGTCCGCAGGACCGGACCTTCGTCGGCAACATCGTCCAGGCGATGGAAGCCTATGCCAGCGGCCGGCTCGGCGAGCAGGCCATCGCCTTCGCCGATACGGACCGGATCGTGGCCATCGGCTCGGACCGCATGATGGCGGCGGTGGCCATGGCGCGCCATGGCGTGCTGCAACCCCATCTCAAGCCACATCATTTTGCCATCGGCTCGATCAATTCGCCGATGCAGTGCATGATGAAGGAAATCTGCGCCCAGTGCCTGCAGCCGCATCTTGACCCGGTGACCGGGGAGAGGTCCTATGTCTTCTCCTGCTTCAACCAGGACCAGCCGCTCGATCGCGTGGATTTCGGCGGGCTGGAACAGCGGCTGAAGCAGAATTCGCTTCAGGAGAAGCTGACCGCGCTCTGGATCGACCGTTGCCTGGTCAAGCTCCAGCGCCGGAACGCGGTGGCCTGAAGCAGGTTGCTGCCGGGGGCTCCTGGCGTCGGAGGGGAAACGTCGCGGATCGCCAGCCAGGATGCTGTTCAACTCGTTCCCCTTCATTTTCGCCTTCCTGCCCGTAACACTGGCAGGATTCCTGCTCCTTTCGCGGGGCGGGAACCGGTTGGCGGCCATCTGGTGGCTGGTGTTCGCCTCGCTGTTCTTCTACGGCTGGTGGGACTGGCGCTATGTGGGCCTGATCGTGCTCACGGTGCTGTTCAACTACGCGCTCGGCAACGACCTGGCGCGGCGCGGGCAGGGCGGCTATCGGCGGGCGCTGCTTGCCGCCGGCGTCGCGGCCAATCTGGCGCTGCTCGGCTATTTCAAGTATGCGATGTTCGTCGCCGGCAACCTGAACTTCCTGTTCGGAACGGATTGGGATGTCGGCCGGATCATCCTGCCGCTCGGCATCTCCTTCTTCACCTTCCAGCAGATCGCCTATCTGGTCGATGCCTACCGCCATCAGGCGGAACGCAGCAGCCTTGCGGAATACGCCCTCTTCGTCACGTTCTTCCCGCAGCTCATCGCCGGACCCATCGTCCATCACAAGGACACGATCCCGCAGTTCCGCGACGGCCGGACCTTCCGCCCGCGCCTCAACAACATCGCGGTCGGCCTCACCATCTTCGCCATCGGCCTGTTCAAGAAGACGGTGATCGCCGACGGGCTCGCCTTCTATGCCACGCCGGTCTTCGCGCTGGCCGACCAGGGCGGCAACGTGACGATGCTGGAGGCCTGGAGCGGCGCGCTCGCCTATACGTTCCAGCTCTATTTCGACTTCTCCGGCTATTCCGACATGGCGATCGGCCTTGCCCGCCTGTTCGGCGTCCGCCTGCCGCTCAATTTCTTCTCGCCCTACAAATCCACCAGCATCGTCGAATTCTGGCGCCGCTGGCACATGACGCTTTCGCGCTTCCTGCGCGACTATCTCTATATTCCGCTTGGCGGCAACCGGGGCGGAGCGGGACTGCGCTATCGCAACGTACTGGTGACCATGCTGCTCGGCGGCCTCTGGCACGGCGCCGGCTGGAACTTCGTGCTGTGGGGCGGGGTCCACGGCGTGGCGCTCGTCGTCAACCAGCTCTGGGTGGCCTCGGGGCTGCGCCGCCTGCCGCCGCTCGTTGCCGGCCTGCTCACCTTCCTGCTGGTCGTCTTCGCCTGGGTCTTTTTCCGCGCCGAGACGCTGGAAGGCGCGCTCGCCATCCTGCGCGGCATGATCGGGCTGGGCGGCCTGGCGGAGGGTCGCCGCCTGCTGCCTGAAACCGGAGACATCGTGTTTTGCGCCCTTGCGCTCGCCGCTGCCGCCGCGATTGCCTTCCTTGCACCCAACACGGCGGAAATCATGCGACGATATCGCCCGGCGCTGTTGGCGACGTTGCTTGGCGGCCGGCCTCCCCGTGGCCTTATTGCCCGGCGGCTCGTCTGGCGGCCGAGCCTGCCCTGGGCCGTGGCGGTGGGGGCTGCCGCCTCCTGCGCCGTCGCCGCTATTTTCGGTTGGCAATCTGAATTTCTCTACTTCCAGTTCTGAGGGCGCGAATGCGGGGCAGGCGGGGCATGCGCAGGTATCTGCTGGTGATGGGCGGGATGGTGCTGCTCTCGCTCGCCTTCTGGGGCGCCAGCTATCTGACGCTGGTACTGACGCGCGAGACTTTGCGGCCGAGCGAGGCGGCGGAGATCGTCGCGCGCGAAGGCGGGCGCTACGGCTCGGTGCTGCGCTATCGCCCCTATCCCTTCAAGCTGGCGCTGCTCGAGCGCGAGCAGCCCGAGATCGTCGTTCTCGGTTCCTCCCGGGTCATGATGTTCCGCCAGGAATTCTTCAGCCGGCCGATGCTGAATTTCGGCGGCGCGGTGAAGAGTGTCGAGACCCTTGATGCAGTGGTAAACCGACTGCGTGAGCGAAAGCGGCCTTCCCTGGCCGTCGTTGGCTTCGACTACTGGTGGTTCAATGTCCGGCGCGATGATGACGACGTGCTGGACGATATCGCCGATACGGCCGATCTGACGCTTCATGATCTAGTGCAACCGGCCGTATGGCTCTGGGAAAGAAAGCTTGGACTAGCCGATTTCACTGATCTCCTGACAAGTCTTGGCGAGGCGCCGCCCGGCGTCGGCTTCGCTGCGAAGTTCCTCGGCGCAGGATTTCAAAGGGACGGCTCATATATCTACGGTGCGACCACGCATGGAACGACGCCCAGTCCTGATCCGCAATTCAGGCGAACCTTGCGCCGCTCGACCGGACCAAGGTCGAAGTTTACGCTCGATTTCACCTTCAATGAGGAGGACTTCCACGAGCTTAGCGCGGCCATGCGCAAGCTGCGTGAAATCGCCGGACAAGTCATCGTGCTGTTGCCGCCGGTTGCCGAACCTGTTCTTAGGAATCATGTGCCGGAAGCCCGCCGAGGACTCGATCGGCTGATGGAATTGATCAGAGCCGAAGGCTGGCCGCTTGCGGAGTATACTGATCCAACGCGCTATGGTTCAGACGCGTGCGAATTCATTGATGGCATGCATGGTGGCGTCGTGACCTATGCCAGGCTGTCGCTGGACATGGCGCGCGGCGATCCGTCGCTTGGGCGTTATTTCGACATGGCGCGGCTGGAAGCCATCGTTCGCGAGCGGGCGGGCCATGCCACCTTGCCGGAGGATCATCCGCCGGGACGGAGGGAAACGGACTTTCTCAAGCTCGGCTGCGTCAAGGGATAAGCCGCCGCGCCCTCACCCAACCACTTGATCCGCTTCGCGGCTCACGCCGACGGAGCGGGAGAGGGCTCTTCTTCTTCTCCCTCTCCCACTTGCGTGGGAGAGGGTCGGGGTGAGGGCGATTTCAGACGCTGTAGTACATCTGGAACTCGATCGGATGGGGCGTATGCTCGAAGGCATAGACCTCTTCCATCTTGAGTTCGATATAGGCATCGATCAGGTCGTCGGAGAAGACGCCGCCCTTCTTCAGGAAGGCGCGGTTCTTGTCCAGGCTCTCCAGCGCCTCGCGCAGGCTGCCGCAGACCTGCGGCACGTTCTGCAGCTCCTCCGGCGGCAGGTCGTAGAGGTTCTTGTCCATCGGGTCGCCCGGATGGATCTTGTTCTCGATGCCGTCGAGGCCGGCCATCAGCATGGCGGCATAGGCGAAGTAGGGGTTCGCCGCGGGATCGGGGAAGCGGACCTCGACGCGCTTGGCCTTCGGCGAGGTGGCGAAGGGAATGCGGCAGGAGGCCGAGCGGTTGCGCGAGGAATAGGCGAGCAGCACCGGCGCCTCGAAGCCCGGGATCAGCCGCTTGTAGCTGTTCGTGGTCGGGTTGGTGAAGGCATTGATCGCCTTGGCGTGCTTGATGATGCCGCCGATATAGTAGAGCGCCAGGTCCGACAGGTCGGCATAGCCCTTGCCGGCGAAGAGCGGCTTGCTCGCCTTCCACAGCGACTGGTGCACATGCATGCCCGAGCCGTTGTCGCCCTTGATCGGCTTCGGCATGAAGGTCGCCGTCTTGCCGTAGGAATGGGCGACGTTGTGGACCACGTACTTGTAGATCTGCATGACGTCGGCGCAGCGCAGCAGGGTGCCGAACTTGACGCCGAGTTCGTGCTGGGACGGCGCCACCTCGTGGTGGTGCTTCTCGACCGGCACGCCCATGTCGGCCATGACCGAGAGCATCTCGCCGCGCAGGTCGTTGCCCTGGTCGAGCGGGGCGACGGGGAAGTAGCCGCCCTTGACCGGCGGGCGGTGGCCGAAATTGCCGCCCTCGTAGACCTTGCCGGTGTTATACGGCCCTTCGATATCGTCCAGCATGACCGAGGTCTCGTTCATCGAGACCTTGTAGCGCACATCGTCGAACACGAAGAACTCGGCCTCCGGGCCGAAGAAAGCGGTGTCGGCGATGCCCGTGTATTTGACGTAGGCCTCGGCGCGCTTGGCGAGCGAGCGCGGATCGCGGCTGTAGCCTTCCTTGGTCGCCGGCTCGAGCACGTCGCAGAACAGGACCATCATTGACTGCGCCGAGAAGGGGTCCATGGTCGCCGTTGCCGGATCGGGCATCAGCATCATGTCCGACTCGTTGATCACCTTCCAGCCGGCGATCGAGGAGCCATCGAACATGATGCCTTCCTCGAATGTTTCCTCCTCGATCATGCCGGCATCCATGGCCAAGTGCTGCCACTTGCCGCGCATGTCGGTGAAGCGGAGATCCACGTACTTGACGTCCTTCTCCTTGATCATCTTCAGAACGCTTTTCGCATCGGACATTTTCGTGTTCCTGGTCTGCTCGTTGCTCGATTGGTGATGTGCCTCCGGACGCGCGCCGTTCCGGCGGAGCGGGGCGGGATCAGATCGCCTCGCCGCCCCTCTCGCCGGTGCGGATGCGGATGGCTTCCTCGACATTGGTGACGAAGATCTTGCCGTCGCCGATCCGCCCGGTCCGCGCGGCCTGCTGGATGGCCTCGACGGCGCGTTCGACCTGGTTGTCCTCCAGGACGACCTCGATCTTCACCTTGGGCAGGAAATCGACGACATACTCGGCCCCGCGATAGAGTTCGGTATGGCCTTTCTGCCGGCCGAAGCCCTTGGCCTCGGTGACCGTGATGCCCTGCAGACCGATCTCGTGCAGCGCCTCCTTCACTTCGTCCAGCTTGAACGGCTTGATGAT
>JAHCJR010000113.1 GCA_026126165.1 Alphaproteobacteria bacterium
CGCTGGCCAGCCTCGAGCGCCGGGCGCTCGCGTCGCTGGCCGGCAAGGCGCGCGCGCAATGATCCGGCTGATCTTCCTCGTCCTGGTCGTCCTTGCGCTCGGCATCGGCGCTGCATGGCTTGCCGAGGCGCCGGGCCGGCTCGCCCTCGACTGGCACGGCTACCGGATCGAGACGTCCGCCGCTGCCGCCGCCGTCCTGGCGCTGGCCTTTGCCTTCGCCATGGCGCTGCTCTACCGGTTCTGGCTGTTCGTGCGCCAGGGGCCGAGTGCCTTCGGCGCGGCGCGGCGCGAAACCCGCCGGCGCAAGGGATATCTGGCGCTGACCCGTGGCATGCTGGCGGTTGCGTCCGGCGATGGCCGGGCGGCGCGCCGCCTTTCGGCCATGGCCGAACGGCTGCTGGAGGATCGCGCGCCGACCCTGCTGCTGACGGCGCAGGCGGCGGAACTGGCCGGCGAGCAGGTGCAGGCGGAGCGGGCCTATCGGGAGATGCTGGAGCGGCCGGAGACGGAGTTTCTCGGCCTGCGCGGGCTGCTCACGGCGGCGGTCAGAAGCGGCGACCGCAAGGCAGCGCTCGACTATGCGCGCCGGGCCGAGGCGCTGCGACCGGGCACCGAATGGCTGTTGCGCGAGCGGCTGGCGCTGGAGGCGGCGGCCGGCGACTGGGAGGCGGCGGCGGACACGCTTGAGCGCGGCGCGAAGCGGCGCGCCCTGCCCGAGGAAGTGACCCAGCACCAGCGCGCGGTGATCGCCCTGCAGCGCGCCGGCCAGGCGGATGCGGAGGGGCTGGAGCGCGATGCACTCGACTGGGCGGTGAAGGCGGCGAAGGCCGATCCGGGCTTTGCCGCGGCGCAGGTGGAGGCGGCGCGCCGCCTGCAGGCGGCAGGGCGCGTGCGCAAGGCGGCGCGGCTGCTGGCCGCAGCCTGGTCGCGGGCGCCGCATCCGGAAATCGGCCGCGCCTATTTGGAGCTCTACGGCTCGGAGGAGCCGAAACGGCGCTGGCTGCGGGCGGAGGAACTGGTCGCCGGCCAGCTCGACCACCCGGAAAGCAAGGCGCTGCTCGCCGAGGCGACGGTGGCCGCCGGCGATGCCAAGGCGGCGCGGCCCCTGGTGCTGGCACTCAAGGCGGCGGAGGGGGAGACCGCCCGGGTCTGTCGCCTGATGGCCTCGGTCGAGAGGGCGGAATGGGGCGATAGCCAGGCGGCGCATGATTGGGCGGCCAAGGTGCCCAAGGCACCCGAGGCCGGGCAATGGGTGTGCGGGGCCTGCGGCCATGGGGCGAGCCAGTGGCGGCCGCATTGTCCGAACTGCCAGGCCTTCGCCCGCCTGGTCTGGCGCGGCCGGGCGGAGGAGGCGCGCAATGCGGCGCCGGCTGCCATCCCGGCGCCGCCGCACAGCTCTTCTCTTGCGGAAAGCGCCTGATCGCCTTAAGGTCCGGCCGCGATCGGGACCGGCTCCCGACGCCGGTCATACAAGCCATCGGCGCCGTAGTAGCTCAGCGGTAGAGCATCCGCTTCGTAAGCGGGTGGTCGGGGGTTCAAATCCCTCCTACGGCACCATTTTCCGCATTGTCCGGCCCGTCCCGCTCAGATTGCCGTCACGGGTGCCATGCTGCGGCGCAGCCGATGGCGGATGTCCGCCGGCAGGCCCTGGACGGTGCCCTGGCGCTCGTCGGTCGAGGCCCGTCCGCCGGCCTGGAAGCGCGCCGGCGCCTGTTCGTTCTCGGCGATGCGGCCGGCACCCGGTTGGCCGCCCAGCGCCACCTGGATCAGGGCGAAGACGATGAACGGCGCGGTGGCGGTGGCGATCTTGGCAATGGTCGTCCCGTCGATACGCGTCATGGCTCCTGTCTCCTCTTTTCCCCATCCGGCCACGCCCCCATTGGAGTGGCCCTTCGAACGTGCTTAATCATGTCGTAACCATGCCGGGACGCGTATGAACCCCTTCACAGCCTGCCCGTGACCGGGGTCACGACCGTCGGCGGACGGAAAAGTCGCGGCCCATGTGTTTGTCCGGGTTGATTTTCTGGCAATTCTGGCCAAGTTTTGCGGGTCCCGCCCGACGATCGGTCACCTCCATGGAACAAGGCGCGCCTGAAAGTTGAGCCTCCCCGCCCTTCTGACGCTTTTCGCGCTTGCCGCGCTGGCGCCCGCCCTGACGCGGCGGTTGCCCGACGGCGCCGCCTGGCTGCTGGCTTGCGTACCGGCGGCGATCTGCGCGCTGTTCGCCGTCACCGCGGCCGGTCTCGCGCCGGAGCAGTTCCGGATCGAAAGCACGCCATGGGCGCCGACGCTTGGCGCCAGCCTTTCGTTCCGGCTGGATGGCCTCTCGCTGGCCTTCGGCATGCTGATCACCGGGATCGGCGCGCTGATCCTCGTCTATGCCGGCGGTTACCTGCATGGCGATGCCAAGCTCGGCCGTTTCCTCGGTTTCCTCCTCTTCTTCATGGCGGCGATGCTGGGCGTGGTGCTGGCGGACAACATCCTGGCGCTGTTCGTCTTCTGGGAACTGACCTCGCTCGCCTCCTACCTGCTGATCGGCTTCAAGAACGAAGATGGCCGCTCGCGCCGCGCCGCGCTGCAGGCGCTGATCGTCACCGGCGGCGGCGGCGCGGCGCTGCTTGCCGGGCTGCTGCTCTTCGCGCAGATCGGCGGCAGCATGGAGCTGTCCGGGCTGATCGCGAGCCCGGTGGATCCGGCCACCGATCCGCTGCTGCTCGCGGCGGTGGTGCTGATCCTGCTCGGCTGCTTCACGAAGTCGGCACAGGTGCCGTTCCATTTCTGGCTGCCCAATGCCATGGAGGCGCCGACGCCGGTCAGCGCCTACCTGCATTCCGCGACGATGGTGAAGGCGGGCGTCTATCTCATGGCCCGCCTCAATCCGGCCTTCGGCGGCTCCGACATATGGACCTGGAGCCTGGTGCTCTTCGGCGGGGCCACGATGCTGGCCGGCGCGGTGCTGGCCCTGCGCCAGACGGACCTCAAGCTGATGCTTGCCTACACCACGGTGATGGCGCTCGGCCTCCTCACTTTCCTGATCGGCATCGGCGGCAAGGGCGGGCTGGAGGCGATGGCGCTGTTCCTGCTCGCCCATGCCTTCTACAAGGGCGGCCTGTTCATGGCGGTCGGCGCCGTCGATCACGAGGCGGGGACCCGGGATCTGCGGAAACTGGGCGGTCTGCTGAGGCCGATGCCGGCGCTCGCCGTGGCGGTCTTCATCATCGCCCTGTCTTCGGCCGGCCTGCCGCCTTTCCTTGGGTTTCTCGCCAAGGAATATGCTTACGAGGCCGGGCTTGGCGCCACGCACCTGCCGATGGCGGCCACTTTCGCCATGCTGCTGGCCAATGTCTGCCTCGTGGCCGTGGCCGGTGCCGTCTCGGTCGGGATTTTCCTCGGCGCCGCGCGGCCGGAACTCGCCCATGTGCACGAGGCGCCGATCGCACTCCGCCTCGGCCCCTCGGTCCTGGCACTCCTGACCCTCGTCGCCGGCCTGGCGCCCGGTCCGCTTGGCGCCTTTGCCATCGCGCCGCTGGTGAGCGCCATGGCGGGGCGGACCTTCGCCGCCGATCTGCATCTTTGGGCGGGTTTCACGCCGGCGCTGGGGCTGAGCGTGATCACGCTGATGCTTGGTTATCTTGCCTATCTGCGCCTTGCCGCGCTGCGTGCCCTGCTGGCACGCGCCATTGCCGCGACCTTCACCTTCGACGATGTCTATGACCGCATGTACCGGCTCAAGATCCGGTCCGCCGCCCGCCTCACCAATGCCCTGCAGCGCGGCTCGCTCGGCTTCTATCTCAGCCTCGTCTTCGCCGCCCTCGGCGTCGCCCCGCTCGCCGCCATGCTGTACTGGGGCATGCCCGAGATCGCTCCCGATCTGGGCGGCCTGCGCGCCATCGATGTCGGCGCCCTGGCGCTACTCGCCACCGGTGGCCTTGCGGTCGGCCTGATCCAGGCGCGTCTGACCGCCATCGTGGCGCTGGGACTCGTGGGATTCGCCGTGGCGCTGATCTTCCTGCTCTATGGCGCTCCCGATCTCGCCTTCACGCAGTTCATGGTGGAGACGATGGCCGTGGTGATCCTGGCGCTGGCGCTGCTGCGCCTGCCGCTTGCGGGCGGCAGGCGCCGTTCCGGCCTGGTGGCGTTGCGCGACATGGTCATCGCCGGGCTCGCCGGCATCTCGGTCAGCGCCGTTCTGCTTGGCGTGCTGGCGCGACCGTTCGACCCGCTGCTCAGCGAGTATTTCGCCGAGAACAGCTACATCCTGGCCCATGGCCGCAATGTGGTGAACGTCATCCTCGTCGATTTTCGCGCGCTCGATACCCTGGGCGAGATCACCGTCATCGCCATCGCCGCCATCGCCGCCTATGCGATGATCCGATTCCGTACCGGCACAGGAAAGGAGGAGAGGAAATGAACTCCCTGATCCTGCGTACCGCGACGCGGCTGCTGGTCAGCCTGGTGCTGCTTTTCTCCGTATTCGTGACGCTGCGCGGCCATAACGAGCCGGGGGGCGGCTTCATCGGCGGGCTGATCGCCGCCTCCGCCTTCGCGCTCTACTCGATCGCTTTCGGCGTCGAGGCTCTGCGACGGGCATTCCGCTTCGATCCGCGCGCGGTTGCCGGCTTCGGCGTTCTGGTGGCCACCATTTCCGGCCTGCTCTCGCTGCCGGCGGAGGCGCCGTTCCTGACCGGGCTCTGGCTGACCTTCGAACTGGTGCCGGGCGAGAAGTTCGCCCTCTCGACGCCGCTGCTTTTCGATCTGGGCGTCTATCTGACCGTCATCGGCGGCGTCATCGCCATCATGCTGGCGCTCGAGGAAGAGGGACTCTGATGGAAACCCTCCTCGCGCTTCTGGTCGGACTTCTGGTCGCCGTCGCCACGTTCCTGATCCTCAGTCCAAGCATCTTCCGGCTCCTGCTCGGTATCGGCGTGCTCGGTAACGCCGTCAACCTCATGATCTTCACCGGCGGACGCCTGACGCCGGTGACGCCACCGATCATCCACGAAGGGGAGACGGCGCTGATCGCCCCGTATGCCAATCCGCTGCCGCAGGCGCTCATCCTGACTGCCATCGTCATCGGTTTCGCCTTCTTTGCCTATGCACTGATGACGGCGGTCCGGGCCTCGCGCGACTTCGGCCATCTCGATGCACGCCGCCTCGACGCCGCGGAGCGTCCCGAACTGGTCTCCGCCGAGCCGGCGGATATCGAAAGCTTCCGGGCGCGCAAGGAGATGCACAGGTGACGCCGATATTCTGGCAGTGGGTGCTGGCGGCCCCGATCGTGCTGCCGCTCGCCGGTGGCGCCATCGGCTTCCTCGCCATCCGCCGCGTCGGCATCGCGCAAGGGGCGACGCTGCTGGCGTCGGTCGGCACGCTTCTGGCGGCCATCCTGCTGTTTGGCGAGGTGCGCCAGTCCGGTGCGCTGGTCATGCAGGCAAGCCGCTGGGACGCACCTTTCGGCATCACGCTGGTCGCGGACGGCCTGTCGGCACTCCTGGTGATGCTGGCCGCCGCGGTCGGCCTTGGCGTGCAACTGCATGCGATGCGCACTGTCGACCAGGAGGAGCGGCGCTTCGGCTTCTTCCCGCTATTCCACCTGCTTCTGGCCGGCGCGAACGGGGCCTTCCTGACCGGCGATGTCTTCAACCTCTATGTCTGGTTCGAGGTGACGCTGATCGCCGGCGTCGGCCTGCTGGCGCTTGGCCAGAGCAAGCCGCAGGTCGACGCCACCCTGAAGTATGTGGCGATCAATCTGGTCGGCACCACGATCTACCTGATCGCCACCGGCCTGCTCTATGGCGCCACCGGCAGCCTGAATATGGCCGACATCTCGGCGCGCCTCCTCACGGAACCCGATAGCGGCACGCTGGGTGCGATCGGCCTGCTCTTCGTCTTCTCTCTGGCGCTGAAATCCGCCGCCTTCCCTCTGTTTTTCTGGCTGCCTGCCGCCTATCACACGCCAAGCGTCGCCGTCTCGGCGGTCTTTGCCGGCATCGTCACTAAGGTCGGCGCCTATGCGCTGCTGCGCGTGGTCGTTCTGGTCTTCTCGCCGAAAGCGGAGATGTTCGTCGATGTGATCCTGTGGGTCGCCATCCTCACCCTCCTGGTCGGGGGCATCGGCGCGCTCGTGCAAAGGGACCTGCGACGGCTGCTTTCCTACGCGCTGGTGGCGGGCATCGGCTACATCCTGCTCGGACTTGGCATCGGCACCGCGGAATCGCTTGGTGGGGGCATCTTCTACGCGGCCCATCACATCGTGCTGATGACCGCATTCTTCCTGCTTGCCGGTCATGTCGCGATGGTGGCCGGCAGCTTCTCCCTCGACCGGATGGGCGGGCTGCTCGACCGTCAAGCCTTCCTCGCTATCCTGTTCTTCGTCGCCATCGTCGCGCTGTCCGGCCTGCCGCCGCTCGGTGGATTCTGGGCCAAGGCCTGGCTGGTCAAGGCGGCGCTGGCTGCCGGGTCCTGGTTCGCGGCCGGGGCGGCGCTGCTCTCCGGCCTGCTGGTTCTGGTTGCGCTGGGCCAGGCCTGGGCCATGATATTCTGGCGCAAGGCACCGGCATCCGCGGACACCTCCGCAGCGCTGCGCCTGCCGAGTCTTGCGCCGACCGTCGCGCTGCTGATCCTTGCCATTGCCATGGGCCTGCACCCCGAGCCCTGGCTCGACATCTCCGCTCGCGCCGCCGGAGCCCTGCTCGACGTCGAAGGCTATCAGGCCACCGTGCTGGGAGGACGCCGATGACGCTTTTCCTGCTCAACCTGCTTCTGGCGCTGGTCTGGATGGGTGTCACCGGGGTCGGCACTTTCCTCAATCTGGTCTTCGGCCTGCTGATCGGCTTCGCCGCGCTCTGGCTGACGCGGGAACTCTGGGGCGATACCCGCTATTTCCGCCGTCTGCCCCTGGTGGCGAGGCTGCTGCTGCTGTTCCTCTACGAACTGGTCCTTTCGTCGCTGCGCGTGGCGCGGGACGTGCTGAAGCCGAGGATGACCTTCCGCCCGGGCATCGTGGCGGTGCCGATCGACCTCAACGACGACCTGCAGATCACCATGCTGGCCAACCTGATCACGCTCACTCCGGGCACCATGTCGGTCGATGTCTCGGATGACCGCAAGCTGATCTACGTGCATGCGATGGATATCGGCGACCGCGACCAGCTTGTCCGCGATATCAAGGACGGGTTCGAGACCCGCATCAGGGAGGCGCTCGGATGATCCCGACCGATGCCTTTCTCGAGACGGCGGCGACGATCTCGGCGATCGTCCTGCTCGTCTCCATGCTGATCGTGATCCTGCGCGCCATTCTCGGCCCCAGCATGGCGGACCGGGTGCTGGCGCTCGACCTGCTCACCACGCTCGCCATAGCCTTCGTCGCCATCGTCGCCGTGCTCTACGGCCAGGTGGTCTATCTCGATGTCGGCATCGCCCTGGCCCTGGTCGGGTTCCTGGCCACCGTCGCCTTCGCCCGTTTCATCGCGCGCGGCGGCACCGAGAACGCGCGAAAGGTCGAAGGCGATGATTGACCTGCTGATTGCCTTTCTCCTGCTCTCGGGTTCGGCCTTCGCGCTGGTGGCCGCCATCGGCATCGTGCGCATGCCCGATCTTTTCATCCGCATGCATGCGGCGAGCAAGGCGGGAACGCTGGGCGCCGGCCTGATCCTGCTCGGCGTCGCCGTGCTCGCCAACGATGCTTCGGTATCCGTCCGGGCGGTCATTGCCATCGTCTTCATCATGCTGACCGCGCCCATCGCCGCCCATCTCCTGGGACGCGCCGCCTACAAGACGGGGGTACCGCTCTGGCAGAAATCCGAACTCGACGAGTGGAACGCGCGGGAGGAGAAATAGGCGCGGGCGCACGCGCCTGGGCTAGAATGGCGCCCTGGACGCCGTGAGGGGGAGTTGGTGGATGGACGAGCTGGCGCGCTGGCAGGATGACGAGGCCGCCGCACGCCCGGAGCGGTTCGGGCCGGAGGAGTGGCGGCTCCGGCTGCAGCTTGCCCTCTGCTATCGCATCTTCGCCCGCCTCGGCTGGACGGAGCTGATCTACAATCACATCACGCTCCGCCTGCCGGGCGCGGAGCCGCATTTCCTCATCAATCCCTTCGGCCTCCTCTACGAGGAAGTCACGGCATCGAATCTCGTGCGCATCGACCTCGCGGGTCGGCCGATCGGCGAAGGCGCGGCACGGGTCAATCCGGCCGGCTTCGTGCTGCATGGCGCCATCCATTCGGCGCTGCCGGCGGCGCATTGCATCATGCACGTTCATACGACCGCCGGCATGGCGGTGGCCTCGTCCGAAGGCGGCCTTTCCATGTCCAATTTCTATGCCGCGCAGCTGCGCGGCCAGGTGGGTTACCACGATTTCGAGGGCATTACCCTGCACGAGGAGGAGAAAGCGCGCATCGTGGCGAGCCTCGGCGGGCGGCATTGCCTGATCCTGCGCAATCACGGACTGCTGGCGCTGGGCGAGACCGTGGCGCAGGCCTTCGCCTTCCTCTGGACGCTGAACCG
>JAHCJR010000114.1 GCA_026126165.1 Alphaproteobacteria bacterium
AGGGCGCGCGCGGCCGCCGCCGCCCCGGCCGGCGGGATGGCGGCGCGGACCGCCCGTGCCCGCTGGCGGAGGGCGGTCTTGTCGCAGGACGCTTGCGGCAAACAGGGTACTTTCCGGTCCGGCGCCGCGCCCGGGCAGGGCGGGCTGGTCTGGCAGACAGCGGACGGGGCCACCATGGCCGTTGGTCGTGACAATCCCTCCGTGGCCTGGAAAAACCAGGTGGGCGCCATATGCCCAAGGCCAGGGCCCTGGACAGGGACAGCTCCCAAGGAGTGATCTTTGTGGCCCCGGGGATGTTTGACCTGACGCACCGGGCAGCACACCGTCCGCCACCAAATTAGGTGCTATCCAGCCGGTCGGCAACCTTCTCGAGGCGGTCGATGATGGGGGCGAGGCCTTCCGCCGGCGGCCGCCGGCGCAGCGTCTCGCGCAGCCGCTCCACTTCCGCGCGCAGCTCTTCCTGTTCCTGCACCGCGTTGGCGAGGTCGTCGCTCACTGTGAGCGCGGCCATCAGCAGGAGCCGCGCCTCTCCCACCTGTCCGACCGCGCCGACCAGCTCCTTGACCCGCTGGTCCAGATATTCGGCCAGGTAGCGGACATGGTCCTCGGCGCCGTCGTCGCAACCCACGGCATAGGCCCGGCCATTCACACTCACCGTGACCTGTGCCATGCCTGCCGCTCCCCTGCTCCGGGCCGGACCTTCAGGCGCTGACCAGCGTCCTGAGCTGGTCGATCGCCCGGTCGAGCCGTTCCGCCACCGTCGAACTGCTTTCCGAAAGCCGCCGGTTCTCCGCCTGCAGGCGAGCGCTCTCGGCCTCGAGTTCCGCCAGCCGCGCGCGCGCCTCGTTCAGTTCCGCCTCGCGGCGCTCCCGCTCGGCCTTGAGTTCGCTGACCTCGGCCGCGAGTGCATCGCGCCGGGCGCGGCTTTCCTCCGCCTTGCCGGCGAGCGCCTCGAGCCGCTCGACCGCCTGCTGCAACTGATCTGGAACCGCACCACTCTCCGCCATGCCTGCCTGCCTGAATGTACTGGAATTGCACCGAACCGGAACCCCGGAGGTCCGGCGGAGCATAAGGGAGCGCTTCCGAGCGCGTCAACGAAGCGCGGACGAGCCGGGTTGACGGAAGCACGGGCCCCCTGCATCTTCGCGGCCTCTCCCGAGGCCAGAGACCAGGATCATCCCACGCCATGCCGCAAGCCCGCGCCGCCACGTCCACCCCCGTCGCCCACGCCGAAATGGCGAACGCCATCCGCGCGCTGGCCATGGATGCCGTCCAGGCGGCCAATTCCGGCCATCCCGGCATGCCCATGGGGATGGCCGACGTCGCGACCGTGCTCTTTACCCGTTTCCTGAAGCACGACCCGCAGGCACCGCGCTGGCCCGACCGCGACCGCTTCGTGCTCTCGGCCGGCCATGGTTCCATGCTGCTCTATGCGCTGCAGTACCTGACCGGCTATCCCGACATGGACATCGACCAGATCCGGCGCTTCCGCCAGCTCGGCAGCCGCACCGCCGGCCATCCCGAGTTCGGCCATGCGGCGGGAATCGAGACCACGACCGGGCCGCTCGGCCAGGGGCTGGCCAACGCGGTCGGCATGGCGATCGCCGAAAGGCATCTCAACGCGCGTTTCGGCGACGGGCTGGTCGATCACTTCACCTACGTGCTGGCCGGCGATGGCTGCCTGATGGAGGGCATCAGCCAGGAGGCGATCACGCTCGCCGGGCATCTGCGGCTCAATCGCCTGATCGTGCTTTTCGACGACAATGGCATCTCCATCGACGGGCCGACCTCGCTCGCCACCAGCGACGACCAGCTGGCCCGCTTCCGCGCGGCGGGCTTCGCGGTGACGCGTGTCGATGGCCATGACCCGGAAGCGGTGGCAGCCGCCATCGAAGCGGCGCGGCAAAGCGAGCGCCCCTCGCTGATTGCCTGCCGGACCATCATCGGCAAGGGCGCGCCCAACAAGCAGGGCAGCGCGGCGACGCACGGCTCTCCGCTTGGCGCGGACGAGGTCAAGGCGGCGCGCGAGACGCTGGGCTGGCCGCACGCCCCCTTCGTCGTGCCCGAACCCGTCCTTGCCGCATGGCGCGCCGCCGGGGATGCACGGCGAGGTGACCGGCTCGCCTGGGAAGCCCGGCTTGGCGCGGCGCCGCAGCGCGCGGCGTTCGATGCGGCGCTCGAGGGGGCGATGCCCGCGGCGGCGCGCCAGGCGTTGGCGGAACTGCGTGCGAAGCTCGCCGCCGAGAAGCCGAAATGGGCCAGCCGCAAGTCCTCGCAAATGGCGCTCGAGGCAATCAATCCGCACTGGCCGGAACTGATCGGCGGCTCGGCCGACCTGACCGGCTCCAACAATACGCGCACGGCCGGCCTGAAGCCGCTCGATGCCGGAAACTATGGCGGCCGCTACATCTTCTACGGCGTGCGCGAGCACGGCATGGCGGCGGCGATGAACGGCATGGCGCTGCATGGCGGCGTGGTGCCCTATGGCGGCACTTTCCTGGTCTTCACCGACTATTGCCGCCCCGCGATCCGCCTGTCCGCGCTGATGGAGCAGCGCGTCGTCTACGTCATGACGCACGATTCGATCGGCCTCGGCGAGGACGGGCCGACGCACCAGCCGGTCGAACATCTGGCCGCGCTGCGCGCCATTCCGAATCTCAACGTCTTCCGTCCGGCGGATGCGATGGAAACGGCCGAATGCTGGGAACTGGCGCTCGATGCGCGGAGCACGCCCTCGGTGATCGCGCTGAGCCGGCAGGACCTGCCCGCGCTGCGCGCCGACGCCGACCAGGGCAACCGTGCGGCGCGCGGCGCCTATGAACTCGCGCCGGCCGAAGGCGGGGCGGCCAGGGTCACGTTCTTCGCCTCGGGCTCGGAAGTGGAGATCGCGCTCGGCGCGCGCGAGCGGCTGCAGGCGGAAGGAATCGGCGCGCGCGTCGTCTCGGTGCCCTGCTTCGAGCTGTTCTTCGCCCAGGACGATGCCTACCGCGAGGCGGTGCTCGGCCCGGGCACCGCACGGGTCGCCATCGAAGCGGGCATCCGCATGGGCTGGGATGCCTTCATCGGCCTGAAGGGCGGCTTCGTCGGGATGCGGGGCTTTGGCGCTTCCGGCCCCTACAAGGCGCTCTACGAGCATTTCGGCATCACTGTGGATGCGGCCGTGGCGGCGGCGAAAGAGCGCCTGTGAGGCGCATGGCTGGCCTGCATCCCTTGCCAGTGCGGCCCTGAGCCAGTAGAACGGCGCCACTTCACGGGATCAGCGGGGGACGCGCCCGCGGCGCGGCCCCGCTCCATGCGCGAGCGGAGGACGGAATGGCGGTCAAGGTTGCGATCAACGGTTTCGGGCGTATCGGTCGGCTGGTGTTGCGGGCGATCGTGGAAAGCGGCCGCAAGGACATCCAGGTCGTCGGCCTCAACGATCTGGGCCCGGTCGAGACCAACGCCCACCTGTTGCGCTACGATTCCGTCCATGGCCGCTTCCCGCACGAAGTGACGAGCGGGCCGGACTGGATCGATGCCGGCCTCGGCCGCATGAAGGTGACGGCAGAGCGCGATCCCGCCAAGCTGCCCTGGAAGGAACTCGGCGTCGATGTGGCGCTGGAATGCACCGGCATCTTCACCTCCAAGGAGAAGGCCGGCGCCCATCTCGCCGCCGGCGCGAAGCGCGTATTGATCTCGGCGCCGGCCGACGGCGTCGACCTGACCGTGGTCTACGGCGTCAACCACGACAAGCTCGACAAGTCGCACACCATAGTCTCCAACGCCTCCTGCACCACCAATTGCCTGGCGCCGGTGGCACAGGTCCTCAACGAGGCGGTCGGCATCGAGCGCGGTTTCATGACCACGGTGCATTCCTATACCGGAGACCAGCCGGTGCTCGACACGATGCACAAGGACCTGCATCGCGCCCGCGCCGCCGCGCTCTCCATGATCCCGACCTCGACCGGCGCCGCGCGCGCGGTGGGCCTCGTCCTGCCGGAACTCAAGGGCCGATTGGACGGCACGGCGATCCGCGTGCCGACGCCCAACGTCTCGATGATCGATCTCGTGTTCGATGCCAAGCGCGACACGACCAAGGAGGAGGTCAACGACGCGGTGAAGCGCGCCGCCTCGAACCGGCTCAAGGGCGTGCTCAACGTCTCCGACGCGCCGCTGGTCTCCAGCGATTTCAACCACGATCCGGCCAGTTCGACCTTGGATATGACCCAGACGCAGGTGATCGAGAAGCGTCTGGTGCGCGTTCTGTCCTGGTACGACAACGAGTGGGGCTTCTCCAACCGCATGGCGGATACCGCGGTCGCCATGGGCCGGCTCGGCTGATCCGGCGGAAAGCGACCATGCCGGCGGCGTTCCGCAGTCTCGACGAGGCCGAGGTCCGAGACCGGCGCGTGCTGCTGCGCGTCGATCTCAACCTGCCCATGCAGGACGGCCGGGTGACGGACCTGCTCCGGGTCGATCGGGTGCTGCCGACGATCCGCGAACTCACGACCAAGGGCGCCCGCGTGATCCTGCTGGCCCATTTCGGTCGCCCCGAAGGCAAGCCGGCCGACAGATACTCGCTGCGTCCCATTGCGCCGGTGGTCGCCGAGAGGCTTGGCGCCCCCGTCGCCTTCGCGCCGGACTGCGTCGGGCCCGAAGCCGAACAGGCGGCGGCGGGCCTGCGCTCAGGCGAAGTGCTGCTGCTTGAAAACACCCGCTTCCATGCCGGCGAAGAAAAGAACGACGCTGACCTCGCCCGCCGCATGGCATCGCTCGGCGATCTCTATGTCAACGATGCCTTCTCCTGCGCCCACCGCGCCCATGTCTCGACCGAGGCGCTGGCGCGTCTGCTGCCCGCCTATGCCGGGCGCAACATGCAGGCGGAACTGGAGGCGCTGGACCGGGCGCTGGGCCGGCCGGAACGGCCGGTCGCGGCGCTGGTCGGCGGCGCCAAGGTCTCGACCAAGCTCGACCTGCTCGGCAACCTGGTGGGCAAGGTCGATCATCTGGTGATCGGCGGCGGCATGGCCAACACCTTCCTCGCCGCCCGGGGCCGCAACGTCGGCCGCTCGCTTTGCGAGCACGATCTGGGCCAGACGGCGCGCGAGATCCTGGCCAAGGCCGCGGCGGCGGGCTGCAGGGTCGTGCTGCCGGTCGATGCGGTGGTGGCGCGCGAGTTCAAGGCGGACGCGGCGCACGAGACGGTGCCGGTGGAAAACGTCCCCGCCGATGGGATGATCCTCGATATCGGCCCGCGTTCGGTGACCTCGCTCAACGAAATTCTGGCCGGTTGCCGGACCCTGGTCTGGAACGGCCCGCTCGGCGCCTTCGAGACAAGGCCCTTCGATCGCGGCACGCTCGCGGTGGCCCGTCATGCCGCGTCCCTGAGCCGGGCCGGAAAGCTCGTCTCGGTGGCCGGCGGCGGCGACACCGTCGCCGCGCTGGCGCAGGCCGGCGTGGCCGCCGACTTCACCTATGTCTCGACCGCCGGCGGCGCCTTCCTCGAATGGATGGAAGGCAAGGTCCTGCCCGGCGTGCAGGCCCTTGCGGTCCGCTGAAAGTCGGGTGCGATTGCATTCACGAGTTCGTTAGGCTAAGGAAAACCGCAGCTTTTCCGCCCTTTCCCAGCAAAAGGTCACGCGATGAAGATCACCCGCAAGGTTCGCGACATCCTCGCGAACTACGAGAGCGACAATCCCGGCACCAAGGCCAACCTGGCCCGCATCCTGATGAACGGCAAGCTGGGCGGTACCGGCAGGATGATCATCCTGCCGGTCGACCAGGGCTTCGAGCATGGCCCGGCGCGCTCCTTCGCGCCCAACCCGCCGGCTTACGATCCGCACTATCACTTCCAGCTTGCCATCGATGCCGGCCTGAACGCCTATGCGGCCCCGCTCGGCATGATCGAGGCCGGCGCCGACACCTTCGCCGGGCAGGTGCCGACCATCCTCAAGGTCAATTCGGCGAATTCGCTCTCGCGCGACAAGACCGCGCCGACGCAGGCGGTGACCGGCTCGGTGGACGATGCGCTGCGGCTCGGCTGCTCGGCGATCGGCCTCACCATCTATCCCGGCTCGGACGCGGCCTACGACATGATGGAGTTCGCCCGCGACATCGCCGAGGAGGCCAAGGCGGCCGGCCTCGCGGTCGTGATCTGGTCGTATCCGCGCGGCGGCAACCTGTCGAAGGATGGCGAGACCGGCATGGACATCGCCGCCTATGCCGCGCACATGGCGGCGCTGCTCGGCGCGCACATCATCAAGGTGAAGCTGCCCTCCGCCCATCTCGAGCAGGACGAGGCGAAGAAGGTCTACGAGAAGCAGAAGATCGACCTGTCGAGCCAGGCGAAGCGCGTGGCGCATGTCATGCAGGCATCCTTCAACGGCCGGCGCATCGTCGTCTTTTCCGGCGGCGCGGCGAAGGGCGAGGATTCGGTTTACGACGATGCGCGTGCCATCCGCGATGGCGGCGGCAACGGCTCGATCATCGGCCGCAACACCTTCCAGCGCCCGCGCGAGGAAGCGATGAAGATGCTCGATGCGCTGGTGCGCATCTACAAGGGGCAGGAATAAGCTGGACGACCATCGCTCCTGCCGGCTCTATCTCGTCACCCCGCCCCGCATCGAGATCGCGGCCTTCGCCGAATCCCTGAAGCAGGCGCTGGATGGCGGCGACGTGGCCTCGCTCCAGCTCCGCCTGAAGGACCTGCCCGACGGCGAGATCCTGCGCGCGGCCGAGACACTGATGCCGATCGCGCACCGGGCCGGGGTTGCCTTCATCGTCAACGACCGTCCCGACCTCGCCAAGGCCGCCGGCGCCGACGGCGTGCATGTCGGACAGGAGGATGCCTCCTACGAGGAGGCCCGCCGGGTGCTCGGCCCGCAGCGCATCGTCGGGGTCACCTGCCACGACAGCCGCCATCTCGCCATGGAAGCGGCGGAGGCGGGTGCCGACTACGTCGCCTTCGGCGCGTTCTTCCCGACCGGCACCAAGATGCCGAAGAGCAGGGCAACGACGGAGATCCTCGCCTGGTGGCAGGAAATCTTCGAGATCCCCTGTGTGGCGATCGGCGGCATCACGGTCGAGAATTGCGCCCCGCTGGTCGAGGCCGGCGCCGATTTCCTCGCCGTCGTCGGTGGCGTATGGGCGCATCCGGACGGCCCCGGTCCGGCGGTCCGGCTGTTCAACGCGGCGATTGCGCGGGCGCTCGCGGCCTGATAGTCAGACCGGCCTCGCTCTTTGCCAGTGCTGCAACCCTCATTCCTGGGGATTTCCCGATGGCCTACCGTTCCGCCCTCGTCAATGTCATGGAAGCCGCCGCGCGCAAGGCGGCGCGGGGCCTGATCCGGGATTTCGGCGAGGTCGAGCAGCTCCAGGTCTCGCGCAAGGGGCCGGCCGACTTCGTCTCCCAGGCCGACATGCGGGCCGAGCGGATCCTGCGCGAGGAACTTACCCGCGCGCGGCCCGACTGGGGATTCCAGCTCGAGGAAGGCGGCGCCATCGCCGGCCGCGATCCGGCCTACCGCTGGATCATCGACCCGCTGGACGGTACGACCAATTTCCTGCACGGAATCCCCCACTTCGCCATCTCGATCGGCCTGGAACATCGCGGCGAGCCGTTCGCCGGACTGATTCTCGACCCGGTCAAGGACGAGCTGTTCTGGGCGGAACGCGGCCAGGGCGCCTATCTCAACAACCACCGCATGCGCGTCTCTTCGCGGGCAAAGCTCGCGGATTCGCTGTTTGCGACCGGCATTCCCTTCCATGGGCGGGGCGATCATGCGCGCGCACTGCGCGAGATTTCGACGGTAATGGGCGAGGTCAGCGGCATCCGCCGCATGGGCGCCGCGGCCCTCGACCTCGCCTATGTCGCCGCTGGCCGCTACGAGGGGTTCTGGGAATGGGACCTCAACCCATGGGACGTCTGTGCCGGCATCGTGATGGTGCGGGAAGCCGGTGGACTGGTGAGCGAGATCGATGGCGGCGAGCGGGCACTCACCGGCGGCAACATCCTGGCCGCGAACGACAAGCTGCACACGCCGCTGCGCGATCTGCTGCGCCGCGCCAAAGCAGAGGCGAAATAGAACAACTATTAAGCCCGCGAGGGTTGTCGCCGGCTTGCCCCCTGCGCTAATCTCCCCGCAAGGCTGGCGCGGCGGCGCCGGTTTCGATGCCGGGGCACCCGGCGAGACACGGGGAGAGGTTCCGCAGTGAGACTTTCTGGAGCGGCATGCCTGGTCTCGGGCCTTGCCCTTGCCTGCCTCACCGGTACGAACGCCTCCGCGCAGATGTCGCGCGGCGGGGTCCCGAGCGTCGAAGTCAACACGCAGCTCATCGAAAGCCTCGGGCCCGGCACCAGCGTCGCGCCGACCATTCCGGCGCTGCCCGGCCTGCGGGTCGGGCCCGGCTATCCGGGTGGCGCGGGCTATGCCTACCTGCCGGGGCCGGCCGGCCAGCTCCCGCCGCCGCGCTCGCAACTGCACCTGCCGCTGGCGGGCGGCCCCCAGCCGGCGCCGCTCACC
>JAHCJR010000115.1 GCA_026126165.1 Alphaproteobacteria bacterium
CACAGGCCGCGACCAGGTCAACGTCTTTCTTTGCCACCGGTGCCAAAAGTTTGAGGCGCCCGTGAAGCGCGCCTCCGGCGCGCAGAATTCCGCGGAACCGCCCGGCATCGCGCGGGCTCCCGGCACCGCGCCCGGCCTTTGGTGAATAATTCACCAATTATGCTTAACAAAAGCGGGTTGACACCAGCGGGCTCCATCCGCCAAGGTTCGCGCAATCACAATTCGTTACAAATCATCATCGGCCAGACCCTCAGCATCCAGAGCCTACGTGAACGGACGGAACGAAGAAGGATCCAACCCCCGTGCCCGCGCCGTCCTGCTGCGGCGGCGGCCGCTGGCCTTGGCGGCGACCGGCATGCTGACCGTCCTGCTGGGTGCCGCGGTGGTGAGCGCCCATATGCCGGCGCAACAATCCAAGGGGCAGATCCGGGCCGTGCAGGACCGGGTGGTCCAGGCCGTCCTCGACCTGACCGAGGGCTATCTCCGCTTCGCGCCCGACCTGATGGCGCCGACGCCGCCGGACATCGCCCTGCACGCCGCCGCCGGAGCAACCGTGCGCGATCGCGCCCTCGATCCGATCGCGCCGCTGCGCTTCGGCGTGGCGCCCGATGCGGATGGGGCCATCGGCGAGCCCGTCGATCCGCCGCTCAATTTCGATTTCCGCACCGGCGCCGACAAGGCGGAGACCAGCGAGCTGCTGATCTCGCGCACCTTCGCCGTCGGCAAGGGCGACACGCTCATGAAGCTGCTCTCGACCGCCGGCGCCGATGCCGGCGAGTCGGCCGAGGCGGTGAGCGCGCTCCGCAAGGTCTTCGACGTGAAGCGGTTGCAACTCGGCCAGGAGATCACCCTGACCTTCCGCCGCGACGACGAGCAGATGCGGCTAGAGGCAATCAATCTCGCGCCCTCGGTCGAGCGTCAGGTGGCGGTGGCGCGCACCGGCGATGGCGCCTTCAAGGCGAACGAGACGCTTGTGCCCCTGGCGCCCCGCCTCGCCCGCGCCGGCGGCGTGATCGACGACAGCCTGTTCCAGACCGCCCAGCGCGCCAACATCCCGCCCGGCATCATCGCCGACATGATCCGGATCTTCTCCTTCGACGTGGACTTCCAGCGCGAAGTGCAGAAGGGCGACAGCTTCCAGGTCATGTTCGAGCGCCTGACCGACGAGCAGGGGCGGGTGGCCAAGGAAGGCAACATCACCTTCGCCTCGATGACCCTGAGCGGCCAGGTGCTGCGCTACTTCCGTTACCAGCCGAGCGACGACCGGGACGCGGACTATTTCACCGAGAAGGGCCAGAGCGTGCGCAAGGCCCTGCTGCGCACCCCGATCGACGGCGCGCGGCTCACGTCCGGATTCGGCATGCGCAGGCACCCGATCCTCGGCTATACCGCGCAGCACAAGGGCGTCGACTTCGCGGCCGCCGTGGGCACGCCGATCATGGCGGCGGGCGATGGCACGGTCGAGATGGCGGGCTGGAACGGTGCCTATGGCAAATACGTTCGCATCCGCCACAACAGCAATTACTCGACCGCCTACGCCCACCTGTCGCGCTTCGCCTCCGACCTGCGGCAGGGCCAGCGCATTCGCCAGGGCCAGACCATCGGCTATGTCGGCACCACCGGCCGTTCGACCGGACCGCACCTGCATTACGAAGTGCTGATCAACAATTCCCACGTCAACCCGCTCTCCGTCCGCCTGCCGACCGGACGCAACCTGGAGGGCAAGGAACTGCTGCGTTTCCGGTCCCAGATCGAGGAGACGCTGGCCGCCCTCAACGAACTGCCGCTCACCACAAGGCTGGCGCAGAACTGAGCCCGCGCCGATTCGGCGCCGGACCCCGTTAACCATCCCTTGACCAGGGCCGCGCCATCCTGCTTTTCCGCCGGGACTTTCTGAGGCAGAATCCGAAGCCGGCCTGGCCCGCGCGGAGAGGTGTTCGCCATGCGGTTCCGTCTGTTGCTGCTTGCCTTCCTGCTCTGCATCGGCCTCGTTCCGGCCGTGGCGGAAGCCAGCGGACGACGTGTCGCGCTGGTCGTCGGCAACAGCAGCTATCAGGCCGCCGGTACGCTCAAGAATCCGGTCAACGATGCCCGCGCCATGGCCCGCGCGCTGCGCGAGCGCGGGTTCGAGGTGATCCTGCGCGAGAATACCGGGAAGGTTGCCTTCGAGCGGGCAGTGCAGGAGTTCGGCGAAAAACTCGATAGCTGCGCGACCGCGCTTTTCTTCTTCGCCGGACACGGATTCCAGGTCAATGGCCGCAACTACCTGGTGCCGGTCGATGCCAACATCACCACCGAGCAGAGCGTGCGGCTGCAGGCGGTGGATGCGGACGTGGTGATCGACCAGATGATCGCCGCGCGCTCGGCGGTGAACATGGTCATCCTCGATGCCTGCCGCAACAACCCCTTCGAACGGCGCTTCCGCTCCACCGGGGGCGGCCTGGCGCAGATCAATGCCCCGCAGGGCACGCTGATCGCCTACGCGACGGCGCCGGGCCGCGTCGCCGCCGATGGCGACGGGGCGAACGGCCTCTACACGGAAGAGCTGCTGCGGGCCATGGCCGAGCCGGGACTCAAGGTGGAGGACGTGTTCAAGCAGGCGCGCATCCGCGTCGCCCGCCGCTCGAACGACCAGCAGATCCCGTGGGAGGCCTCCTCGCTGGTCGGCGATTTCTATTTCACGCCCGGTCAGGCCGCTTCCGCCCCGGCGCTACCGGCGCCGGCGCCGGCGGCCGACCCGGAACTGGTCTTCTGGCAGAGCGTGCAGGACAGCCAGAACCCGGCGGAACTGCGTGCCTACATGTCCCAGTACCCGCAGGGCCGCTTCGTCACCCTGGCTCAGGTCCGCCTGCGCGCCCTGACCCAGGAGGCCGGCCCGCCGGCCGGGCCGGCCGCCATGCGCGTCGGCAAGGCCATCGACCAGGCGGAAAGCGGCGCCACCGGGAGGCCGCAGATCGCAAGCCTGCCCCCACCCCCGCCTTCCCTCGGCGCGGCCGCCACCGGCATTGCCCGGTTCGACGGTCACTATTCCGGCGCCTTCGAGTGCGATGCCGGATCGAGCGGCGTGGCCGCCCAGGGCCCCTTCACCATGGAGATCCGCAATGGACAGATCGCCTTCAAGCGCGGCTTCCAGCCGCGCGGCATCGAGGGCGAGGAGCGGACCACCGGCACGGTGAGCGAGGATGGCAGCTTCCGTTTGCGTGGCGAGATGCGCGGCAAGGCATTGGCCGGCCCGAACGCAGGGCGCGTCATCAGCTACGACGTGAGCTACAGCGGCCGTATTGCCGGCGCCGCGTTCGAGGCCACCGGCAATCATGTCTCGGAACGCTGGGTCCGCGCCTGCAAGATGGTGGGCAAGCGCTATGCGGAGTAGCCGGGCTCACGGCCGGATCTCGGGCGGGACCCTCGCCTTGCTCCTGCTTGGACTGCTTGCAGCCTGCGGCGGGGCGCCGTCCGGCACAGGATATCTGACGCCCTCCGACGGTATTGCAGAGGGCGCCGTCCCGGGCGCCGAGGCGCGCAAGCGTTTCGACGGCCGCTATGCGGGACGGTTCCATTGCGAGCAGGGATCGAGCAGCGTCGCCGCGCGCGGGCGCTTCCTTCTGGAAGTGCGCGATGGGCAGATCGACTATCGCCGCACCTTCATGCCGCCCGGCATCGAGGGCGAGGAGCGCACCTCGGGCCAGGTGTCGGAGGATGGCTCCTTCATCCTGCTGGGCGAACTGCGCGGCCGGGCGCTGCGCGGACCGGCGGCGGGACGCCCGGTCGGCTTCGAGCTGCGCTATGACGGGCGCATCGGCGATGGGGGGCTGGAGGCGGCGGGCCAGCATGTCTCGGACCGCTGGGCCCGCCCCTGCCGCATGGTCGGCCGGCGGCTTGCCGCCTGAAGCACCCGCTCAGGCGGCCTCGACCATCCGTCCGTCGATCGTCAGGCCTGTTTCGCCCGCGCTCACATGCACACGCTCGCCTTCCCCGATCCGGCCTTCGAGGATCATGCTGGCCAGCGGGTTCTGCAAGGCGCGCTGGATCACCCGCTTGAGCGGTCGCGCGCCATAGACCGGATCGTAGCCCGCATTGGCAAGCCAGGCCCGCGCCCGGTCATCCAGCTCGAGCTCGATCTTGCGATCGGCCAGCAGCTTCGAGAGGCGGGCAAGCTGGATCTCCACTACGCCGTCCATCTGCTTGCGCGTCAGCCGGTCGAACAGGACGATCTCGTCCAGCCGGTTGAGGAATTCCGGGCGGAAATGGGCCCGCACGACCTCCATCACCGCAGCGCGCAGTCCGGCATCGACCTGGCCCTCCGCCGGCACGGCGAAGAGATCGCTGCCGAGATTGGAGGTGAGGATGATGAGCGTGTTGCGGAAATCGACGGTGCGGCCCTGACCATCGGTCAGGCGGCCATCGTCGAGCACCTGCAGCAGGACGTTGAAGACGTCCGGATGCGCCTTCTCCACCTCGTCGAACAGCACGACCTGATAGGGGCGCCGGCGCACCGCCTCGGTGAGCGCACCGCCCTCCTCGTAGCCGACATAGCCCGGCGGCGCGCCGATGAGCCGCGAGACAGCGTGCTTCTCCATGTATTCCGACATGTCGATGCGGACCATCGCCTGATCGTCATCGAACAGGAATTCGGCGAGCGCTTTTGTCAGCTCTGTCTTGCCGACGCCGGTCGGGCCGAGGAACAGGAAGGAGCCGAGCGGCCGGTTCTGGTCCTGCAGGCCGGCGCGCGCCCGGCGCACCGCATTGGCCACCGCTGAGACCGCATCGTCCTGGCCGATGACCCGCCGGTGCAGCCGCTCCTCCATCGCCACCAGCTTCTCCCGCTCGCCCGCCAGCATCTTGTCCACCGGAATGCCGGTCCAGCGCGAGACCACGGCGGCAATATCCTGCTCGCTCACCGCCTCCCGCACCATGGCGGCGCCGGCACTCTCCGCCTCCGCCAGACGCCGCTCGAGGTCGGGGATGACGCCGTAGGAAAGCTCGCCCGCCTTGGCCAGATCGCCCTTGCGCTTCGCCGTTTCCAGCTCGCCGCGCGCCTGGTCGAGACGTTCCTTGATCTTCTGGGCGCTGGAGAGCTTCTCCTTCTCCGCCTGCCAGGCCGCGGTCATGGCAGCGGAGCGCGATTCCAGATCACCCAGTTCCTTCTCGAGTTTCTGCAACCGGTCGCGCGAAGCCTGGTCGCTTTCGCGCTTGAGCGCCTCGCGCTCGATCTTGAGCTGGATCACGCGCCGGTCAAGCTCGTCGAGTTCCTCGGGCTTCGAATCCACCTCCATGCGCAGCCGGCTCGCCGCCTCGTCCACCAGGTCGATCGCCTTGTCGGGCAGGAAGCGGTCGGAGATATAGCGGTTCGACAGGGTGGCCGCCGCGACGAGCGCACTGTCGGTGATGCGCACGCCGTGATGGAGTTCGTACTTCTCCTTCAGGCCGCGCATGATCGAGATCGTATCCTCGACCGTCGGCTCGGAGATGAAGACCGGCTGGAAGCGCCGGGCCAGCGCTGCGTCCTTCTCGATATACTTGCGGTACTCATCGAGCGTGGTGGCACCGACGCAATGCAGCTCGCCGCGTGCCAGCGCCGGCTTGAGCAGGTTGGAGGCATCCATCGCGCCGTCCGCCTTGCCGGCACCGACCAGGGTGTGCAACTCGTCGATGAACAGGATGATCTGGCCCTCGGCGGCACCGATCTCCGCCAGCACGGCCTTGAGGCGCTCCTCGAACTCGCCGCGGTATTTCGCGCCGGCGATCATGGCGCCGAGATCGAGAGCGAGCAGGCTCTTGTCCTTCATGCCTTCCGGCACATCGCCCTTGACGATGCGCAGCGCCAGCCCTTCGACGATCGCCGTCTTGCCGACGCCCGGCTCGCCGATCAGCACCGGGTTGTTCTTGGTGCGCCGCGAAAGCACCTGGATCGTCCGGCGAATCTCCTCGTCGCGGCCGATCACCGGATCGAGCTTGTTGTCGCGCGCCGCCTGGGTCAGGTCGCGGGCGTATTTCTTCAGCGCTTCATAGGCGTTTTCCGCGGAAGCGCTGTCGGCCTTGCGGCCCTTGCGCAGATCGTTGATCGCTGCGTTGAGGCCTTGCGGCGTGACGCCCGCATCCTTGAGCGCCTCGGCCGCCTTCGTGCCCGCCGCCATGGCGATGGCCAGAAGCAGCCGCTCGGCGGTGACGAAACTGTCGCCCGCCTTGCCGGCGATCTTCTCCGCCTGCTCGAAAATCCGCGCCAGTTCCGGCGCAAGGAAAAGCTGTCCCGCGCCCTCGCCCTCGACACGCGGCAGCTTGGAGAGTGCCAGCGTGGTCGCCTCCAGCGCCTGCTCGGGCCGGCCGCCGGCCGCCCGGATCAGACCGGCCGCCAGGCCTTCCTCGTCATCGAGCAGGACCTTGAGCAGGTGTTCGGGCGCGAAGCGCTGATGGCCGGATCGCTGGGCAAGCCCCTGGGCGGACTGGATGAAGCCGCGGGAGCGCTCGGTGTACTTCTCGAAATTCATGAACATGCCTCCGGATGGACAGCAGCGGGCACGGCCCGACCGGCAAGCCCCTGAAGAGGCAGCTTCCTACTCCGGCACCGCGCCCTGTCGAACCCGATATGGGGGCGGGCGGCGGCCGGCGCAAGGGGCGCCCCGGGTGCGCTGCCGGGGGCCCGGAGGCCGGACCCGTCCGGCTTCAGATATCGAGATTGACCACGTTGAGCGCGTTGCTCTGGATGAAGTCCCGGCGTGGTTCCACCACGTCGCCCATCAGGGTGGAGAATATGTCGTCCGCCTCGTCGGCTTCGTGCACCTTGACCTGCAGCAGCGAGCGCGCATTGATGTCCAGAGTGGTCTCCCAGAGCTGCTCGGGATTCATTTCGCCGAGACCCTTGTAACGCTGCATGGTGACGCCCTTGCGGCCCTGGGCCATGACGATGTCGAGCAGCGCCGAGGGCGAGGTGACGACCTCGACAAGATCCTTGCGCCGGAAGCGCGAGGGATGGCCGTAGACCTGCTGCAATTCGCCCGCCATGCGATCGAGCCGCCGCGCCTCCGCCGAGCGCACCAGCGCCGCATCCACGAGCTGTGTCTCGGCGACGCCGCGCACTTCGCGGCGGAAGCGCAGGCCGCCATCTGGCAAGGCTTCCCCGCTCCAGTTCTTCTCCCCCTCGCGGGCCAGCACGTTGAGGCGAAGTGCTACGTAGTTCGCCGCCTCGCGCGCCAGTGCCGGGTCCGCCAGGACCTCCGGGTTGAGCGCGCCGGCGATGGCGGTCTGCTCCACGACCGGCTGGGCGTAGCGGCGGGCGACCGTCTGCAGGAGCTGCCGGCAGACGCGCGCCTCCTCCAGCAGCCGGCGCAGATCGGCGCCGGCGCGCTGGTTGCCGTCATGGAGCTGCAGCACGGCATCTTCCAGTCCGGCTTCGATGAGATAGTCCTCGAGCGCCTTTTCGTCCTTGAGATAGACCTCGGCATTGCCGCGCCTGACCCGGTAGAGCGGCGGTTGGGCGATATAGAGATGACCCGCCTCGATCAACGGGCGCATCTGCCGGTAAAAGAAGGTGAGCAGCAGCGTGCGGATATGGGCGCCGTCCACGTCCGCGTCGGTCATGATGATGATCTTGTGATAGCGCAGCTTCGAGAGGTCGAAATCCTCGTGCCCGATGCCGGTGCCGAGCGCGGTGATCAGGGTGCCGATCTCGTTCGACGAAAGCATCTTGTCGAAGCGCGCCCGCTCGACATTGAGGATCTTGCCGCGCAAGGGCAGCACCGCCTGGTTCTCGCGGTTGCGGCCCTGCTTGGCCGAGCCGCCGGCGGAATCGCCCTCGACGATGAAGATCTCCGAGCCCTGCGCGGCCGAGTTGGTGCAGTCGGCGAGCTTGCCCGGCAGGCGCAGCTTCCGCGTGGCCGAGGCGCGCGCCATCTCCTTCTCGTCGCGGCGGCGCTGGCGCTCCTCGGCCTTCTCGATCGTGTGGTCGAGCAATTTCTTGGCCGAGAGCGGATCGCCGGTGAGCCAGTGATCGAAATGATCCTTGAGCGCGCTTTCGACGACGCGCTGCGCCTCGGGCATGCCGAGACGTTCCTTCGTCTGGCCCTGGAATTGCGGATTGGGAATGAACAGCGAGAGCATGATGCAGGCGCCGTCCATCAGGTCTTCGGCCGTCACCTGCCCCGCTTTCTTGTTGGCGACGAGGTCGCCATAGCCGCGCAGCGAGCGCGTGAGCGCGCCGCGGAACCCGGTCTCGTGGCTGCCGCCCTGCGGTGTCGGCACCGTGTTGACGTAGGAGTGGCAGAAGCCCTTCTCGTCGCCGGGCCAGGCAACGGCCCATTCGACACGGCCCTCGCCCTCGAATTTGTGCGTGCCGGCGAATGGCTTCAGCGTGTAGGTGGGCCGGCCGCCGAGCGCTTCCTCGAGATACTGCTCGATGCCGCGCTCGAAATGGATCGTCTCGGTTTCCGGCACCGAGCCGTCGCCGGGCAGCA
>JAHCJR010000116.1 GCA_026126165.1 Alphaproteobacteria bacterium
GTTCAAACAAACCTGAAGCATGATCCACCTGAGTGGATCATGCTTCAGTAGGTCGAAGGCGGCGGCAGCGCGCCGATGCGGAGTTCTACCCGCCGGCGTTCCACCCTGGATCGCGAAGGATCCGTGGGGCCCCGCGCGGTGCGGATCATGCGCGTCGGCGGCACGCCGTGCTGTGCCAGGTAGGCCGAAACCGCCTCGGCCCGCTGCTGCGACAGCATGCGGTTCACATCCGGCGTGCCGGCCGGGTCGGCGAAGCCGATCACGTGCACGGGGTCGGCCGCGTACAGTTTCGCCGCCTCGCTGGCGCGCGACAGGATCGTGGCGGCATCGGTATCGGGCACCACCGAATCCTGCTGGAAGAACACCACGAACACGCGCTGCGGCGGCGGGCTGGCGCAGCCGGCCGCCATCAGGCCGCCGGCCGCCAGCGTGGGTGCAGCCTGAAGCAGCAGGCGGCGCGAAAAGGCGGGCGAGCGAATCATCCGGCTGGTCCCCTTTGGAATCGCATTGATGCGCGCGGACGCTAGCCTTTGCGCGGTCGCATTCCTAGCGCCTGATCCGCGAAGGCGGAATCGCCGGAGCGGTGAATCAGGCGCTCAAACAAACCTGAAGCATGGTCCACCTAAGTGGATCATGCTTTAGCCCGGGTGCGTGCCGTGTGCAGCCGCCAAGGCCAGCGGCCCCGCCGCCGCCGCAACCCACCCCCAACTTGCCCCCGGCCGCCCGCTGGGCCACTTTCCGCCGCCGAAAATTCCGGGGACCAGGGTCGCATGTCGAAGAAGAACGTGAAGAAGGTCGTGCTTGCCTATTCGGGCGGGCTGGATACCAGCGTCATCCTGAAATGGCTGCAGGTGACCTATGATTGCGAGGTGGTGACCTTCACCGCCGACCTGGGCCAGGGCGAGGAACTGGGCCCGGCCCGGCACAAGGCCGAGCTCTTGGGCATCAAGCCCCAGAACATCTTCATGGACGACCTGCGCGAGGAATTCGTGCGCGACTTCGTCTTCCCCATGTTCCGCGCCAACGCGCTGTACGAGGGGATGTACCTGCTGGGCACCTCGATCGCACGGCCGCTGATCGCCAAGCGCCAGATCGAGATCGCCCGCCAGGTCGGCGCCGACGCGGTGGCGCATGGCGCGACCGGCAAGGGCAACGACCAGGTCCGCTTCGAACTCGCCTATTACGCCCTCGAACCTTCGATCAAGGTGATCGCGCCCTGGCGCGAATGGGACCTCGCCTCGCGCACGAAGTTGATCGAGTTCGCCGAGAAGCACCAGATCCCGATCCCGCGCGACAAGCGCGGCGAGGCGCCCTTCTCGGTCGATGCCAACCTCCTGCACATCTCGGCCGAGGGCAAGGTGCTGGAAGACCCTTGGGAGGAAGCGCCGGAGATCGTCTATTCGCGCTCCGTCCCGCCGGAGCAGGCTCCCGACCAGCCCGAATATGTCGAGATCGAGTTCCTGAAGGGCGACCCGGTGGCGATCGACGGCAAGCGGCTCTCGCCGGCGGCCCTGCTCACCGAACTCAACCGCCTGGGGGGAAAGCATGGCATCGGCCGGCTCGATCTTGTGGAGAACCGCTTCGTCGGCATGAAGAGCCGCGGCGTCTACGAGACGCCGGGCGGCACGATCCTGATTGCCGCCCATCGCGGCATCGAAAGCATCACGCTCGATCGCGGGGCCATGCACCTGAAGGACGAGCTGATGCCGCGCTATGCCGAACTGGTCTATTTCGGCTTCTGGTTCTCGCCCGAGCGCGAGATGCTGCAGGCACTCATCGACAAGAGCCAGGAGAAGGTGTCGGGCACGGTCCGCCTCAAGCTCTACAAGGGGCAGGCGAGCGTGGTCGGCCGCAAGTCGCCGAACTCGCTCTATTCGCTCGCCCATGTCACCTTCGAGGAAGACTCGGTCTACGACCAGCATGACGCCGAAGGCTTCATCAAGCTGAACGCGCTCAGGCTGCGCCTGCTCAACCGCCAGAAAGGCTGAGGCGCCGGCGCCTCAGTTGACGCGGCGCGCGCGCCCCTTCCAGTAGGGCTCGCGCAGCACCACCTTGTGGATCTTGTTGGCCGGGCTGAGCGGCAGCGGCTCGCTCCGGACTTCGACGCTGCGCGGGCATTTATAGCCGGCGATCAACGTGCGGCAATGCTCGATCACCTCCTCCGGCGCGATCTCGCAGCCCGCGCGCGGCACGACGATGGCGTGCACCGCCTCGCCCCAGCGCTCGTCGGGAATGCCGATCACCGCGCATTCGCGCACCGAGGGATGCTTGTAGATGGCGTTCTCCACCTCGGTCGAATAGACATTCTCGCCGCCGGTGATGATCATGTCCTTGACGCGGTCGACGAGGAAGACGAACCCCTCCTCGTCCATGTAGCCGGCATCGCCGGTATGCATCCAGCCGCCGCGCAACGCCTCGGCCGTCTGCTCCGGCTGGTTCCAGTACCCCAGCATCACCATCGGCCCGCGTACCACGATCTCGCCGATCTCGCCGGGCGGCAGCTCGCGATCCTCCGCATCGACGATGCGCATCTCGGCCGAATAGGTGGCGCGGCCGGCGGAATTGAGCTTGCCGGCACGCGGCCCCGTGGTGGCGTGGTAGCGGTGGGGCAAGGTCGAGCAGACGGGCGAGAGTTCCGTCATGCCATAGGATTGCAGAAGCCTGGCATGCGGCAGCAGTTCCATCACGCGCAGCACCAGCGCTTCCGGCATGGGTGCCGCGCCATAGGAGAAGGATTCGATGCTGGAAAGGTCGTAGTCCTTCAGGTTGGGCAGCGCCAGGATCATGGTGGCCATGGTCGGCACGATCACCGCCGCGTTGACCCGGTGACGCTGGATCGCCTCCAGAAAGGCTTCCGGCGTGAATCGCGGGATGATCACGTGCGTGCCCGCGCAGAGCGTCACGGTATAGACGCGCGAGCCGGCGGCGAGATGGAAGAGCGGCCCGGAATGCAGGTGGACCGTGTCCTCGTTGAATCCCATGTTGGCGAAGGCGTTCATGGAATTGGCGCTGAGATTGTCGTGGCTCAGCATCACGCCCTTCGACCTGCCGGTGGTGCCGCCGGTATAGAAAAGACAGGCAAGGTCGTTGCCGCCGCGCAGGCGGTCCTCGATGGGTGCCGTGGCCGCGATGGCGGCTTCATAGTCGATCATGCCTTCCGGCGCCGGTCCCTCCCCGGCCCAGATGACATGCCGGACGCAGGGCGCGCCGCGAAGAATGTCCGGCACCTGGTCGCGGAAGGCATCGTCGACAAGGAGAATTGCCGGCGTGCAGTCCTCGAGCAGCGCCACTGTCTCCGGCACCGCGAGGCGGGTATTGAGCGGCACCATGACGCCGCCGGCCCACAGCGGGGCATAGTAGAATTCAAGATAGCGGTCGGAGGAGTGTGCGAGCATGGCGACGCGATCGCCATCGGCGAGACCGAGCGAACGGAACAGGCCGGCGAGGCGCGCGATACGATCCACCACCTCGTTCCAGGTGCGGCTGCGCTCGCCGAAGATCACCGCCCGGCCATTGCCCCGGAACTGGCGGGCCCGCTTCAGTCCTTGCGTCAGATACATCGGCATTCCCCTGGCGATCGGCCACTAGAGACTGGCGCGGAAGGCGTCCCATTCCGCTTGCAGGCCGGCCCGGAATTCCGGCGCGGCGATGGCAATCAGCGATGCCGCCCGCTGATCGAGCGAGAGACCCCTGAGCGCGGCGACGCCGTACTCGGTGACCACGAGGTCGGTGTCGGAACGGGAGCCCGTGACCACCGTGCCCGCATCGAGCCGGGCGCGGATGCGCGAATGCCGCCCCCCGGCCGCGCTGGCCGGAAGCGCCACGATGGAACGTCCGCCGCGGGAGAGACGCGCGCCGCGCACGAAATCGGCGAAGCCGCCGGTGCCGCTTACCTGCCGGCCGCCCAGCATCTCCGCGTTGCACTGGCCGAACAGGTCGATCTCGATGGCGGAATTGATCGACACGAAATTGTCGATGCCGGCGAGGATATCGGCGCCATGCGTGTAGCGCGCATCTCGGAAAGCGACGGGCAGGCGTACCAGCGCCTGATAGAGACGCCGGGTGCCCACTGCGAGCCCTGTGACCGCAAGCCCCCTGTCGCGGCTCTTGGCCTCGCCGGACATGGCGCCCGCCTCCATGAGGTCGAGCACGGCATCGGTCATCAGGCCGGAGTGAAAGCCAAGCCGCCGGTGCCCCTTGAGTTGACCCAGGATCGCGGACTGGATCTTGCCGATGCCGATCTGCAGACAGTCGCCGTCGCGGATCAGGCTGGCGGCATGGCGGGCGATGGCGGTCTGCGTCGCATCCGGCGCCGCCTCCGGGAACTCCGGCAAGGCGCGCGTCTCCTCGACCAGGAAGTCGGCCGATGCGAGGCAGGGACCATCGGGGATGCGCGGCACCGCCTCGTTGAGCTGCGCCAGCACCCGGCGCGCGCGCGGCAGTACGACGGACGGGAAGTCGGTACTCGGCCCGAGCGACATGCGCCCTTCCGCATCGGGCGGGGCCACCTGCAGCACCACCAGATCGAAGGGCGGCGCGGCCGCAAGATAGTCGTGGAAGCCGGTATAGTTCAGCGGCAGGAAGCGGATGCGCCCTGCGGCGAAGGATTGCCGCAGCGAGGGCGTGACGAAGCCCGTGGTCATGCAGGCATCCGGCGCCAGCGCCGCGTAGTCGTACTCGTTCACGCCAGGCACGATGCCGATGGTGAAATCGACGCCCGATGCTTTCTCGGCCGCCGCTTCGAGGGCGTCGCGCAGCGCCAGCGGCTCCGAGGCCGAGCCATGCAGGAATACCCGCATGCCCGGCGCGAGCAGCGCGGGCCAGTCCTCCGCCCGGATGCGCTGTCCTTGCCCCATGCGTCCCGTGAATGCCCCCTTGGAAGTCAATGCCGATGGCTAATCCGCTCAAGGCTGTTAGCATGCCGGCCATACGATGGAAAGCCGCGATACCGGGGGTGTGACATGAGTTCGGTGCAACTGGAACGCAAGGGCCGGGTGGCGGTGATCCGCCTGAACGAGCCGGAGACGATGAACGCACTCTCCGGTGGCATCAAGGCGGTGCTGGAGACCGAGGTGCCGCGCCTGCTCGACGATCCCGCCATCGGCGCGCTGGTCTTTACCGGCTCGGGCAAAGCCTTCTGCGCCGGTGGCGATATCCGCAGCATGCGCGAGGTGACACCGATCGGCACGCGCGCGCGCCTGCAGCGCAATTACACGTGGGCGCAGCGGCTGCTGACCGCCGAGAAGCCGGTGGTCATGGCGCTGAACGGTGTCGCCGCCGGCGCCGGCTTCGCCCTCGCCATGCTGGGGGACATCGTCTATGCCTCGAGCGAGGCGCGCTTCAAGGCCGGCTTCCCCGGCATTGCCGCCGTTCCGGACGTGGGCCTCGCCTACACGTTGCCGCGCGCGGTGGGCCAGCTCCGCGCGCGCGAGATCCTGCTCTCCAACCGCACGGTCGGCATGGATGAGGCGCTCGCCATCGGTCTGGCCAATCGCGTGCTGGCGCCGGCGGAACTGATGGACGCCGCGCTCGAGACGGCGAGCGGGCTCGCCGAAGGCCCCGCCATCGCGCTGGGCCTCACCAAGACGCTGGTGCGCCGCGCCTTCGACGACACGCTGGAGCGCTTCCTCGAGGACGAGGCGAAGGCGCAGGCGATCGCTTTCTCCAGCGAGGATTTCCGCGAAGGCGTCGCCGCTTTCATGGAGAAGCGCAAGCCGGTCTTTACCGGTCGCTGATACCGGGTTGGCGGCTCACCCGCGCGGCAGGCCCTCCGGCCATTCCGCGCCGATCTCCGCTGCCGCGCCAGCCAGTTCGGCCAGAGTCCGTGCGTCGATCGGCAGACCCTCGCGCCGGCGCGCCTCGGCGCTGCGGCGCTCCGGCTCGCCCGGCATCATCACCCGGTCGGCGCCGGCGGCCGGCGGCGATGCCTTGACCCAGGCCCGGAACCGGCGCGCCTCCTCGGCATAGGCCTCACCGCCCACCGCCTCGGGCGTCAGCAGGACGGAAAGCATGTTGTTCTGGATCGCCGCCGGGTGGCGGCGTTCCGGCCGGTAGGTCTCGCCCCCGGTCAGTGCGCCGGCGAACAGTTCGCAGATCATGGCGAGCGCATGACCTTTATGCTCCCCGAACGGCAGGATGGCGCCCATCGGCTCGGAGAACATGACTTCCGGATCGTCGCTCGGCTCGCCGCGCGCGTCGATCAGCGCACCCGCCATGAACCGTTCGCCCCTGTTGCGCGCCACGCGCACCTTGCCAAGCGCGGTGCGGCTGGTCGCCATGTCGAGCACGATCGGGTCTTCGCCCGGCATCGGCAGCGCCGCGGCAAAGGGGTTGGTTCCGAAACGCGCATCGCGCCCGCCCCAGGGCGCCACCAGCGGCGCGATGTAGTTGACATTGACATAATGCATGGAAGCGAGGCCAGCCTCGGCGCATTGCTCCGCATAGGTGCCGATGCGGCCCAGATGGAAGGCGTTGCGCAGCGAGATCACCGCGACGCCATGGCGGCGCGCCGCCTCGATGCCGCGCCGCATCGCCTCCCGTCCCATGACCTGACCCAGTCCCATGCCGCCGTCGCAGACCAGCGCCGCGCCCAGGTCGGATACGATCCGCAGCTCCTGCGCCGGCCGCAGCAGGCCGGCGCGATAGCCCGCGACATATTTCGGCAGCATGCCGACGCCGTGCGAATCGTGTCCGTAAAGATTGGCGGTCACCAGATGGTCGGCCACGATGCCCGCCCGCCCGGCACCGGCCCCCATGGCGCGCACGATCGCTTCCGCCATGGCGCGCACTTTCTCCGCCGGCAGCAGATAGGTCTGCTCGCTCATCGCCCGCCCTCCGCGCCTGGCCGGCCAAGCCCGAGATTGGCCGCCATGAGCCGCGTCAGTCCCAGAACGGCCCGGGTCAGCCTCGCCGCCTGGCCGAGTTTCTCGGCGATCTCGACGACCGCGCCGACCAGTCCGTCGAGCTCCAGCGCCCGGCCGGCTTCCAGGTCCTGCAGCATGGAGGTCTTGAAGTCGCCGAGCTGGCGGGCGATGGCGATGCGCTCGTCCGGCGTCATGCCGACTTCGATGCCGATGCGCCGTCCGATCTCCGCCACCTCGACCATCATGCCGCGAAACAGTTCCATGATCAGCGGATCGTCCTGCATCTGCACCGAGCTGGCACGCGTCAGGGCGCTGATCGGATTGTAGGTGATGTTGCCCCAGAGCTTGGCCCAGACCGCGCGCTGGATCTCGGCCGTCTGCTCCGCCTGAAGGCCGGCCTCGGCCATCGCCGCCGCGACGCGCGCAAGCCGCTCCGTCATGCGCCCGGACGGCTCGCCCAGGATGAAGCGCTCGCCGAAACCATGGCGGATCACGCCCGGCGCCTGCACGGATGCGGCAATGTGGACGACGCAGCCGACGATGCGGCGCCCGTCGATATGGCGCGCCGTCTCGCCGTCCGGATCGACGGCACGCAGGCTGCTGCCGGCGAGCGGCCCGCCGAAGCCATCGAAGAACCACCATGGCACGCCGTTGATCGCCGGCACCACCATGGTCTCCGCGCCGAGCAGGCCCGAAAGCCGGCCTGCTATTGCCGGCAGGGCCGGCTGCTTCACCGCGAGGATGACGCAATCCTGCGGACCGAACCTCGCCGGATCGTCGCTGGCATCGACCGGCAGGCGGGCGAGGCCGCCATCGCGCGTCCGGAGGCCGAGACCCTGTTCCCTGATCGCCGCCAGATGGGCGCCGCGCGCCACGACGGCGACCCGATGGCCGGCCTGCGCGAGACGGAAAGCGAGAAAGCCGCCGACGGCACCGGCGCCATATATGCAGAACTTCATGTCGGCGTCAGCTCCTGTAGCCCGGCTCCTCGCGCTCGATCTTGCGGCGCAGCGCATTGAAGACATCCCAGCCGCCGCCATGTGCCGGATCGAACTGCAATGCCTCGGCACTGGCCCTTGCGGCGATCGCATCGGGAATCATGATGACCTTCCCCATGGCGCAGGAGGCGAGCTGGATCTCGCAGGCGCGG
>JAHCJR010000117.1 GCA_026126165.1 Alphaproteobacteria bacterium
CGCGGTGAAAGGCTCTCGCGCGGCTTCCCTAGCCGGTGAAGACGACGGTCTTGCCGCCATAGATGATGACGCGCTGCTCGAGATGATGCAGCAGCGCCTTGGCCAGGACGCGCCGTTCTATGTCGCGGCCCTTGCGCACCAGATCCTCGGGAGAGTCGCGATGACTGATGCGCTCGACGTCCTGCTCGATGATCGGTCCCTCGTCGAGATCGGAAGTGACGTAATGTGCGGTCGCGCCGATCAGCTTGACGCCCCGGCGGTGCGCCTGGTGATAGGGACGCGCGCCCTTGAAGCCCGGCAGGAAGGAATGGTGGATGTTGATACAGCGCCCGGCGAGCTTGGCGGCCAGCCCGTCGGAGAGGACTTGCATATAGCGCGCCAGAACCACGACCTCCGAGCGGGTCTCGCGAATCAGGTTCCAGAGGGCGTTTTCCTGCTCGAGCTTGGTTTCCGGCGTCACCGCGAGGTGGTGGAAGGGAATCCCGCCGAGATCGAGGCTGGCGTGGGTCTCGCGTGGATGATTGGAAACGATGGCCGTGACTTCCATCGGCAGCTCTCCGGTCCGGTGCCGGTAGATCAGATCGACCAGGCAATGGTCCTGGCGCGAGACAAGGATCATCGTGCGCTGGCGGTCGCTCCGCCGGCGCAGCTTCCAGTTCATGTCGAAGCGCCCGGCGATCGGCTCGAATCCGGCGGCGAGGGCCGGCAAATCGGCTTTGCCCGCCACCGGGTTGAAGACGACGCGCATGAAGAAGTTGTCCGCCTCCGTGTCGTCGAACTGCTGTGCATCGAGGATGTTGCAGCCGGACTGGAAGAGGTAGCCGGACACCGAGGCGACGATCCCCGGGCGGTTGCGGCATGACAGGGTGAGCAGGATCTCGTCCCTTTCGGCCATGGCGTGATCAGTCCTCCGTGGGTTACCGACTATTCATGTCATGCAACCATTGCATGGCTGTATTTCGGGCGACAGATATGTTGCGGCGCAGCATCAGACTTGCGAGATATGCGCTGGCAGCAAGGCTCAGCCAATCCTAAATAGCATTCAATCGAATTCCAAACGTTAACCCGCTTTAATGCTTGAGGTATCGCCATGCATAGCCAGATCGGCTCCGTCAGTCTCGAAGAGGTCGTCCGCATCGAACGGGCCGCCCGGCAGGCCCAGGCAGAGATGATCTTTGCCGCCTTCGCCGGCCTGTATTCCTTCCTTCGCAGGGCATGGCAGGACCATGTGGCGCGCCAGCAACTGGAATCGCTTGACCCGCGCCTTCTGCGCGACATCGGGCTGACCCGCTTCGATATCGATGCGGCTCTGGAAGGCCGGGTCGTGCGCGAGGCGCCGGCGGCCGCCGGCAACGACAACGGGCTCAAGGGCGCGCTCAGCGCCGCCTGATACCGCCGCCCGATCCGGTCATCGATCCGCCTTGTCCTTCGCCCAGTCGGCGAGGGCGGCGGCGATGTCGGTCGGGAAGGGGAAGACCACCGTCGAGTTGTTCTGGGCCCCGATCACCGCCAGGGTGTTGAGATAGCGGAGCTGCATGGCTTCGGGCCGGCGGCTGAGGATTTCGGCGGCGTCGAGCAGCTTCTGCGCGGCCTGCTGTTCGCCTTCAGCGTTGATGACCTTCGCGCGCCGCTCGCGTTCGGCCTCCGCCTGCCGGGCGATGACGCGGATCATGCTCTCGTCGATATCGACGTGCTTGATCTCGACATTCGCCACCTTGATACCCCAGGCATCGGTCTGCTGGTCGAGTATCTCCTGGATGTCGCTGTTGAGCTTGTCGCGCTCCGCCAGAATCTCGTCCAGTTCGTGCTTGCCGAGGACCGAACGCAGGGTGGTCTGCGCCAGTTCGCTGGTCGCCTGCATGTAGTTCTCGACCTGCAGCACCGCATGCTGGGGTTCGATGACGCGGAAATAGATGACGGCGTTCACCTTGACCGAAACGTTGTCGTGCGAGATCACGTCCTGGCTCGGTACATCGAAGACGAAGGTCCGCTGGTCGACGCGCACCATCTGCTGGATGAAGGGCACCAGCAGGATGAGCCCTGGGCCCTTGACGCCGGTGAAGCGTCCGAGGGTGAAGACGACGCCACGTTCGTACTCGCGCAGGATCTTGATCGCCGCCGCGAGGAAGGCGACGAAGATCAGCACGATCGGAATGTAGAAGAACAGTTCGGTGAACATCGCCAGCTCCTCCGTCATGACGTGGCTGCCTCCTCCGGCCGTACGGAGAGGCGAAGTCCGCTGATCCCGGTCACCCGCACGCGCGCGCCGGGCGCGAGTGCGCGATCGGATCGGGCCTGCCAGCGCTCCCCGTGCACGAGGACATGCCCTGACCCGCCCGCCCAGTCGAGCACCGTGCCCGGCGCATCCAGCATTTCCTCGCGGCCGGCCGCGACCTTGCGTCGCCGCGAGGCGAGGGCGAGCCGGACGGCGAGCAGGCTGAAACCGAGGCTTGCGGCGGCGACGCCGCCCAGCACCGGCCAGGAAAGCTCGAATCCCGGCAGGTCCGTGTCGATCAGGATGGTGCCACCGATCACGAAGGCAATGGCGCCGCCAATTCCCAGCGCGCCAAACGAAGGCGTCATCGCTTCGGCGATCATCAGCGCCACGCCGAGGGCCATCAGGCCGATGCCGGCAAAATTGACCGGCAGTGCCGCCAGCGCATAGAGCCCGACCAGCAGACATATGGCGCCGATCGTGCCTGGATAGAGGGCGCCGGGATTCATGAACTCGAAGATCAGGCCATAGATGCCGATCATCATCAGGATCAGCGCAATGTTGGGATTGGTGATGGCGGCCAGCAACCGGTTCCGCCAGTCAGGGTCGCGATACTCCAGTGCAAGGCCCTTCGTATCGAGGGTCACCTCCTGGTTGCGCACGGTGGTCTTGCGGCCATGGGCCTTTTCGAGCAGTTCTTCGAGACTGCGCGCGACCAGACTGACGACATTCAGTTCCAATGCCTGCGCCGAGGAAAGGCTGGCGCCCTCGCGCACCGCTTTCTCCGCCCATTCGGCATTGCGGCCACGCAGATCGGCGAGGCCGCGGATATAGGCGGCGGCGTCATTGACCACCTTGGCCTCCATCGCGCCGCGTGGCTGGCGCGGCGGATCTTCGGATTTGCCGTCCTCGCCCTTACCCTCGCGCGGCGGCTGACGCTCCGGCTCGCCGCCTGGAACCGGCAGGCCGCCGAGCTGCACCGGCGTCGCGGCACCGAGATTGGTGCCGGGCGTCATGGCCGCGATGTGGCTGGCATAGAGTATGAACGTGCCGGCGCTGGCGGCGCGCGCGCCGGCGGGGTGCACGAAGCTGGCGACCGGCACGGCGGAGGCCAGGATGTCCCGGATCATGTCGCGCATGGAACTGTCCAGGCCGCCGGGCGTATCGATACGCAGGATCACGAGGTGCGCGCCGCGCTCCGCGGCGCTGGCGAGGCCTCGCGCCAGGTAATCGGCGCTGGCCGGCCCGATGGCACCCTCGATGCGCAGCACCAGCGCCACCCGCTCCGGGGTGTCGCCCGATGCTTTCAACGCCGCCATCAGGCCGAAGCCCGCCAGCAGCGCGAAAGCCGCGAATCGCAAGATGCGCCACGGCGATCCAATGGCTCTCATGCGGGCAAGTGTGCGCCCGCAGGCCCGGATCGACAAGTCCCCGTGCATCGGGCTAGGTTCTGGCGGCGACAGAAGGCGGGAGAGCATTTCATGTGCGTGACGGGCGGAATGGGCGAGGATCGGCGGGGCTGCGCATGAGCGAGGGCGCGCCGGTCGCGGTGGTCGGCGCCGGCATCGTCGGCGCGGCATGCGCGCGTGCGCTGCAACGCGCCGGTCACAAGGTGATCCTGCTCGATGCGACCGAACCCGGGCAGGGCACGTCTTTCGGCAATGCGGGTTATGTCGCCGTCGATCACGTCATGCCGCTCTGCCGGCCCGACATTCTGCTGAAGGTGCCGCGCATGCTGGTCGAGCGCGATGCACCGCTCAACATCCGCTGGCGCAGCCTGCCCTGGATCCTGCCATGGATGGCGCGCTTCGCCATTGCCGCGCGCCCCGACCAGCTCGCGCGCGGCATCGATGCGCTCGGCGCCCTTGTCGCCGATGCCGATGCCGCCTGGCAGATCGAGCTGCAGGCGAGCGGATTGGCGGATCTGTTCCGCCAGCGCGGCGGCCTCTACGTCTATGAGACGGAGCGTCAGTTCCAGGCCGATGCGCAGGAACGCCGCCTCCAGCGCGAGCGGGGCATGGAGTTCGCGATACTGGATGGCGCCGGGGCACGCGAGATCGCGCCCGGGCTCTCTCCGGCGATCATCCGCGCCGTGCATTTCCCGAGAACCATGCATACGCTCAATCCGCAACGGCTGGTGCGCAGCCTGGTCGAGCGCTTCGTTGCCGATGGCGGGCGCTTCGAGCAGGCGCGGGTCGAGACTTTCGAACTTACCGGCGCGCGCGTCGGCGGGGTGGTGACGCTGCGCGAGCGTTTCCCGGTCGGCGCCTTGGTCCTTGCCGCCGGCCGCGCGTCCAGCGAGCTTGCCGCGCTGCTGCGCTTCCGCGCGCCGCTGATCGCCGAGCGCGGCTATCATGTCATGCTGGAGGGCAGCGGGCATGCCTGCGAGGTTCCGGTCTGCTCCGCGGAGCGCGGCTTCTTCGTCACGCCGATGGAGGAGGGCGTGCGCCTTGCCGGCACGGTCGAGCTGAGCCATGCGGGGGCGCCGCCGAGCTGGGCGCGCGCGGAGGTCCTGCGCCGCCAGGCCCGTGCCATATTTCCGGCCATCGACGACCGGATGGTCTCGCAATGGATGGGCGAGCGGCCCACTCTTCCGGACTTTCTGCCGGCGATCGGCCGGGCCCCGGATCTTGCCAACGTCTACTGCGCCTATGGCCATCAGCATCTGGGGCTGACCCTGGCGGCCGAGACCGGGCGGCTCGTGACGCGGCTGCTCGCGGGCGAGGCGTTGACGCCGGCGGTGAGAGCCTGCGATCCCGGGCGCTTCGGCTGACGCGCCGCATGGCACGTCTCGCAATTGTGTATGCCGGGGGTCGCGCGTCCTGGCGTAGGATGCGTCCCCGCCTCCCGTGTCCGCATGACCAAGGTTGACGATGTCAGGTCCTGAATCGAAGGCCCCCGCGCCAATCAGTTCCGCCGCGGTCGACCAGCGCCAACCCTGGCACCTTCGCCCCGCCTATCCATGGCTGCGGCTCGGCGTGTCGCTGCTGCTGGGAACGGTCGGCAGCTCCGGCATGTATGTCGTCGCGGTGGTTCTGCCCGAGATCCAGCTCGAGTTCGACACGGCCCGCATGGGCGCCTCGCTGCCCTACATGCTGACCACGCTCGGGTTCGGCGCTGGAGGCATCCTAATGGGCCGGCTGGCCGATCGGGTCGGCGTGACGATTCCGGTGCTGCTGGGCGCGCTCCTCATAGCCGCCGGCTTTCTTTCGGCGGCACAGGCCGGCAGCATTGCGGTCTTCGTGCTCTCCAGCCTGCTGATCGGTCTCGGCAGTTCCGCAAGCTTCGCACCCCTGGTCGCCGATACCTCGCTCTGGTTCACCCACCGGCGCGGCCTCGCCGTCGCCATCTGCGCCAGCGGCAACTACCTCTCCGGCACGGTCTGGCCGCCGGTGGTGCAGGCCATGATCGAGCAAATCGGCTGGCGCAGCACCTATGCGCTGATGGGCGCGATCTGCCTGGCGGTGCCGCTGGCGACCGTCTGGATCCTGCGGCCGCGACCGCCTGTGTTACGGGAGATGGCGGACATGGCGGCGAAGGTCGCTGCCGGCGGCACAGGGCGCGCCGCCGCGCGCCCGCTTGGAATGTCGCCCGGCGCCCTGCAGACCCTGCTGTGTATCGCCGGCGTTTCCTGCTGCGTAGCCATGGCGATGCCACAGGTCCATATCGTCGCCCTCTGCACCGATCTCGGCTATGGACCGATCCGCGGCGCGCAGATGCTCTCCATCATGCTGGCATGCGGCATCGTCAGCCGACTTGCTTCCGGATGGATCTGCGATCGGATCGGCGGCCTGCGGACCATGGCGCTCGGCGCAAGCCTCCAGGCGGTGGCGCTGGTCATGTTCCTGCCCAACCAGTCGCTCGATGCGCTCTATCTTGTCTCTGCGATCTTCGGGCTGGTGCAGGGCGGCATCGTTTCCTCTTATGCCATCATCGTGCGCGAGCATTTCCCGGCAGAGGAGGCCGGAACCCGGGTCAGCCTCACCATCACCGCAACCCTCGTCGGCATGGCGCTGGGCGGCTGGGCCTCGGGCGCGATCTTCGACGTGACCGGCTCCTACGATGCGGCCTTCATGCACGGCATCGCCTGGAACCTGCTGACCATCGCCATCGCCTTTTTCCTGATCCATCGCGCCGGTCCCCGGCTGGCTGCTGCGCGAGCCTGAAGGGGCTGGCGTGCTGGTTCTTCAGGCGCTTCGTGCGGCGTGCCGGAGCAGGCGCTCGCCGGGCATGCGCACGCGCACCGTCGTTCCCGCGCCAGGCGCGCTCTCGATCGAGAGGCTCCCGCCATGCAGTTCCGCCAGTGAGCGGGCGATGGGCAGGCCGAGGCCAGTGCCCGAATGCCGCCGGGTCAGCGTGCTTTCCACCTGGACGAACGGCGTGAGGACCCGCGGGATATCCTCTTGCGCGATGCCAATGCCATCGTCGGCCACCGCAAGCTCGAGCCCCTCGCCATCAAGCTCGGCGCGCACCTCGACGCGCCCGCCGGGTTGGGTGAACTTCATGCTGTTCGATATGAGGTTGAACAGGATCTGGCGCATCTTGCGTGCATCCGCCCACAGGCCCGGCAGGTCCCGCGGCAAGGCCGTGACCAGCCGGATGCCCGATTCGCTGCTTCGCGCCTGCATCGGGCGCAGGCAGCTCTCCACCAGCTCGCCGATCTCGATGACGGATTCGAGCAGGTCGAGCTTGCCCGCCTCGATCTTCGACAGGTCCAGAATGTCGTTGATCAGTTCCAGCAGGTGCATGCCGCTGGTCAGAATGTCGTTGGCATAATCCCGATAGCAGTCGGCGACCGGCGGGCCGGCGGTCTGTTCCCGGATGATCTGCGAGAAGCCGATGATGGCATTGAGCGGCGTGCGCAGCTCGTGGCTCATGTTGGCGAGGAACTGCGACTTGGCGCGGTTGGCCAGTTCCGCGGCTTCCTTCGCCTCCTTCAGCATGGCGACGATGCGCTTGCGCTCAATCGCGTAGCGCATCGCGCGGACGATGAGATGCCCATCGCCCTGGCCCTTCACCAGATAGTCCTCGGCGCCGCTTTTCAGCGCCTCGATCGCCGCCGCCTCGTCGTCGTTCCCGGTCAGGATCAGGATCGGCAGGTTGGGCGCGCCGGCATGCATCTCCGCCACCAGGGGCACGCCCATGCCGTCGGGCAGGGCGAAGTCGAGCAGGGCCACATCGAAAGCCTCGGCGCGGATCAGGTCCATCGCCTCGGACAGGCGCCCGGCACGCCGCAGGTCGAAGTCGAAACCCTGGACCTCGCGCAGAAGCTCCTGCGTCAGGCGCGCATCCGCTTCGTTATCCTCGACGAGAAGGACGCGGACGCGCCTTGCTCCATATGTGCTTCCGCCCGGCATGACCTCACAGCCCGTCACGCATGCAGTCGGCTATCGGCAGGCAGCCGGACGATGTTGAGCCAGAATTCCTCGATGCTGCGGACGATGGTCAGGAATTTTTCGAGATCGACAGGCTTGGTGATGTAGCAGTTGGCCGCCAGTTCGTAGCTCCGCAGGACATCCTGTTCCGCTTCGGACGTGGTCAGGACGACGACCGGGATGAAGCGGAGGTCGTTATCGCGCTTGATCTCGTCGA
>JAHCJR010000118.1 GCA_026126165.1 Alphaproteobacteria bacterium
CCACCCGCGGGCGCCGCCGCACCTCGAGCCAGGGCACGTCCATCGCCGCCGCCAGGCCGATCTGCGCCGGCCCGAGCCGCATGCCGCCGCGCAGCAGCACGTCGCCGGCCCGGAAATCGAGGCCGGCGCGGCGCACGAACTGGCCTTGCCTGGGGGCCTCGCGGATCGTGATCCTGCGCCCGTCGGCGGCCGTGTCCTCCTGGATGACAATGCTGTCCGCGCCGGCGGGCAACGGCGCGCCGGTGAAGATGCGCACGCACTGGCCCGGCCCGACCTGGCCCTCATGGGCGCGGCCGGCCTGGGAGGTGCCGACCTGGTTCAGCACGGCCGGGATTTCGGCCACGTCGGCGGCGCGCACGGCATAGCCGTCCATGGCCGAGACCGGCACCGGGGGCTGGGTCCGGCGCGCCATGACGGCACTGGCAAGCACGCGGCCGGCCGCTTCCGACAGGGCGAGGGTTTCGGCGCCGACCGGTTCGAGCCCGGCCAGGATGCGCGCGCGCGCTTCGGCCACGGAAATCATTGTCAGGATGCCTCGTAAGTGCCGGACTTGCCGCCGGTCTTCTTCACCAGCCGGATGTTTTCGATGCGCATGCCGCGATCGGCCGCCTTGACCATGTCGTAGACGGTGAGCGCCGCCACCGAGACGGCGGTCAGCGCCTCCATCTCGACGCCGGTGCGCCCGACCAGGCGCACGCTCGCCGTGATCTCGACCGCGTTCGCCTCCGGCAGGCAGACGAGATCGACGGCGACCCGCGACAGGGCGAGGGGATGGCAGAGCGGGATCAGTTCGGCCGTCCGTTTCGCGGCCATGATGCCGGCGAGCCGGGCCACGCCCAGCACGTCGCCCTTCGCGGCGCCGCCCGCGCGGATCAGGGCCAGCGTCTCCGGGGCCATGACAACGCGTCCCTTCGCCACCGCCTCGCGTTCGGTCTCGGCCTTGGCCGAGACATCGACCATGGCTGCCTTGCCTTCCTCGTCGAAATGGCTGAGCTTGGACCCGCTCATGAGGCGCGCGCGAGAAGCTGGCGCGTCGCCGCCGCGACATCGGCCTGGCGCATCAGGCTCTCGCCCACCAGGAAGCAGTTGACGCCGAGGCGCGACATGCGCGCGAGATCGGCCGGTGTATTGAGGCCGCTCTCGCAGACGAGCAGCGCATCCTTCGGGAACAGCGGGAACAGCCGCTCGCTGGTCGCCAGATCGACCTCGAGCGTCTTGAGATTGCGGTTGTTGACGCCGATCAGGCGGCTCTTCAGCCGCAGCGCCCGCTCGGCCTCCGCCTCGTCATGCACCTCGACCAGCACGTCCATGCCCCATTCCAGCGCCGCCGCCTCCAGCTCGGCCGCCTGCTGGTCCGAGAGTGCGGCCATGATCAGCAGGATGCAGTCCGCGCCGATGGCGCGCGCATCGACCACCTGGTAGGGGTCGAGCATGAAATCCTTGCGCAGGACCGGAAGGCCGACCGCGGCCCGCGCGGCCGTAAGGTCGGCTTCGGCACCCTGAAAATAGGGCGCATCGGTCAGCACCGAAAGGCAGCTCGCGCCGCCTTCCGCATAGGCGCGGGCCAGGGCCGGCGGATCGAAATCGGCGCGGATCAGGCCCTTCGATGGCGATGCCTTCTTGATCTCGGCGATCAGCCCGTAGCCACCCTCCGCCACCTTGCGGGCCAGTGCCCGGCGGAAGCCGCGCGGCGCCCCTTGCGCCCGCGCATCGGCCTCCAGCGCCACCAGGGCACGCCGCTGCTTGCGCGTCGCCACGTAGGTGCGCTTGTCGGCGCAGATGCGGGCCAGCACGTCGCTCATGGCCGCTTGCCCCCGGTGACGCGCACCAGCCGTTCCAGCACCTTGAGCGCCCGGCCGCTGTCGATCGCCTCGGTGCCCAGCGCCACGCCTTCCCTCAGGCTGCCGGCCCGGCCGGCGACGATCAGCGCCGCCGCGGCGTTCATCAGCACGATGTCGCGATAGGCGCCGGGGCGGCCTTCCAGCATGGCATTGATGGCGAGGGCGTTGGTCGCCGCATCGCCACCCTTGAGCGACGCGGCCGTGGCGCGCGGCAGGCCGGCATCCTCGGGCGTCACCTCGAACCTGCTCACCTTGCCCTCCTTCAACTCGGCGACGTGGGTCGGGCCGGTGGTGGTGATCTCGTCGAGCCCGTCCGATCCATGCACGACCCAGACCCGCTCGGAGCCGAGCTTGGCAAGCGTCTGCGCCATCGGCTCCAGCCATTCGCGGGCGAAGACGCCGAGGAGCTGGCGCTTCGCGCCGGCCGGATTGGAGAGCGGACCCAGCAGATTGAAGATGGTGCGCGTGCCAAGCTCCACCCGCGTCGGGCCGACCTGGCGCATGGCGCCATGATGGCGCGGCGCCATCAGGAAGCCGATTCCCACTTCGTGCAGCGCCTTCCGCACCAGCGCCATGTCGCATTCGATATCGACGCCGAGCGCCGCCAGCACGTCCGCCGCGCCGCTCTTCGAGGAGAGCGCCCGGTTGCCATGCTTGGCGACCGGAACGCCGCAGGCGGCGACGACGAAGCTCGCTCCGGTCGAGATGTTCCAGGTGCCGGACGCATCGCCACCGGTGCCGCAGGTGTCGATGGCGCCAGGCGGCGCATCGACATGCAGGGCACGGGCGCGCATGGTCATGGCGCCGCCGGTGATCTCGTCCACCGTCTCGCCGCGCACGCGCAGCGCCATCAGGAAGCCGCCCATCTGCGATGGCGTCGCGTTGCCGGCCATCATCGTGTCGAAGGCCACGCGCGCCGTCTCGATATCGAGCCGCTCGCCGGCGGCGACGCGGGCGAGGATGCGCTTGAAGCCTTCCATGTCCTCGCTCATGCGTTCCCCCGGCGCGCGATGCGGATGAAGTTCTTCAGAATGGTGTGGCCATGTTCGGAGGCGATGCTCTCCGGGTGGAACTGCACGCCATAGATCGGCAAGGTACGATGTTCCAGCCCCATCACCACGCCATCTTCCGAACGCGCCGTGACCGCGAGGCAGTCGGGCATGCCGTCCTCGGCGACGCAGAGCGAGTGGTAGCGCGTGGCGCGGAAGGGCGAGGGGATGTCCGCCAGCACGCCGGATGCCCCATGGGTGACGGGCGAGGTCTTGCCATGGCGCGGTTCCGGCGCGCGCACCACCCGCGCGCCGAATGCCTGGCCGATCGCCTGATGGCCCAGGCAGACGCCCAGCAGCGCCACCTTGCCCGCTGCCTTGCCGATCAGGTCGAGACAGATGCCGGCCCGGTCCGGGTCGCAGGGTCCGGGCGAAATGACGATGCCCTCGGGCGCCATTTCCAGCGCCTCGTCGACGCCGATCCTGTCGTTGCGCCGCACGGCCACCTCGGCGCCAAGCTCGCCCAGATAGTGCACCAGGTTGTAGGTGAAGCTGTCGTAATTGTCGATCAGGAGGAACATTCTGCAAGCCATCGGGATGCCGGCCGGGCCTCGGTTTTATCAGCAAATCGGCCGCGAGGCCAAGCCGGGCTGGGGCGCCCGTGCGACAATCGGTCGCTGGCACGAACGGCGCGATCCGCGCCATAAGGCCGGTTGTCACAGGGGAAGGATGCCATGGCCCAGTTGATCGCCATTTTCGCCACCGTGTTTCTTGCCGAACTCGGCGACAAGACCCAGCTCGCCACGGTCCTGTTCGCCGCCGACCGCAAGGCGGCGCCGCTCCTGGTCTTCCTGGTGGCGAGCGCCGCCCTGGTCGCCTCCACCGCGCTCGCCGTGGCACTCGGCACGGCGGCGGAGCGTTTCGTCCAGGGCATCCCGCTGAAGCTCATCGCGGGCGCCGGTTTCGTGATCATCGGCTTCTGGACGATCTGGGGCCATTTCACGGACGGTTGAGGGGAATATTCAGGTCCTCCCGGCGTCCAACGGCAAGCCAGGCGTCGCCGGATCGGCCGGAGGGCGCTAGAGTGGCGCCCATGAGCGCGAGCGAGCTTGCCGACCTGATCGAGCCCCATATCCCGGCGCTGCGTCGCTATGCCTTCGCGCTGACGCGCGAGCCGCATGCGGCCGACGACCTGGTGCAGGATTGCCTTGAGCGCGCGCTTGCCCACTGGGGCATGCGTCGGCAGGGCGGGAGCCTCAAGGCCTGGCTCTTCACAATCCTGCATAACTGCTTCATCAGCGACCGGCGACGCGCGGCGCGGCGCGGCCCGCATCTGGAGCTGGACGAGGCGCCCGGCCTGCCCGTCAGCGCCGCCCGACAGGAGGAGGGGCTGGCCCTGCGCGACGTGGCGGCGGCACTCCGCGCCCTGCCCGAGGATCAGCAGGCGGTGCTGTTGCTGGTCGGCGTGGAGGAGCTGTCCTACGAGGAGGCGGCGAAGGTGCTTGCGGTGCCGGTCGGCACCGTGATGTCGCGGCTGAGCCGCGGACGCGAGCGGTTGCGCCAGCGGCTGGAAGGCGGCCGGCCCGGCGGGCTCAGGCGCGTGAAGTGACGTAGAGAGCTGGAGATGACGGAGCAGGAGCGACCCATCGGCGAAGACGACCTGAACGCGTTCGTGGACGGCCGCCTGCCGCCCGAGCGCCGGGACGCCGTGGAGAGCTGGCTTGCCCGGCATCCTGAGACGGCGGCGCGCGTCGCCGACTATATCGCCCAGCGCGACCGGCTGCGCGAGAGTTTCGCGGCGAAACATGCCGAGCCGATCCCCGCGCGCCTGCGCGTGGCGGAGATCAAGGCCGGGCGCCGCCTTGGCTGGCGCGGCAGACTGAGCCGGCTGGCGGCGGTGCTGGCGCTGCTGGTCGCCGGCGGGGCCGCAGGCTGGTTCGGCCATGGCTGGTATGCCGCCGGACCGGGGGCGGCGGCACAATCTTCCGCCCTGCTGGCCGGCGAGGCGATCGCCGCCTATCGCACCTACGTGGTCGAAAAGCTGCACCCGGTCGAGGTCGATGCCAGCCAGGAGGCGCATCTGGTGCAGTGGCTCTCGCGCCGCCTCGGCCGCACCCTGAAGGCGCCGGACCTGACGCCGGTCGGCTATCGGCTGATGGGCGGACGGCTGCTGCCGGCGGGCGAGACCCATGCGGCGCAGTTCATGTACGAGGACCAGGGCGGCCAGCGCCTCACGCTCTACCTGCGGCCAGGCAACAGCCGCGAGACCTCGTTCCGCTTCGTCGAGCAGGGCGGCGTCGGCGCCTTCTACTGGATCGAGGACGGCTTTGCCTTCGCCGTCTCGGCCCGCGCCGAGCGCGCCCACCTGCTCAAGGCGGCGCAGTCGATCTACGAGCAGGGCTGCGTGAAGTAGGCCGGACGGCAGGTATCTCGCGCTCTTGTGTCTTGGACGGATTGGTCGTGCGGTTAGGCTGAAGCAAACTTCAGCGGAGCGCGCGCGCCATGGCCAACTTCTTCCTTTCTGCCCCTCTCGATATCGCAACCCTCAACGGGATCATTGCCACCTGGAATACGGGAACCGTCATCGGCGATCCGGGTCCGAACGGATTCATGCTGCAGTCCTCGCAGTACACTCTCGTAGTGACCGGCAGCCTGTTGGCGCTGGAGGGCGGTCGGCCGGTGGCGTCGAGTGCTTCGCTCGTAACCGGACTGAGCGTGTTCAATGCGTCGGGACGGGAACTTGTGCGAATCGAGCGATTGCAGGTCACGGCAGAGCAGATCGCCGGGGCGACCACGGCGGCACTCCTGCGGGAGCGTTTGACCGGTGGCAACGATGTCTTTCGCCTCGGCAACGATCTTGATTCTGTGAGTATCGATCCTGGCGTCGGCGCCGACACCGTGTTCGGCAATCACCATGACAACAGCTACTTTTTCGACGATGCGGGCGACAGGGTCGTCGAGCCGGCGAATGGCGGCGAATACGATTACGTTCGGGTGAATTACGGCGCCGCCGGGCAGACCCTCGCCTTCTCGGTCGGCTCCGGCCGCCTGGCCGGAATCGAGGAACTGGACTATGCGGGGCTCGCCGATGTGCGGATCAACGGCAGTCGCTTCGATAACGTGTTGCGGGGCAACTCGGGCAACGACACGCTCGGCGGCGGCAGCGGCGACGACACTCTTGGCGGCAACGAGGGCAACGATTCGCTGCTTGGCGGCGCGGGCAACGATACGTTGAACGGCGGCAGCGGCAGCGACCGCCTCATCGGCGGCCGCGGCGACGATACCTATGTTCTGGAGGATGCGCGCGACCGCATCGTCGAGGGCGCGCAGCAGGGCACCGACACGGTGGCTGTCGTCGGGCTTTCCTCCTACCGGCTCGGCGCCAATCTGGAGAATCTGGTCGCCGGCGAAGGGCAGGGCGCCTTTCGGGGCACCGGGAATGCCCTGCACAACCGGATCCAGGGCAGCAGCGGCGCCGACAGCCTGTCGGGCGAGGCCGGCAACGATACGCTGCTGGATGGTGATGGTGCGGATCGGCTGACCGGCGGCAGCGGCGCGGATGTCTTCGTCCTATCCCGCGACGGCGCGGCGGATACGATCGTCGATTTCAGCCGGGCACAGGGCGACCGCATCGACATTCGCGCGCTCGTCGCAGGTGGTGCGTCCGTCACCTGGGAGGATTCGGGACGCGACCTCAACCTGCTCGTCGATGGCGTGGTGGAAGCGGTGCTGCTCAATCAGGCGGGGCTGGTGCCGGCCACCGCCGACCTGATTTTCTGATCCCCTCACCCAACCACTTGATCCGCTTCGCGGCTCAAGCCCACTCGCGGGAGAGGGGCCATTTTTTCTCCCTCTCCCACGTTAGTGGGAGAGGGTCGGGGTGAGGGGCGGACGGTCAGACCTTGCCGTGGCAGTGCTTGTATTTCTTGCCCGAACCGCAGGGGCAGGGGGCGTTGCGCGAGGTGCGGCCCCAGGTGGCCGGATCGTTCGGATCGACCTGCGGGCGGACGATAGTCTGCGTATTGCCTTCCGCAGCCTCCGCCATGTTCTCCCCCGTCGCCGGGTCGATGCGCTGCTCGCGCATCGGCGTCTGACGTGGCTGGAACATCTCCGGCGCCGGCGGCTGCTCCACCCGCAGCTCGATATGGGCGAGCACGGAAGTCACGTTCTCGCGCAGCCGGGCCAGCATCCCCTCGAACAGGTTGAAGGCCTCGCGCTTGTATTCGTTGAGCGGATCGCGCTGGGCATAGGCGCGCAGGCCGATGCCCTGGCGCAGGTGGTCGAGCTGCAGCAGGTGGTCTTTCCAGAACTGGTCGAGAAGCTGGAGCAGGAGGCTCTTCTCCACCATGCGCATCACGTCGGGGCCGTAATTCGCCGCCTTCTCCGCCATCTTGCGGTTCGCCGCGTCGTTCAGCCGCGCCCTTATTTCCTCGTCGGCGATGCCTTCCTCTTTCGTCCATTCGACGATGGGGAGGTCGAGATTGAAGATGCGCAGCACCTCGGTATGCAGGCCCGCCGCGTCCCACTGCTCGGGATAGGCTTTCTCGGGAATGTGGCGGCGGATCAGTTCCTCGATGACTTCCTCGCGCATGTCGGCCAGGGTGTCGGCGACATCCTCCGCCTGCATCAGTTCGATGCGCTGTTCGTAGATCACCTTGCGCTGGTCGTTCATCACGTCGTCGAAGCGCAACAGGTTCTTGCGCATGTCGTAGTTGCGCGCCTCGACCTTCTGTTGCGCCTTTTCCAGCGCCTTGTTGATCCAGGTATGGACGATGGCCTCGCCTTCCTTGAGGCCGAGCTTCTGCAGGATGCCATCCATGCGGTCGGAGCCGAAGATGCGCATCAGGTCGTCTTCGAGGCTCAGGAAGAACTTGGAGGCGCCCGGA
>JAHCJR010000119.1 GCA_026126165.1 Alphaproteobacteria bacterium
TGCTCGCCCGCGAACACCTGAACGGTTTCCAGCGCAAGGCGATGCAGCTTGCCATCGACGGCATGGCGCCAGAGGAGATGGAGCGGATTCTCCGCCAGGACGCGCAGGCCATCGTGCAGCGCCACGCCAAGAGCGTGAGCGTGCTGCGCAAGGCCGCGGAAGTGGCACCCGCCATGGGCCTCATCGGCACGCTGGTCGGCCTGGTCCAGATGCTCGGCAATCTGGACGATCCGTCCGCGATCGGTCCGGGAATGGCGCTCGCCCTCCTCACCACCTTCTACGGAGCCGTGCTCGCCAACATGGTCTTCGCCCCCCTTGCCGCCAAGCTCGAGCGCAATTCCGAAGAGGAAGCGCTCATGAACCAGATCTTCCTCCTCGCGGCCGGCTCGATCGGACGCCAGGAGAACCCGCGCATCCTCGAAACGATGCTGAACGGCATCCTGCCGCCACAGGCCCGTGTCCGCATCTTCGACTGAACGACGGAGCAGCTTCATGCGTCTTCTCATCATCGGCTCCCTGAACGGCCAGATCGGCGAGGCAAGCAAGATCGCCCTCTCCCGCGGTGCGAAAGTCGCGCATGTGGGAGACATCGATGCGGCGCTGCATGCACTGCGCAACGGCCAGGGCGCGGACCTCGCCATGATCGATGTCGGCCTCGATATCCGGCGCCTGGTCGGCAGCCTGGCCGGCGAGCGCATCAACCTGCCGGTGGTCGCCTGCGGCGTCGGTTCCGACAGCCGCGCCGCGGTCGCCGCCATCAAGGCCGGTGCCAAGGAATACCTGCCCCTGCCCCCACAAGCCGAGCTGATTGCCGCCGTCCTCGAAGCGGTGACGGAGGAGAGCCGGACACTCATCCACCGCGATCCGGCCATGGCGGAGTTGATCCGCCTGACCGACCAGGTCGCGGCTTCCGGCGCCAGCATTCTCATCACCGGCGAAAGCGGCACGGGCAAGGAAGTCCTGGCGCGCTACCTCCACGAGAAGAGTGCGCGCGCCGAGCAGCCCTTCGTCTCCATCAACTGCGCGGCAATCCCCGACAACCTGCTCGAATCGGAGCTCTTCGGACACGAGAAAGGTGCCTTTACCGGCGCGGTTGCGCGTCGCATCGGCAAGTTCGAGGAAGCGAACGGCGGTACCTTGCTGCTCGACGAGATCAGCGAGATGGATATCCGGCTGCAGGCAAAGCTGCTCCGCGCCATTCAGGAACGCGAAATAGACCGGGTCGGCGGAACCCGCCCGGTCAAGGTCGATATCCGCATCGTGGCGACCTCGAACCGCGATCTCGCCGCCGAGGTGGCGCGCGGAACATTCCGCGAAGATCTTCTGTTCCGACTCAACGTGCTCAACCTCAGAGTGCCGCCGCTGCGCCAGCGCCCGGCGGACATCGAGGTTCTGGCCGAACATTTCGCCCGCAAGTATGCGAGCGCCAACGGTCTGCCCGCCCGGCCGATATCCGCCGAGGCGCTGGCCGAACTGAAGCGCGCTCCATGGAAAGGCAACGTGCGGGAACTGGAGAACACCATGCATCGCGCGGTGCTGCTGGCGAGCGGTGCCGAGATCGGTGCGGACGCCATCCGCCTGCCGGACGGACGCCGACCATCGGAGGCGGAGGCCAGTGCGCCCACCGCCTCCCGCTCGCCGGTCGGGCGCACCGTCGCCGACGTGGAGCGGGAACTCATTCTCGAGACGCTCAATCACTGCTTCGGAAACCGCACCCACGCCGCAAACATCCTCGGAATATCGATACGCACCCTGCGCAACAAGCTGAAGCTCTACAGCGAGCAGGGCGCCGCGGTGCCCGCGCCGGGCGAAGGCGAGCGCGCCGCGGTCTGAGCGCCGGCTGAACGCCGACCATGGCCGAATCCCCCGCCACCGACGCGCCTGCGGGCGCCGGGCTGCTCGACCGCCTGTCGGCGCTGACCCGCCACGGCGACGTCATGCTCGCCATCGGCGTCGTGACGATTCTCGCGGTGCTGCTGCTGCCGATGCCGCGGGCGCTGCTCGACCTGTCGCTGGCGATCTCGATCACCTTCTCGGTCCTCATCCTCATGGTGGCGCTGTTCATCCAGCGCCCGCTTGAGTTCAGCTCGTTCCCGACCGTGCTGCTGATCTCGACGATGCTGCGCCTCTCCCTCAACCTCGCCTCGACGCGGCTCATCCTCGCCAATGGACACGAGGGCAAGGAGGCAGCGGGACAGGTGATCGCCGCCTTTGGCGATTTCGTGATGCAAGGCAACTTCATCATCGGCATCATCGTCTTCGCCATTCTGGTGATCGTGAACTTTATCGTCATCACGAAAGGCTCGGGGCGCATCGCCGAGGTCGCGGCCCGGTTCAGCCTCGATGCCATGCCGGGCAAGCAGATGGCCATCGACGCCGACCTCTCCGCCGGCCTGATCGACGAGCAGGAAGCGCGACGGCGGCGCAGGACGCTGGAGGATGAAAGCAGCTTCTTCGGCGCCATGGACGGCGCGGCCAAATTCGTTCGCGGCGATGCGGTGGCCGGTCTGCTGATCACCTTCATCAACATCGTGGCCGGCATGGTGATCGGCGTCGGCCAGATGGGGTTGAGCTTTGCCGATGCCGCCTACTCCTACACCAGCCTGACCGTGGGCGATGGCCTGGTCTCGCAGATCCCGGCACTCATCGTGTCCACCGCCGCGGGCCTGATGGTGTCAAAGGCCGGCACCGAGGGTTCGACCGACAAGGCCTTGTTCGCGCAGCTCGGCGGTTATCCCAAGGCGCTCGGCGTCTCCGCCGGCCTGATGATGGCCCTGGCGCTTCTGCCGGGCGTGCCGATGCTCCCCTTCATGATTCTGGGGGGCATCGCCGGAACGGCCGCATGGTCGATGACGCGAAGCCGGCAGCGCAAGGCCGAAGCCGAGAAAGCGGCAGAGGAACAGCTTCCGGCGATGCCGATCGAGGAGCCGATCACGGCGGCGCTGGCCATCGACGATCTGCGCCTGGAACTGGGCTATGGCCTGCTTTCCCTGATCAACGATGCCCGCGGCTTCCGTCTCACCGACCAGATCAAGGCGCTGCGCCGCCAGCTCGCCGGAGAGATGGGCTTTGTCATGCCCTCGGTGCGCATCCTCGACAACATGCACCTGCCGGCGCAATCCTACGTGATTCGCGTCAAGGAGGTCGAGGCAGGGCGCGGCGAACTCAGGCTCGGACATCTGCTGGTCATGGACCCTCGCGGGGAGCGCGTGCAGATCGCCGGCGAGGAGACGGTCGAGCCGACCTTCGGCCTGCCGGCGATGTGGGTGGAGGAGCAGCTTCGCGAGGAGGCATCTTTCCGCGGTTATACCGTGGTCGATCCCGCCACGATCGTCACCACGCACCTGACCGAGGTGCTGAAGGACAACATGGCGGACCTGCTCTCCTATGCCGAGACGCAGAAGCTGCTCGACGACCTGCCGAAACAGCACCAGAAGCTGATCGCCGACCTCATCCCGGCTCAGCTTTCGGTGAATGCGGTCCAGCGCGTGTTGCAGGCGCTGCTGGCCGAGCGAATCTCGATCCGCGACCTGCCGACCATCCTCGAAGGCCTGTCAGAGGCGGTCACCTACACGCACAATGTAACGTTCCTGACCGAACACGTGCGCGCCCGCCTCTCCCGCCAGATCACCTCGGCCAATACCGGAGCCGACGGATATGTCCCGCTGGTCGCGCTCTCGCCCGCCTGGGAGCAGGCATTCGCCGAGTCGATCGCCGGCCAGGGCGAGGACCGGCAGCTTGCCATGGCGCCGAGCAGGCTGCACGACTTCATCGCGCAGGTGCGCGCCACCTTCGAGCGACTTGCCATGGAGGGTCACATGCCGGTCCTGCTGACCAGTCCCGCCGTTCGTCCTTTCGTGCGCTCGGTGATCGAGCGGTTCCGCCCGGCCACCATGGTCCTGTCGCAGAACGAGATCCATCCGAAGGCAAGGCTGCGCACATTGGCGCAGATATGAGGCCATAGCAGCTCATGCGGGTCAGATCTTTCCGGGCCGCCGACATTGCCGAGGCCATGCGCCAGGTCAGGCGCGAAATGGGCGATGAAGCGATCATCCTCTCGAGCGCCGAGAACGAACAGGGCGCCGAGGTCATTGCCGCGATCGACGGCCCGCTCCGCCCGCGCAAGGCGGACGGCGCCGGACGGAGCCCGCGGCAGGCGACGCCGCAGCCCGACATTACCCGGCTTGGCGACTGTCTTGCCTATCACGGGTTGCCACCCCGGCTGGCGCAGCGTGTGCTCAACCGTCTCGCGCAGATGGCCTGCGCCGATAGCGAAGCGGCGCTGGCGCAGGCACTCGCCGCCACGCTGATGTTCCGCCCTCTGCCGGAGACACCGTCCCGGCCTCTGATCCTTGTCGGACCACAGGGCGCGGGCAAGACCGTCTCGACGGCAAAGCTTGCCGCGCGCCTCGTCCTGGCGGGTCAACGACCGCACCTCGTCGGCTGCGATGCCTCGCGCGCCGGTGCGGCCGAACAGCTCGCCGCCTATGCCGGCATCCTCGGCCTCACGCATGTCATCGCCGGGGGGCCGGAGGAACTTCGCGCGGCGATCGACGCGCATGGCGGCGACGGACCGGTGCTCATCGACACCGCCGGCTGCAATCCGTACAACCGCGAGGAGGTCATTGAGACGCGGGCGCTGACCGAAGGCAGCGGTGCCGAACCGCTGCTGGTTCTGCCTGCGGGCCTCGACCCCCTGGAGGCGGCCGATATCGCCGGAATTTTCGCCGGGCTTGGCGCGCGACGCGTCATTCTGAGCAAGCTCGATGCGGCGCGCCGGTTCGGCGCCGTCCTCCACGCCGCGGAGGCAAGCGGACTGGCCCTGGCCGAGGTGACGGCGAGCCCATATATCGGCCAGGGCCTGCATGCGCTCGATCCGCGCCAGCTTGCGCGCCTCCTGCTCCGCGACCCGCACGACGCCCATGACGAAAACGCCCTCGACGAGGCCCGGATATGAGCAACACCGTCGTCTACCTGCCACAGATGGATCGTCCCGGGCGCCACCCGGCAACCAGTCCGACGCGCAACATGGTCTGCATCGCCTCCGGCAAAGGCGGCGTCGGCAAGACGTGGCTCGCGGTCAGCCTCTCTCACGCGCTGGCACGGCAGGGAAGCAGCACCTTGCTGTTCGACGGCGATCTCGGACTGGCGAATGTCGACGTACAGCTTGGCCTCATGCCCGACCGGGACCTGGCCGGCGTGGTCGAAGGCGACTACCGGCTGCAGGATGCGATCGTCGCGCATGCGGGCGGCGGATTCGATGTTCTGGCCGGACGCTCGGGAAGCGCAAGCCTCGCCAGCCTCGAGAGCGCAAGCCTGCTCGGCCTGCGCGCCGAACTGCTGCAACAGGCGACGCGCTACGACAGAATCGTCGTCGATCTCGGCGCCGGCATAGACAGCGCCGTGCGTGCGATGGTCGATGCGGCCGGCTGCACGCTGGTGGTGACCACCGACGAGCCGACCGCGCTGACCGACGCCTATGCCTTCATAAAGCTGACCAACCAGCGCCGGGGCGGGAGCGACCTGCGCGTGGTGGTCAACATGGCGCCAAGTCACCGCGAGGGCGAACGCACCTACGCCAAGCTGCTCAAGGCCTGCGAAGGGTTCCTGAAGCTCTCCCCGCCACTCGCCGGCGTTATCCGTCGCGATGAGCGCGTCCGCGACGCGATCCGTCATCAGACCTCGCTGCTCACCCGGCATCCCGGCTCCGAGGCGGCAAGCGATATCGAGGCGCTGGCGCGCCGCCTCCTGGATAGCGCATGAGAGAAATTGCGCCATCCTCGGCGATCCGTTCGCCCGGGCCCCGTGCCCAGCAACCGGCGGCGTCGGCAGCGCCATCGCCCGTTGTAGCAAGCCAGCCGGCCGCAACACAGGACGGCGCGGTCACGCTGAGCGCTTCGCTTCTGCGCCTGGCAGGACTGGGCGAACTGGCCGCCACGGTGATCGCCGGCGAGGATGGCCGACTCTTGCTCGAGCTGGCCGATGGCCGTCTGTTTCGCACCGACGACACCGGCCTCCGGCTCGGCCAGCGGCTGCTTCTCGCCATTACCGGTACGCTGGACGATCTGGTCCGGGCCCTGGTGATCGCGCTCGACGACGAACGTGTTGGCGCAGCCCGCGAGCTTCTGCTGAAAGCAGAGCCCGGCGCACGGCCCGCCGATCGACCGGCGCTGGGCTCGCGCCCGCCGACGGCACTGCCTGACACGCTGTCCGCGCTGCTGCTGCAGCCGGTCAATGCGGGCGACCGCCGCGCCCCGCTGCTGCTGCCAGCCGGCACCGAGATCCGCTTGCGACCCGTGCCATTGGCCGAACTCGCCGGGGCGCCGTTGCCAGGCGAGGCGGCCGTGCCAAGCGAACCGCTCGGTCCGGGCATGCGGCTGACAGTCGTGCCGATCCAGGCGCGAACCGGAGATCGCTGGATCTACCGCACCGCGCTTGGCAACATTGCCCTGAGCCTGCCGCCCGGCGTGACTTTCGCGCCGGCGCTGGAAGTGGAAGTCATGGAAATACTCCCGCCGGCGGGCGCGGAAAGGCCGGCGGGCAGCCTCGGCGGCATTCGCGGTCATGCGCTTGAGGCTTGGCCTGATTTCACCGAAGCCCTGTCCGTTGGTGCGGCGGCGGAGCCGCTTCGCGAGATGACGCCGCGCCTGGCGCCCAGAGGGATCGAGCGGTTGTTCGTCTTCCTCGCCGGCCTGCGCCGGGGCGAAATCGGCCGGCTGATCGAGGACCAGATCGAGCCCGCGATGCGCATCCAGGGCAAGGAGAACGCGGCGCGGCGCCTCGGCGAGGATTTGCGGGAGATGCAACGACTGGAGCGCGAGCAGGCCGGCAGCGAATGGCGCGCGCTCGCCCTGCCGCTTGCCGGGCATGACCGGGTTCTGCCGGTCTGGTTCTTCCATAGGGGTTTCGCGCGTCAGGGCCGCGACGGCAGCGAACGCGGCAGCCGTTTCGTGATCGAACTGCGCCTGAGCGAGCTCGGTCCGGTCCAGATCGACGGTTTCGTGCGCGAGAAGATGTTTGATCTGTTCCTGCGCACGCACCGGCCGCTGCCGGCGGCGATGCGGAGCGATATCGAAACGATCTTCCATCGTGGCCTGGAGGAGGCAGGGCTTGGGGGCGCACTCGCCTTCCAGACCGTTACGCCCTTCCCGGTGACGCCGCTCGAATCGCTTGCACCACGTCGGGCCGGCGGGTCCATCGCCATCTGAGAAATCGGAACCGAAACCTCAGGAGGCGCGGCGACGGCGCTCGAACCCTGCCAGGGCAGCCTCGTCGAAAGAACGCTGTTCCAGGCGGCCGGCACGCACCTGGTCGCGGCGGCGCTGCTCTTCTTCCAGCCGCTCATACTTCTTGGCCTCGCGATACGCCTCGGCCACGTCCTCGCGGGCCTTCTCTATGCGGCCCGCGATTTCCTCGATGGATCGCAGGATGGTCTGGCGCCGCTCGATCGCCTGCCTGGCGAAAGGGCCATATGCGAAACGCAGCTCCTCGCTTGCCGCGCGCGCCTGTTCGGCCTCGATCTCGCGGGAAAGGCGCGCCAGGCGCTCCTCCATCCCGGTCCGCATCTCTTCCAGGTCCTTGAGCACGCGCCGGCGCTCGTCGAGCTGCCAGCGATGCAGCCGGATCAGTGTCTCAACGCTCTTCATGCGGCAACCTCAGCCATCCCCTGCCCGCCACCGACGATGCC
>JAHCJR010000012.1 GCA_026126165.1 Alphaproteobacteria bacterium
GTGACGCAGACGCAGAACGTGTCGGAAGCGACCTCCGAACTGATCGATGCGGAGGTGCGCCGCTTCATCGAAGAGGCGGAGGGCAAGGCGCGGACCATCCTGAACGAGCATGTCGACGAGCTGCATGCCGTGGCCAAGGCCCTGCTCGAATACGAGACGCTGTCGGGCGAGGAGATGCGGGCCGTCATTCGCGGCGAGCCCGTGATGCGGCCGAGCGAGCCGGAGAGCCATCCGCCCGAGGGGGGCAGCCGTTCCGCGGTGCCGCCGACCAGGGGCAAGCCCAGCGCCGGCGGTTTCGATCCCAAGCCGCAACCCAGCGCCTGAGCTTCGCGGCGAGGTCCGTGTCGCGTCTCTACCTGCTGCCCGGCGGGCTCGATTCCGGCTCCCGGGCGTGCCGGGCGCTGGCCCGGGGCAGCGCCCTGCCGCTCGCCGGTGGTCCCGTCTCGTTCGCCTGGCTCGATCTCATCCTGCGCGAAGGCGCATCCGGCCGACGGACGAGGCGTCTGCGGGTCGAGGATGGCCGGGTGTCGGGCCTGCCCGCCGAGGCGGAAGAAACGTTCGGCAACCTGACCGCCGCACGGCCGACTTTTGCCGGTTACGATGCGACGCGGACGCGGGTCATGGGGATTGTCAACGTCACCCCCGACAGTTTTTCCGATGGCGGGGCCCATTTCGCGACGGGTGCGGCGATCGCCTGCGCCCGCAGGCTGCAAGCGGAAGGTGCCGATCTCGTCGATATCGGCGGCGAATCCACCCGGCCTGGCGCCCTGCCGGTCAGCCGGGAGGAGGAATTGGCGCGGATCCTGCCTGTTCTTGACGGCCTGGCGGGAGCGGGGCTCGGAATTTCCATCGACACCCGCCATGCCGCCTGCATGGCGGCGGCCCTGGAACGCGGCGCCAGCGTCGTCAACGATGTCAGCGCGCTGACCCACGATCCGGCTTCGCTCGATATCGTCGCCGGCTCGGGTGCTTCGGTCGTGCTGATGCATGCCCAAGGCAGCCCGGCGGACATGCAGCGCGATCCGCGCTACGATGACGTGCTGCTCGATGTCTACGATCACCTCGCCGCCCGCATCGCCGCCTGCCGTCAGGCGGGAATGGCGAGCGGGCGTATCGCCATCGATCCGGGTATCGGTTTCGGCAAGACGACGGAGCACAATCTTGCGCTCCTTTCCGGCCTTGCCCTGTTTCACGGGTTGGGCTGCGCGCTCCTGCTCGGGGTCTCGCGCAAAGGCTTCATCGGCCGGATCGGCGGTGGCCAGCCGGTGGAACGCAGGCTCGGCGGCTCGCTCGCGGCCGGCCTCGCCGGCGCGGCGCGGGGTGCGCAATGGCTGCGGGTGCATGACGTGGAAGCGACCGTCCAGGCGCTGGCGGTTGCCGGAGCGATCGCGCGGGCGGAGCCCTGATCCACGCCAGGCGTCCGCCGGGTGTCCGCCGTCACATGACGATTCATCAACCTTTCTGGTATAAACCAACCAGCGGGGACAACTGACATTTCGGGGAACTCGATGGCGCGCAGGCTGTTCGGAACCGATGGCATCCGCGGGATGGCCAACAGCGAACCGATGACGGCGGAGACGTCGCTCCGGGTCGGCATGGCGGCGGGTGCGCAATTCATGCGCGGCAGCCATCGCCACAGGGTCGTGATCGGCAAGGATACCCGTCTTTCCGGCTACATGATCGAGCCGGCACTCACCGCGGGCTTCATCTCGGTCGGGATGGACGTCATCCTGGTCGGGCCGATGCCGACGCCGGCGGTCGCCATGCTGACCCGCTCGCTGCGCGCCGATCTCGGCGTCATGGTCTCGGCCTCGCACAACGCCTACGAGGATAACGGGATCAAGCTGTTCGGGCCGGACGGCTACAAGCTCTCCGACGATGTCGAGGCGGAGATCGAGCGCCGCATGGCGGGGGGGCTTGCGGAGTCGCTTGCGCCGTCGGCCAAGCTCGGCCGCGCGCAGCGGCTCGAGGATGCGGCCGGACGTTACATCGAATATGCCAAGAACACCTTTCCCAAGGGGCGCACCCTTGCCGGCCTCAAGATCGTGGTGGATTGCGCCAACGGCGCCGCCTACAAGGTGGCGCCGACCGTATTGTGGGAACTGGAGGCGGAAGTCATTCCGATCGGCGTGGCGCCGGACGGCTTCAACATCAACCGCAATTGCGGCTCGACAGCGACCGAAGCGTTGCGCACCGCGGTCATCACCCATCACGCCCATCTCGGCATCGCCCTGGACGGCGACGCCGACCGGCTGGTGATGGCGGACGAAAACGGCCAGCTCATCGACGGCGACCAGCTCATGGCGGTGATCGCCGAGCGCTGGCACCAGGACGGCCGGCTGCAGGGTGGCAGCATCGTGGCCACCATCATGTCCAACCTTGGCCTCGAGCGATTTCTGGTCGAGCGCGGTCTCTCGCTCACCCGTACCAAGGTCGGCGACCGCTATGTGCTGGAAGAGATGCGCCGGAGCGGTTGCAACCTCGGCGGGGAGCAGTCGGGCCACATCATCCTTTCCGATTTTTCCACCACCGGCGATGGGTTGATCGCGGCGTTGCAGATCCTTTCGGTGATTGCCGAGCAGGGCCGTCGCGTCAGCGAGGTCTGCCGCAAGTTCGCGCCCATGCCGCAGATCCTCAAGAATGTGCGCACCAGCGGCGGCAAGCCGCTTGATAACGATAATGTGAAGAAGGCGATTGACGCGGCCCGGCAGACGCTTGGCGAGCGTGGCCGTGTGGTCATCCGCCCCTCCGGCACCGAGCCGCTGATCCGGGTCATGGCGGAGGGCGAGGATGAGGTTGTGATCGGCCGGGTCGTCGATGGTATCGTGGAGGCGCTGTCCAAGGTGGCATGACGCTTTCAGGGTATCGGATCGAAGGATGCAGGGACGGGTACTGATCGTAGCGGGCTCGGATTCGGGCGGCGGCGCCGGCATCCAGGCCGACCTCAAGACCGTGACCTGCCTCGGCGGCTATGCCGCCACGGCCATCACCGCACTGACCGCCCAGGACACGCGCGCGGTTCATGGCATCCACGAGGTGCCGCCCGACTTTCTCCGCCTGCAGATGGAAGTGGTGCTCGACGATCTTGGTGCGGATGCGGTCAAGCTCGGCATGCTGCATCGCGCCGATCTCATCGACGTGGTGGCGAATGTTCTGCGCGCGCGCGCGCCGGGCGTTCCGGTGGTGGCGGATCCGGTCATGGTGGCGAAGAGCGGCCATTCGCTGCTCGAGGAGAGCGCCTTTCGCGCGCTGCTCGCGCGCATCCTGCCGCTGGCGCGGGTGCTGACGCCGAACCTGCCGGAGGCCGAACGCCTGCTTGGCCGGCCAATAGCCGGCATCGCGGAGATGCCCGATGCGGCACGCGCGCTGCTCGCGCTGGGTCCGCAGGCGGTGCTGCTCAAGGGCGGCCATCTGGAGGGCGACAGGCTGGTCGATGTGCTGGCGAGTGCCGGGGGGATCACGGTTTTCGAATCCGAACGGATCCGCACCTCCAGCACGCACGGGACCGGCTGCACCCTGGCCTCCGCCATCGCCGCCGGGCTGGCGCAGGGGCTCGCGCTCGAGCAGGCGGTCGCGCGTGCCCGCGCCTATGTGCGCGAGGCGATCCTGCGGGCGCCGGGACTGGGCGGCGGCCATGGGCCGCTTGGCCATGGCCATACGGTCCGCCCTTTTGCCGTCTCTTCCTGACCTCGTTCAGATGATGCCGCGGCGCACGCCGATTCCGCTGCCGGCCAGATCGGCGACGTCGCGGAGTGCCTGAGCCAGACGCTCGCGGCTCGGCGCGGCGCCGATCGAGATGCGCACCGCATGGGGGGCCGGGGCGCGGCCGACGGCGAAATGGCCGGCCGCCAGCAGCAGGATGCCGCGCCGCGCCGCCGCCTGCACGAATTCCTGGGCGCGCCAGGGCTCGGGCAACTGCAGCCAGACATGGAAGCAGTGCGGGTGGCTGCGATACTCGAAGCCTTGCAGATGCCGCGCGGCGATCTCGTGACGGGCGGCGCATTCCTCGCGCTGCATCGCGATCAGCTTCTCCGCCGTGCCATCCTCGATCCAGCGCGTGATCATTTCGAGCGGCAGGGTCGGCAAGGCGATCGACATGGCATACATCGCGTCGATGAGCCGTTCGACATGCTCGGCCGGTGCCGCCAGCCAGCCCATGCGCATGCCCGGTGTCAGGCACTTCGAGGCGCTCGCGACATGGATCGTGCGCTCCGGCGCCAATGTGGCGATGGGCGGCGGCCGCTCGGTGGGCAGGATGCCATAGACGTCATCCTCGATGATGATCAGCTCGTACCGGCGGGCGATCTCCACGATCTTGCGCCGCCGCGCCAGACCCATGATGGACGTTGTCGGATTCTGCATGGTCGGCACCAGGCAGAGGATGCGCACGCCGCCTTCGCGGCAGGCCGCTTCGAGCGACTCGGGAAGCAGCCCCTCCTCGTCCATGGGCAGGCCCTCCGGCTGCAGATGGTAGAGCCTTGCCGCGTGCAGCAGGCCGGCATAGGTCAGCCTTTCGCAGAGGATGCGTTCGCCGGGCGCGGCGAGCGCGCCGAGTGCCGCGGCCAGCGCCTGTTGCGCGCCGCCGGTGACGATGACCCGCTCCGGCGGCACCTCGATGCCGGTACGCCGTAGCCAGTGGGCGCCGGCGGCGCGGTAGCGCAGCGTTCCCGCGGGCTCGCCATAGCTCAGGAAACTGTGCGGCAACGCCCGCTCGCGCGCGCAGTTCTCCGCCACCTTGTGCAAGGTTGCGATCACCGCATCGGAGATTTGCTCGCCGACCGGCACGTTGCGCGTGAGATTGAGCGCGGCATCGCCCATATCGAGAAGATTGTCTCCCTCTCCGTCCGGCGGGCCGGGAAACTTCGTCATCGCCCTGGGCTGTTCGCGCACATAGGTGCCGCGCCCGACCTCGCCCGACACCTGGCCGCGGGCCTCCGCCAGCATGTAGCCGCGGTTGACGGTGCCCACCGTCAGGCCAAGGCGAAAGGCGAGATCCCGCACCGGCGGCAGCCGGTCGCCGGCTTTGAGATCGCCGTCGCGGATCGCAAGCGCAATCGCTTCGGCGATGGCCTGATAGCGCGGGCCGGGAAAATCCTCGATCCTTGGAACCCAGATTGTCATGGTGACAATACTTTGATTGACCGGAACAATCTGTCAAGTCATATTTTCATTGTTCGGGACAATTGTGTCGATTGTACCGTCTGAAGGAACCGGAAACATGCAGACAACCAGCACAATGCGGCCGGCCGCCCTGCCGGAGAGGATCTCCCCGCTTGCGATCCTGCTGCGGGCCGTGAATCTTCTGCTCGTCTGGCAGGATCGTGCCCGCGACCGCCAGCAACTGGCCGCCATGAGCGATCGGGCGCTGCGCGATGTCGGGCTCTCCCGGGCCGATATCGACCGGGAGGCGAGCAAGCCCTTCTGGACCGCCTGAGCGAATCCGCGCCGGAGGAGGTGCCGCGATGCAACTGCCGCTCTTTCAGGTCGATGCCTTCGCCGAACGGGTCTTTGCCGGCAATCCGGCGGCGGTGGTGCCGCTCGAGGGCCCGCTCGATCCCGCGCTGATGCAGGCGGTGGCGGCGGAGAACAACCTGTCGGAAACTGCCTTCTTCCATCCGGAGGGGGATGGCTTCCGGCTGTGCTGGTTTACCCCGGTTGCCGAGGTGGATCTGTGCGGCCATGCCACCCTGGCAAGCGCCTGGACCCTCTTCGAGCGCCTTGGCTGGGCGCGGCCGGAGATCGCCTTCGAGACCAGGAGCGGGCGCCTTGTCGTTCGCCGCGAGGCCGATGGATCGCTCGCCATGGATTTCCCCAGCCGCCCGCCCAGGGAAGTTCCCTGGGACGAGGCGCTGGCGGCGGCGGCCGGCGGCCGGCCCCGGGCGATGCTGGCGGCGCGCGATGCGATGCTGGTCTATGACAGCGAGGAAGAAGTGCGGGCACTCGCGCCAGACATGGCAGCGCTCGTCCGCGCGGCGCATTACGCGCTGATCGTCACCGCGCCCGGCACAGGCGGGGTGGATTTCGTCAGCCGTTTCTTCGCGCCGAAGCAGGGAATTCCCGAGGATCCGGTGACCGGTTCGGCGCATTGCACCCTGGTGCCCTATTGGGCGGTGCGGCTCGGGCGGGCCGAACTCGAGGCCCGTCAGATCTCGCGGCGCGGCGGCGCCCTGCGTTGTCGCGACCGTGGCACGCGGATCGAGATCGGCGGCCGCTGCAAGCTCTACATGGAGGGGCAGATCCATGTCTGAACTGCGCCTTGCGCCGTGCCGTATCGTCCCGGCACGCAGCCGCGCGGACATCGCCGCGGCGCGGACGCTGTTCGAGGCCTATGCGGCCTCGCTCGATTTCAGCCTGTGCTTCCAGGACTTCGACCGCGAACTGAAGTCACTGCCCGGCGAGTATGCCCCGCCGCGCGGCGCGCTGCTGCTGGCGCGGCGCGAGGAGGGCGGTGCGGCCATCGGCTGCGTGGCCCTGCGGCCGCTGACGGAGGCGGGTGTCGCGGAGATGAAGCGGCTGTACCTGGCGCCCGAGGCGCGCGGCCTCGGCGTCGGCCGGCGGCTGGTGCAGGAAATCGTCGACGAGGCGCGCCGCCTCGGCTACCGGACGATGAAGCTCGACACGGTGGCCGGCTCGATGCAGGCCGCCATCGGTCTCTATCGCGATTTCGGCTTTCACGAGACAGCACCCTACACGCACAACCCGCAACCGGACGTCATCTACATGGAGCGCACGCTCTAGCTTCCTCCGCCTGCCATGCTACTCTGCCGCCCGCCAACGGGAGGGGAGCGCATGAAGCATCGTATAGCGGTCATCGCCGGGGACGGGATCGGCAAGGAAGTGGTGCCGGAGGGCATCCGCGCGCTGGAGGCGGCGGGCCGCAAGTTCGGCATCGAATTCGAGTGGGTCGAGTTCGACTGGTCCTGCGAAACCTACCTCAAGACCGGGCGGATGATGCCCGAGGACGGCATCCAGCAGCTTTCGGGCTTCGAGAGCATTTTTCTCGGCGCGGTCGGCTATCCCGGCGTGCCGGATCACGTTTCGCTCTGGGGCCTGCTCATCCCCTTCCGCCGGCAGTTCCGCCAGTATGTCAACCAGCGGCCGGTTCGCCTCCTGCCGGGCATGACCTCGCCGTTGCGCGATCGCGGCCCGGCGGACATCGACATGATCATCGTGCGCGAGAATGTCGAGGGCGAGTATTCCGAGATCGGCGGGCGGCTCTACCAGGGCAGCGACCAGGAAATGGCGATGCAGCAGACGGTCTTCACCCGGAAGGGCGTCGACCGCATCCTGCGTCATGCCTTCGAACTGGCGCGCAGGCGCAAGCGAAAGCACGTGACGTCCGCCACCAAGTCCAACGGCATCATCCACACCATGCCTTACTGGGACGAACGCTTCCGCGCCATCGCCGCAGAATATCCGGACGTGCAGACGGCGCAGTACCATATCGATATCCTCTGCGCGCACTTCGTCCAGCATCCTGACTGGTTCGACGTGGTGGTCGGTTCCAACCTGTTCGGCGACATCCTCTCCGATCTCGGCCCGGCGGTTGCCGGCTCGATCGGCATTGCCCCTTCCGCCAACATCAACCCGGAGCGGAAATACCCTTCGATGTTCGAGCCCGTCCATGGATCGGCGCCCGACATCGCGGGACGCAACATCGCCAATCCGATCGGCCAGATCTGGTCGGGCGCGATGATGCTCGAGCATCTCGGCCACGGCGAGGCGGCGCGCGCCGTCGAACAGGCGATCGAGCGCGTGGTGCGCGAGGGGCGCGTGCTGACCCGCGATCTTGGTGGTCAGGCCTCGACCGACGAACTCGGCCGGGCCATCGCCGAGGCGATCTGAGGCGACGCTCCCCTACCAGGCGACCGGGTGGGGCCGGTAGGGTTCGGAAAGCCGCCGCTCTTCCTCGGCGTCGAGCCTGATCTCGAGCGCGCCGGCCAGTTCCTTGAGCTGTCCCGGCTTCGAGACGCCGATGATCGGCGCGGTGACGCCCGGCCGGCCGAGAACCCAGGCCAGCGCCACCTGCATGTTCGGCAGGCCGCGCCCCTGTGCCACGGCACCGAGCGCCTCGACGACCCGGAAATCGTCGGGCTGGTAGTAGATGTTCTGTGCCTTGTCGTCGGTGCGGGCGCGGCTCGTCTCGCCGAAATCGCCGGCGCGGCGGTTTCCCGCCAGGAAGCCGCGCGCGAGCGGGCTCCAGGGAATGATGCCGATGCCCTCGGCGCGGCAGAGCGGGATCATCTCCCGCTCTTCTTCCCGATAGATGAGGTTGTAATGGTTCTGCATGCTGACGAAGCGCGCGAAGCCCTCGCGCTCCGACACGGCGAGGCACTTCATGAACTGCCAGGCCCACATGGACGAGGCGCCGATATGCAGCGCCTTGCCCTGGCGCACCACATCGTCGAGCGCCGCCATCACCTCCTCGGCGGGCAGTTCGGGATCGAAGCGGTGAATCTGGTAGAGATCGACATAGTCGGTGCCGAGCCGCTTTAGCGATGCGTCGATCGCGTGCCTGATGTGCTTGCGCGAGAGCCCACGCCGGTTCGGACCATCGCCCATCGGGCCGAAGACCTTGGTGGCGATCACCACATCCTCGCGCCTGACGCCGAAATGCCGGATGGCGCGGCCGAGTATCTCTTCCGAGAGGCCGAGGGAATAGACGTCGGCCGTGTCGAAGAAGTTGATGCCGAGATCGAGCGCCTCGCGGAAAAATGGCCGGCTCTGCTCCTCGTCCAGAACCCAGGGTCGCCAGTTCGGCGAGCCATAGGTCATGGTGCCGAGACAGAGGCGCGAGACCTTGAGCCCGGTGCGGCCGAGATTGACGTATTCCATGACTTCCTCCCGCGTTCTTGCGTCAGAGCGCGGCGGCAAGCGCCGAAAGCAGCCGCTCCACGTCCATGTCGTTGTTGTAGAGATGGGGTGTGATGCGAACGGAATCGCCCCGCAGGCTCACATGCACCTGGCGCGCCGCCAGCCGGTCCGCCAGCCCGGCGGGTGGTCCGGCGGGAAAGCGCAGGCCGAGGAAATGCCCGGCGCGCAAGGCTTCCGGTCCGGCGAGCAGCCCAAGCGCGGCCGCTTGCCCGGCGATCTGCCGGGTGCGCGCGGCGAGTGTCGCCTGGATCGCCTCGACCCCCCAATCGAGGATCTGCCGCAGCGCTGCCATGGCCATCGGCATCAGGATGAAGTTCGCGCGCTCGCCCACATCGAAGCGGCGCGCCCCGGGCTGGAAGTCGGCCTGGTAATCCACGAGGCGGGCGAAATCCTCCGATCCCAGGCGGCCGATCCAGTTATGCTCCAGCGGTTCGCCCTGGCGACGCTGCGGCGCGGCGTACATGAAGCCAATGGAATAGGGCGAGAGAAGCCACTTATAGGCGGCGACCACGAGGAAATCCGGTCGGATGCGCTGTACGTCGAAAGGGAGCGCGCCGACCGACTGCGTGCCGTCGACGACCAGCGCCGCGCCGACCTCGTCGAGGCGGTCGCGCACGCGCGCAAGGTCGACCAGCGTGCCGTCGGTCCACAGGCAATGCGGCAGCGCGGCGAGCGCGGTGCGTTCGTCGATGGCGGCAAGCAGCGGCGCGGTCAGGTCGCCATCGCCGCCGCGCCGGACCGCGACGACCTCGCCGCCGGCCCGGCGGGCCGCTTCCTGCCAGCAATAGACGTTGGAGGGAAACTGTTCCGCCAGCGTCACCACCCGCTGCCCGGCCTGGATCGGCAGGTTGCGCGCGGCGACGGCCAGTCCGTAGCTGGCGGCGGGGATCAGCGCGATGCCATCGGCATCGGCATTCACCAGGCGCGCGAAAAGGGCGCGGGCTTCCTCCGACTGGTCGAAGAAGTCCACCGGCCGTGTCTCCCAGGGCCTGACCTTGCGGCGGATTCCGGCGGCGCCGGCTTCGGCCACATGCTTCATCAGCGGCGACATGTAGGCGCAGTTCAGGTAGGCGATGTCCTCGGGCAGGTCGAACAGGTGGCGTTGGCAGGGCAGCATTGATCCTCGCACGGGCTTTCTTGCATCGTAGCCTGTGCTATGCATGGATGCAGCAGATATGCAGCATGCAAGCGAGGCAGCATGAGCGAGCAGAGGCCGGTCCGCGCCGTCCTGTGGGATTTCGGCGGCGTGATCCTTACCAGTCCCTTCGAGGCCTTCGCGCGCTACGAGCGCGAGATGGGACTGCCGAAGGATTTTATCCGCCGGCTGAACAGCAGCAACCCGCACGAGAATGCCTGGGCGCGGCTGGAGCGGGGCGATGTGGACATCGACGGCTTCGCCGAGCTGTTCGAGGCGGAGGCACAGGCTCTGGGCCATCGCCTCGATGCGCGCGCGGTGATCGACCTGCTCTCGGGCGACGTGCGCCCGGAGATGGTGGCGGCGCTGCAGGCGGTGCGCGGGCGCTACCGCACCGCATGCCTGACCAACAACGTGCGCAGCGGATCGGGTCCCGGCATGGCACGCTCGCCGGAGAAGGCGGCGCAGATCGCGGAGATCATGCGCCTGTTCGACGAAGTGGTGGAATCGAGCCGGATCGGCGTCCGCAAGCCCGAACCGCGCTTCTACGAGATTGCCTGCGAACGGCTGGGCGTGCGGCCCGAGGAATCCGTCTTTCTCGACGATCTCGGCATCAACCTCAAGCCGGCGCGCGCCATGGGCATGCGCACCATCAAGGTGGAGAACCCGGCGCAGGCCATCGCCGAGCTCGAAGCCGTGCTGGGCCACAAGTTGCGCTGAGCCCGGATCAGTCCACCAAACGGAAGCTCACCGGTATCTCGATCGAAGAGACCAGGGGAACGCCGTCCCGTTCCGCCGGACGGAACCGCCAGGTTCGCACCGCGTCCAGCGCGGCGCGGTCCAGCAGCGCATGGCCGCTGGAACCGATGACCTGTACGCTGCCGGCGCTGCCATCGGCCAGCACCTCGACCTTGAGCGTGACGCGGCCTTCGATGCCGCGTTCCCGAGCCCGGCGCGGATAAGCGGGCACCGGGTTGCCGGCCTGCGGTCCGGCCGGCCGGGCCGCGCCCGCCCTGGCGGGAGCACCGGCAGGGGCCGGATGCAGGAACGCGCTCGCTGTCGGGGCTGGCGGCAATGCCGTTGCCGGCGGCGCCTGCTTCACCCGCTCCGCGACAGGCTCGGTCTGCCGGTGCGCGGACTCTACGGATGGCATCATGATCGCCGCCACTGGTCTTGCCTTCGGTCGTGGCGGCGGGATTGCCTGCGGTTCCGGCAGGTTCTCCGTCGCAGAGGCGGTGATTTCCGGCGGCGCGGCCTGCGCTGGTGCTGCCTCTCCCGCCATTGTCTCCTGCGCGGAGGTCATGTCGGGCGCCGGCGCGAACTCCGGCGATGTCTCCAGCGCGTGCGCGACCTCCGGCGCGGGGGCGAAGCGGACTTCCACGACCTGCGGCGCGGGCAACTCGGGCGGGCGAGTGCCCGGCGGGCCGGCGGCGATGATCGCCACGAGTGCCATCGCGTGCGCGGCCCCGGAAATCGCCAGCGCGGCGCCGAGCGAGCTGCCAAGGCCCTGGCGCGCGCTCATGACCGCCGCTCCGCGATGCGCCGCCAGGGCACGGGGATCAGTGCGCCCTCCACTGCGATCATCGCCGCCTCCACCCTGAAGGCATTGGCGATTGCGCTTGCATCGAGGACAAGGGCTGGCGGGCCGAGGGCGGCGATGCGTCCTTCACGCATCAGCGCGACCCGGTCGGCGAACCGTGCGGCCAGTCCCAGATCGTGCAGCACGACGATGACGCCGGCGCCGGCCCGGGCCCGGTTGCGCAGGATCTCCATGGTCTCGATCTGGTGATAGGGGTCGAGTGCCGCCACCGGCTCGTCCGCCAGCAGCAGGCGCGGTTCCGAGGCCAGCATGCGGCCGATCATCGCCCGCGCCCGCTCGCCGGCGGAGAGGCCGTCGACGCGCCGTCCGGCCAGATGCTTCAGGTCTGCCTCATCAAGGGCACGCTCGATGGCCTCCCGGTCGGCGGCGCTTTCGCCGGCGAAGGTGGCACGATGCGGCAGCCGCCCTAGCGCCACCAGGTCGCGGACGCAGATCGGCCAGTGGCTCTGGGGTTGTTGCGGCAGATAGCCGATCAGCCGCGCCCGCGTCCGCGCACCGAGCCGGGCGAGCGGTCCGCCTTCCCACTCGACGCTGCCGGCATGCGGGCGCATGAGACCGGCAAGGCCCCTGAGCAGGGTCGATTTGCCCGCGCCGTTCGGCCCGACCAGGGCCAGCACCTCGCCGGCCAGCAGGGCCAGACTGGCCTCCTGCACCACGAGGCGCGCGCCGCGCCGGAGCGATAGCGAGCGGGCCGCGATCATGGACCGGCCTCCCGGCGCGAAGCGAGCACCAGCCAGAGGAAGAAGGGCGCGCCGAGCAGTGCGGTGAAGACGCCGAGCCTGAGTTCCTGCGCGCCGGAAAGCAGCCGTACCAGCAGATCGGCGGCGAGTGCCAGCGCCGCGCCACCGAGTGCGCTTGGCAGAAGCAGCCCACCGGGACGCTGGCCGGCCAGCGGGCGGAGCAGGTGCGGCACCACCAGTCCGATGAAGCCGACCGAGCCGACGACCGAGGTGACCGCGCCGACGGCCAGTCCGCTGCCGAGCACGATGCGTGCCTGCAACAGGCGGAGATTGACGCCGAGGCTCGCCGCGACATCCTCGCCCAAGGTCAGCGCATCGAGCGCGCGGCCGGTGAAGGCAAGCAGCCCAAGGCCGGCCAGCACCGGCAGGAGCGCCAGTTGCACGTGCTCCATGCTGCGGTCGGCAAGCGAGCCGAGCAGCCAGAACAGGATCTCCGCCGCCGCATAAGGGCTGGGCGCGAGGTTAAGGGCGAGCGAGGTGAGCGCGGCGGCGATGGAATTGACCGCGACGCCGGCCAGGATCAGCGTGTGGATCGAGGCGGAAAGACCGGCCAGGGCATAGATGAGCAGGATGGCGATGAGCGCGCCCGCCATGCCGCCGGCGGGCAGGGCGAAGGCGAAGGCGGCGGCGAAGCCGAAATAGAAGGCGATCACGGCGCCGAGCGCCGCCGAGGCGGTGACGCCGATCAGCGCCGGCTCGGCCAGCGGATTGCGCAGCAGGCCCTGCAACGCCGCGCCGGCCAGGCCCATGCTGGCGCCGACCATGAGGCCGAGGAGCGCCCGCGGCAGGCGGATCTCGAACAGGATCAGCGCTTCCGGCGAGGCGGGGGCAGAAAGCGCCCCGCGCAGCAGTCCGGCATCGACCGCGCCACCGGGGCCGGTCGCCAGGCTCAGGGCAAACAGGGCCAGCGCGGCGAGCGCGAGCATGGCGGTCAGGACCTTCATGGTGTCTGCCCCTCGGCCGCGATACGTGCCACGGCCTCGACCGCCCAGGGGCCGGGGCAGGTCCAGTCCGCGGAAGAGACGACGATCTGGCGTGCCGCGCGCGCATAGGCATCCAGTGCCGGATGGCGCAGCAGCGCCTGGGCGAGCGAGGGCAGTTCGGGGCGATAGGCTTCGAGGATCAGGATCTCCGGGCGGGCGCGGATCAGGCTTTCAAGCGGCAGATAGCCGCCCTGCGGCAAGCCGAGCGAAGGCGCGATGTTCGCGAGCCCGGCCCGCGTCAGCACGTCAGAGGAAAGCTGGCCCTCGCCGATCGCGATGCCATTGGCCTGATAGATCACGGTGCGCGGGCTGCCGGAATGATGCGGCCGCGACACCTCCGCAAGGCGGCTTTGCATGGCGGCGATCAGCCGTTCGGCGCGGGCCTCGGCGCCGAGACGCTTCGCCAGGCGGCGGATCTCCGCCGCCCCATCGGCGAAACCGCCAACGATGCCGACCTCGTGCAGGGGCACGCCGAGCCGCCCGAGCAGTTGCACGCTGGCCCGTGCCGTAAAGGCGCCGGTCAGCACCAGATCCGGCGACAGCCGCAGGACCGCTTCCGCATCCGCCGCGACCATGGGCAGGCCGGCCGCCTCGCCGGCGAGCGGCGCGAGATCGGCATCGCGTGAGAGGGAGGAGAGTGCGGCGATGCGCGGGCGCTCGACCAGGAGGAGCAGCATCTGGTCGGCACAGAGATTGAGCGAGACGATGCGCTCCGGCCTGTCGCCCGCCATCGTCGGTGCCGCAAGCAGCGCCAGCGCAAGGGGCAGGAGACGGGCCGGGCGGCGCATGCTCAGAACCTCGCGCGCAGGCCGCCGAAGGCGGCGATGCCCGGGCGGCGGAAGCCGTCCGGGTCCTCGTAGTCCTTGTCGAACAGGTTCTCTATACGGGCGAACAGGGTGAGGCTGGGCAGGATGTCGTAGCTGCCCGCCAGATTGAAGACCGTGTAGGCATCGGTGCGCTTGCGCGCGAAAGTGACGGCATCCACGTCCGTGCGCCGCCCCACATGCAGGCCGGTCAGGCTGACGCTTGCCTTTTCGACCGGACGCCAGTCGATGGCGAGCGAGCCCTTGTTGCGCGGCCGGCGCAGGAGCTGCTGGTCCGTCTCTTCGTTCTTCGAGTCGGCATAAGTATGGTCGATGCGGATTTCGAGACTGTCGAACGGGCGCAGGCTGATGAAGCTTTCGACGCCTTCCGTCCTGGTCCGGTCGATATTGACCAGCGAGGAGAAGGTCTGGTTGAAGTCGATCAGGTCGCGGATGCGCGTCTGGAAGTAGCTTGCGCCGAAAACGATGCGGCCCTGCCAGAGCGTCTGCTCGAAGCCCACGTCGAAGCCGCGGCTGGTCTCGGGCTTCAGGTCGGGATTGCCGTTGAAGATGCCGAAATTCCCGAAGAAGCTCGCGCCATGGAGCTGGAAGAGGGTCGGCGCCCGATAGCCGGTGCCGTAGCTCCCCTTGAATTTGGTGCCGGTCTCGCGCAGCAGGTAGGCGGGCGCGATGCGCCAGGTGGGTTCGGCGGCGAAGTTCTCGTGATCGTCGACGCGGACCGAGCCGGTAACGAAGAAGCGCTCGAAGAAGCCCGATTGCAACTGCGCGAAGCCGGCATTGGTGCGCGCATCCTCGTCCGTGCGCGAGGCAAAGCCCGAGGAGAAGCGGCTGTCGGCGCGCGCGCTCTCCCGCTCCGTCTCCAGGCCGAGCGTCAGTGTATGCGCATCGGTGATGCGGATGTCGTTCTGCCAGTCGAACTTCTCCTTGCTCGAGCGGTTGTTGGCGCGGGAGAAGTCGGCGGAAAGACGGTCCGCCGGATCGCGGTCGCGGCGGTCGTAGAGGGTGTAGGAGAAGCCGAGTTTCGAATCGAGGCGATCGCCGAACAGGCTGGCCTTCCCTTCCACGCGGCCGAAGAACTGGTTGGTGCGTTCGATGCTGTTCGGGTCCTCGGGGCGCACGTCCAGTTCACTCTCGGTATCGACATAGCGCAGCGCCACGTTGATCTCCGCGTTGTCGGCGATATCGACGCCGAAGCGCGAGGAGACGGTGAGGTTCTCGTAGCCGTCCCGCTCCGCCCTTGCGCCGGCCGGGCGCAGGCGCTTCGGCGTCACGCTGGTGCCCTCCGAGCGCAGGTAGCCGACATTGAGACGGTAGTGGAACGGACCCTGGGAGCCGGAGATGCCGGCCCGTTCCGCATGGGTGAAGAACGAGCCGCCCTCGATGGAGGCGGTGGCGGCGGGCGGGCCCTTGCCGCGCCTTGTGATGATGTTGACCACGCCGCCGATCGCATCCGAGCCATAAAGCGAACTCTGCGGCCCGCGCAGGACCTCGATGCGCTCGATATCGGTCGCATCCAGATGCTGAAAGTCGTAAGCGCCATCCGGCGAACTCGGGTCCTGGATCTCGATGCCGTCCACCAGCACCAGCGTATGGCGCGACTCGGCGCCGCGCAGGAAGGCGCGGGCCTGCTTTCCGGCGCCGCCATTCTGCGCGAGATAGAGACCGGGCGCCGCGCGAATGGCATCGGCGACATTGCGGATCTGCCGGCGCTCGAGTTCCGCCTGGTCGATCACGGTGACGGAACTCGCCACCTGTTCGGCCGGCAGCGGGATGCGCGTGGCGGTGACGACGATATCGCCGCCCTGCGGCGTGCCCTCCTGGGCGGCGGCGGGCAGCGCAATGAAGGCGGCAAGGCTCAACAGGGCAGTCGTTCGCATGTGATGCTCCATCCGGTGATGCGTCGGGACATGACTGCGCCACGCGCCGGGCGGTCCGGCGCGAGGGCGCCGGAACGCATGCAATCGACTTGCAGAATGCGGATGGAAAACGACTCTCCCACCACGGCAGACCTCCGCGCGAAAACGCAATCTCTCGCGTCACCGCAAACGGCGATCCGCAACCATCGGGCGACCCCGCACCAATGGTTAGGTGACGCTGCGGCGGCAGGTCTCCTGGCTCACGGGTCTCCGCTTCTGTCCTGCCTTCCCGGGTGGCCCCAGTGGCAAAAACTCGGACATCGGCTCGCCGCTTACAGTTGCGGGGGCAGCCACGGAATTGACGATCCGCCGGATCGTCGCACCGCGTTCCCTTTCAATCCCCTTATCGGGGAACCGTCGCTTTGCAGAAGCTACGCCTCTGCGCGACGGCGCGCAACCGCCGAAGCGGACCGGGCCGGATTGAAACAATGCGCGACAAAACGTCATCGTCCGGCCGATTGACAGGCATCGCGCCGTCCCTATGATCCGCCGCGGGTCACGCTCCCCCAACGGAGCGCTTCGTTCTGGAAGGAACGCACATATGTCGAAGCCTGCGCGGCGTCCCTCGACGCCGTATTTCTCCTCCGGCCCCTGTGCCAAGCGCCCGGGCTGGTCCCCCCAAAGTCTCATCAGCGCGGCACTCGGACGCTCGCACCGGTCGCGGGAAGGCAAGGCGAAGCTGGTCGAGGTGATCGATCGCACGCGGCGCATTCTCGCCATTCCCGAGGATTACCGGATCGGCATCGTGCCGGCTTCCGATACCGGTGCGGTGGAGATGGCGCTCTGGTCGCTGCTCGGGCCGCGTCCGGTCGATCTTCTGGCCTGGGAGAGTTTCGGCGCCGAATGGGTGAGCGATGTCACCAAGCAACTGAGGCTCAAGGACGCACGCGCCATCAAGGCGCCCTATGGCCGCCTGCCCGACCTGGCGCAGGTCGACTGGTCGCACGACGTCGTCTTTACCTGGAACGGCACGACATCGGGCGTGCGAGTGCCCGATGGCAACTGGATCCCCGAGGCTCGCGAGGGGCTTGCCATCTGCGACGCCACGTCGGCGGTGTTCGCCATGGATCTGCCGTGGCGGCGGCTCGATGTCGTCACCTGGTCCTGGCAGAAGGTGATGGGCGGCGAAGCCGCGCATGGCATGCTGGTGCTGAGCCCGCGCGCCGTGGCCCGGCTGGAAAGCCATGTCCCGGCCTGGCCGCTGCCCAAGATCTTCCGCATGACCAAGGACGGGAAGCTGATCGAGGGCATCTTCAAGGGCGAGACGATCAACACGCCTTCGCTGCTCTGTGTCGAGGACCAAATCGACGCGCTCAAATGGGGCGAGCAGGTGGGTGGCCTCAAAGGGCTCATCGAGCGTTCGGAGGCCAATCTCGCGGTCCTCGCCGCCTGGGTCGGAAAGACCCAGTGGGTCGATTTCCTGGCCGAGGATCCGCGCACGCGCTCCTGCACCAGCGTCTGCCTGAAGATCGTCGATCCCTGGTTCACGGGACTGTCGGAGGGCGAACAGGCGGAGGCCGCGAAGCGGCTCGCGGCGATGCTGGAGAAGGAACGGGTTGCCTACGATATCGGCTCGTACCGGGACGCGCCGCCGGGCTTGCGTATCTGGTGCGGCTCGACCATCGAGACTTCGGACCTCCTGGCGCTGACGCCCTGGCTCGACTGGGCCTATGGCGAGGTGCGCGACAATTTCGGAAAGGCAGCTTGAACCATGACCATCAAGGTCCTGATCGCCGACGAGCTGAGCCCGGCGGCGAAGCAAATCTTCCATGACCGCGGCATACAGGCAGACGAAAAAGTCGGCCTGAAGCCGGAACAGCTTCTCGAGATCATCGGCGAGTATGACGGCCTCGCCGTCCGCTCGGCGACCAAAGTGACGGCCAAGGTCCTGGCGGCGGCCAAGCGGCTCAAGGTGGTGGGTCGTGCCGGCATCGGCGTCGACAATATCGACGTCAATGCCGCGACCGCGCACGGCGTCTGCGTGATGAACACGCCATTCGGCAATTCCATCACCACCGCCGAACATGCCATTGCGATGATGATGGCGCTCTCCCGCCAGGTGCCGCAGGCCGACCGCTCGACGCAGCAGGGCAAGTGGGAGAAGTCGAGGTTCATGGGCGTCGAGCTCTATTCCAAGACGCTTGGCATCGTCGGTTGCGGCAATATCGGCTCTATCGTCGCCGACCGGGCGCAGGGACTGAAGATGAAGGTCATCGCCTACGATCCCTTCCTCTCGCCCGAACGCGCCACCGATCTCGGCGTCGAGAAGGTGGAACTCGACGAACTGCTGCGCCGCGCCGACTTCATCAGCCTGCACACGCCGCTCACCGACCAGACCCGTGGCCTGCTCAACCGCGAGACGCTGGCGCGCTGCAAGCGCGGCGTGCGCATCGTCAATTGCGCGCGCGGCGGGCTGATCGTGGAGGAGGATCTGAAGGAGGCGCTAGATTCCGGTCAGGTTTCGGCAGCGGCCCTCGATGTCTTCGCGACCGAGCCGGCGAAGGACAACATCCTGTTCGGCCATCCGAACCTGGTGGCGACGCCGCATCTCGGCGCCTCGACCGCCGAGGCGCAGGAGAATGTCGCATTGCAGGTGGCGGAGCAGATGTCCGACTTCCTGATCAGCGGCGCGGTGATGAACGCGCTCAACATGCCCTCGGTCAGCGCCGAGGATGCGCCGAAGCTCCGGCCCTACATGAAACTTGCGGAACAGCTTGGTTCCTTCGCCGGGCAGGTGACTGAAACCGGCCTGCGCAAGGTGATCGTCGAGTACGAGGGCGATGTGGCGCAGCTCAATACCAGGCCACTGACGGCGGTCGCCCTGCAGGGACTGCTCAAGCCGTTGCTCGATTCGGTCAACATGGTCAATGCGCCGATCATCGCCAAGGAGCGCAACATCGACGTGACCGAGGTGAAGCACGAGCGCTCGGGCGACTATCACACGCTGATCCGGCTTACCGTGGTGACCGAACAGCGCACCCGCGACGTGGCCGGCACCCTTTTTGCCGACCGGCGTCCGCGCGTGGTGCAGATCAAGGGCATCAAGGTCGAGGCGGAACTCGGGCCGCACATGCTGTTCGTCACCAACGACGACAAGCCGGGCTTCATCGGCCGCCTTGGCACGATCCTGGGCGAGAACGGCATCAACATCGCGACCTTCGCGCTTGGCCGCTCGGCGCCGGGGGCCGATGCAATCGCCCTGGTCGAGGTCGATGGGCCGGTTCCCGACGGGGTTATCGACCAGATCTGTGCCCTGCCGCACGTGCAGCGGGTGAAGCAGCTCCTGTTCTGATGCTCGGGCGCCGGCGCGGTTGGCGGGCGGTGGCAAACGTGATTTAAGAGCAGCGTCATGAAGAAGGTTGGAGCCAGCGGACTTCTGCCCGCCGGCCTCAGGGACGGACTGCCGCCCGAGGCCGAATGGGAGGCGCATGTCATCGAGCGGCTGATGATGGGCTTCGCGGGCCATGGCTACCGCCGGGTGAAGCCGCCGCTGATCGAATTCGAGGACACACTGCTTGCCGGGCCCGGCCAGTCGCTGGCACCGCACATGTTCCGGCTCATGGATCCGATTTCCCAGCGGATGCTCGGCGTGCGCCCGGATATGACCCTTCAGGTCGCGCGCATCGCCGAGACGCGCCTCAAGGACGTGGCGCGGCCGCTGCGCCTTTCCTATGCCGGCCAGGTGCTGCGCGTGCGCGGCAGCCAGCTCCGGCCGGAGCGGCAGTTTGCCCAGGCCGGGGCAGAGATCATTGGCACCGAAGCCCTCGGTGCCGACCTCGAGGTGATCCTGATGGCGGCGGAGGCGCTGTCCGAACTAGGCGTGCGCCATGTCTCCGTGGATCTGACGCAGCCGCTGCTGGCGCCGGCACTCTGCCAGGGGCTCGGCCTCGACGAGGAGCGCGCGCGCGAGGCGCGCCGGGCCCTCGACCAGAAGGACGTGGCGGCGCTGCGGCAGGCGGCGGGGCCGGCTGCTCCGACGCTCGAGGCGCTGATGGCGGCGGCCGGCCCGGCGGAGCAGGCGGTGGCGCAGCTCGCCCGGTTGCCGTTGCCGCCGGCGGCGGCGGATATGGCGGCGGAACTGTCGGAACTGATCGGCCGGCTGCGCCGGGCAGCGCCCGATCTGATGCTCACCGCCGATCCCGGCGAGTTTCGCGGCCTCGAATACCAGACCGGCATCAGCTTCACCTTCTTCGCCCGCGGCGTGCGCGGCGAACTGGGGCGTGGCGGGCGCTATCTGAGCGGCGGGGAGTCCTGCACCGGCATCACGCTCTATCTCGATTCGATCCTGCGGGCGCTACCGCCCGCCAACGGCATGCGCCGGATCTATCTGCCGCCCGACTGCCCGCTTGCAAAGGCGCGGCGTCTGCGAGCCGAGGGATGGTGCACGGTGCAGGGATTCGGGCCGGTCGACGATCCGGCCGGGGAAGCGCGCCGGCTTGGCTGTACGCACCATCTCGTCGGCGGTGAAATCAGGGAAGTGGGACTGGCATGACGAACGTGGCGGTGGTCGGCGCCCAGTGGGGCGACGAGGGCAAGGGCAAGATCGTCGACTGGCTTTCCGAGCGGGCAGAGATCGTGGTGCGCTTCCAGGGCGGGCACAATGCCGGCCATACGCTGGTGGTGGATGGCAAGGTCTACAAGCTGAGCCTGCTGCCCTCGGGCGTGGTGCGCGGCAAGCTGTCCGTGATCGGCAACGGTGTCGTCGTCGACCCGTGGGCGCTGATCGAGGAGATCGGCCGCGTGGCGGAACAGGGGCTCGCGGTGACGCCCGATGTGCTCAAGCTCGCCGAAAATACCACCCTGATCCTTCCCTTCCACCGTGATCTCGATGCCATGCGGGAGGATGCGAGCGGCGTCATCCGTATCGGCACGACACGGCGGGGCATCGGCCCCGCCTACGAGGACAAGGTGGGGCGGCGTGCGGTGCGGGTCTGCGACCTGCGCGAGCCCGCGACGCTGCGCATGAAGGTGGACGGCCTGCTCGCCCATCACAACGCGCTCCGGCGCGGCCTCGGGGTGGCCGAGATCAATGGGGATGAGATCTGCCGCGCGCTGCTCGAGATCGCGCCCCGCATTCTGCCCTACGCCGACAATGTCTGGCTGCGTCTGGACGAGGTGCGCCGGGCGGGCAAGCGCATCCTTTTCGAGGGCGCGCAGGCGGCCATGCTCGATGTCGATCACGGCACTTACCCTTACGTCACTTCGTCCAACACGGTCGCCGGGCAGGCGGGCACCGGCTCCGGGCTCGGCCCGGGTTCGGTCGGCTATGTGCTGGGTATTGCCAAGGCCTATACGACCCGCGTCGGCTCCGGCCCGTTCCCGACCGAATTGCAGGACGAGATCGGGCAGGGGCTGGGCGAGCGGGGCCGGGAGTTCGGCACCGTCACCGGCCGGCGGCGGCGCTGCGGCTGGTTCGATGCGGTGATGGTGCGCCAATCGGTCAAGGTGAACGGCATTGCCGGCATCGCCCTCACCAAGCTCGACGTGCTCGATGGGCTGAAGGAAATCAAGGTCTGCGTCGGCTACCGGCTGGAAGGAGCGGCGCTCGGCCATTTTCCTGCCGGCATGGCGGCGCAGGCGGCGGTCGAGCCGGTCTACGAAACGCTCGAGGGCTGGTCGGAGAGCACGCAGGGTGCGCGAAGCTGGTCGGAACTGCCGGCCACCGCCATCAAGTATGTGCGGCGGATCGAGGAACTGATCGAGGCGCCGGTGGCGCTGCTCTCCACTTCTCCCGAGCGCGAAGACACGATCCTGATGCGCGACCCCTTCGAGGATCGGGGTTGAGCACCGCTGCGCTTCAGTCGAGTCCCTCGGCGCGGGCTTCCGTACGGATCGCCTTCTGCAGCTTCTCGAAGGCGCGCACCTCGATCTGGCGCACCCGCTCGCGGCTAATGTTGTACTTGGTGGAGAGATCCTCGAGCGTCGTCGGCTCGTCCTTGAGCCGCCGCTCCACCAGGATGTCGCGCTCGCGCTCGTTCAGCTTGCCGAGAGCGGCATCGAGCAGGCGCTTGCGCCCTGCGAACTCCTGGGACTCGCCAAGCCGCTCCTCCTGATTGGCGCTCTCGTCCTCGAGCCAATCCTGCCATTCGCCATCGCCATCGATGCGCAGCGGCGCGTTGAGCGAATGGTCGGGTCCGGCCAGTCGGCGGTTCATGGTGACGACCTCTTCCTCGCTCACCGAGAGGTCGCGGGCGATCTTCTTCACCTTGTCCGGCGAGAGGTCGCCCTCGTCGATGGCCTGAAGCTGGCTTTTCAGCCGGCGCAGGTTGAAAAAGAGCTTCTTCTGAGCTGCCGTGGTGCCGATCTTCACCAGCGACCAGGAACGCAGGATGTATTCCTGGATGGCGGCGCGGATCCACCACATGGCATAGGTGGCGAGGCGGAAGCCGCGGTCCGGCTCGAAACGCTTGACTGCCTGCATCATGCCGATATTGCCCTCGGCGATCAGTTCGCCGACCGGCAGTCCGTAGCCGCGATAGCCCATGGCGATCTTGGCGACGAGGCGCAGATGGCTGGTCACCAGTCGGTGCGCGGCTTCGAGGTCGCCATGATCGCGCCAGGACTTGGCCAGGACGTATTCCTCGTCCGGCTCCAGCATCGGGAAGTTGCGGATCTCCTGGAGATAACGCGACAGGCTGACATCGGGCGTCAGCGCCGGAATATACTGCTTGCTCATTCTCTGCTCCCGCGGCCCGGATATTGCGGCCGCCCCCTGCCTGACCTTGCCGCCCGGTTTGGACAGATGTTCCGGGCGTCCTGGCACTCTGGCATCATGAGTGCCAATCTAGGACCGTTCTGCGGAAAAATCAAGATAACCCCTAACTTCAGTTGGGTATGTTACAAACCGTTGAGGGCGGAAATAAGGCGTGCCATGTCTGCCGGCAGCGGACTCTCGAGGCGCAGCATCCGGTCGCTCACCGGATGACGGAAGCCGAGCCGCGCCGCATGCAGGGCCTGGCGGCGGAAGCCGCCGAGGGCCTCGCGCACGGCATCGGGCAGGCGTGCCAGACGCCCGGCCCGGGCCCGGCCATAGGTCGGATCACCGACCAGGGGATGGCCGGCCTGGCTCAGATGCACGCGGATCTGATGGGTCCGGCCGGTTTCCAGCCGGCATTCCAGCAGGCTGGCGACCTCGCCGAAGGATTGCAGGATGCGATACCTGGTCACCGCCGGCTTGCCGCCTTCCCGCCGCACGGTCATGCGTTTGCGGTTGCGCGGATCGCGGCCGATATTGCCTTCGATGCGACCTTCCGCGGCGCGTGGCCGGCCCCAGACGAGCGCCAGATAGCTGCGCTCGATGTCGTGGGCGGCGAAGAGGCGCGAGAGGGCCTGGTGCGCCAGATCCGTCTTGGCGGCGACCAGCAGGCCGGAGGTATCCTTGTCGATACGATGCACGATGCCGGGACGGCGCACGCCGCCGATCCCCGACAGGCTATCGCCGCAATGGGCGATCAGCGCATTGACCAGGGTGCCATCGGGGTTGCCCGGCGCCGGATGGACGACCATGCCTGCCGGCTTGTCGATCACGATAAGTTGATCGTCTTCGTAGACGACGGCGAGCGGCATGGCCTGCGGCCGCGGTTCCGCCTCGCGCGCCTCCGGCAGTTCCAGATGGTAGCTTTGCCCCGGTTTGACCCGGTGGGAGGGCTCGGTTATCGTCTGCCCCCCGGATGCGACGAGCCCTTGTTCGATCAAGGACTTGAGGCGCGCGCGGCTGACCTCGGGCCCGATCGCGCGGGCGAGGAAACGATCCAGCCGTTCCCCCTGGTCGGCGGGGCCGGCGGTGACGAGAAGGCTGCGGGGCGGCGCTGGAGAGGACATGTATCAGCAACCGAACATACGCCTGCTCAAGGCCGTCGTCATTCTGCTCGGTGTCGCCATCCTGATTTCCGGCGCCGTGGTGATCTGGGGCATCACGAGCCGCGTCGGGGGAAAGGCGGAACGGGGCTCGGTCGCTTCCGCCGGCCTCGTACGCGCTGGCGCGCCCGCGGCGTTCGGCGTGCGCAAGCTCGAACTGCCCCGCTCCAGCCGCATCATCGAGATGCGCCCGGACGGCGACCGGTTGCTGCTGCGCATCCGCGACGTCGGCGGCGCGGAGCAGATCATTCTTCTCGACATGAACACCGGCGAGCGGCTCGGCAGCTTCGAGATCGAGGCGCTGGAGTAGGCCGGTGCTGCTGCTCGGCGCGCGCGATCTCAAGGCCCTCATCGATGCGGCGGAGGCGGCCTATCCCGAGGAAGCCTGCGCCCTGCTGGTGGGGCGCAGGGGACCGGGCGACCGGATTTTTGTGGACCGCATCGTTCAGTCCCGCAACGTGGCGGAGGACCGGCGCCGGCGCTTCGAGGTCGATCCGGGCCTGCGCATCGGCCTGGAGCGCGAGTTGCGCGGCGGCCCGCTTGCGGTGGTCGGTGTCTGGCATTCCCATCCCGACGGCCCGGCCCGGCTTTCCGCCACCGATCTCGCCTCGGCCTACGAGCCGGAGCTTGCCTGGCTGCTGACCATGGTCGCGGGCGGCCAGGCGCTGCACAGCGCGGCCTATCTGTTGAACGACCGGGGGGACGGCTTTCGTCCGCTCGATCTGTTTATCCTGCAGGGGAACTGAACGTGGATTTCCGCAGCGACAACGTGGCCGGCATCGCGCCGGCGATCCTTGCGGCCATCGCCGCGGCGAATGCCGGCAGCGCCTCGTCCTATGGCGAGGACGACTGGACGAAGCGGCTTCAGTCGAAGATGAACGAGCTGTTCGAGCGGGAGGTCGCGGTCTTTCCGCTGGCCACGGGCACGGCGGCCAATGCGCTGGCGCTCGCCGCGCTGGCGCCGCCCTGGGGCCTCGTCTGCTGCCACCGGCTGTCGCATATCGAAGAGGACGAATGTGGCGCGCCGGAATTCTTTACCGGCGGCGCGAAACTCGCGCCGATGGACGGCGCGCACGGCAAGATCGGCGCCGGCGATCTTGCACGCTTTCTCGACGGGTATGGTTTCGGCGTCCAGCATCATGTCCAGCCGGCGGCGGTCTCGATCTCGCAGGCCAGCGAATGCGGCACCGTCTATTCCGTGGCCGAGACCCGGGCCATCGCCGAAGTCTGCCGCCGGCACCGGCTGGCGCTGCACATGGATGGTGCGCGCTTCGCCAACGCGCTGGTCCATCAGGGTGCGAGCCCGGCGGAGGCGACCTGGAAGGCGGGCGTCGACGTGCTGTCCTTCGGCGCGACCAAGAACGGCGCCATGGCGGCGGAGGCGGTGGTCTTTTTCGATCCCGCCCGCGCGACCGATTTCCTCTATCGCCGCAAGCGGGCCGGGCATCTCTTTTCCAAGATGCGTTTCCTCTCTGCCCAGCTCGTGGCCTATCTGGAAGACGGGCTCTGGCTGCGCCTCGCTGCCAATGCCAATGCCATGGCGGAGCGCCTGGCGCGCGGGCTCGCTTCCCTGCCGGGGACCGAACTCGCGCACCCGGTCGAGGCCAACGAGGTCTTCGTGCGCTTGCCCCGGCCGGTGCGCGAGCGGCTGGCCGGCGCCGGCGCGCGCTTCCATCCCTGGGTCTCGGCCGGGGCCGATGCAATCCGCCTGGTCGTTCCCTTCGATGCGGACGAGGCGCGGATCGACCGTTTCCTTGCCGTGGCGGCGGCCGCTCAGGCCCCGACACCGTAGAGGAAGAGCGCCAGCAGGCCGGCCGCCATCGCCGCGAGCCCGGCCAGCGGCCGCCGCCCGCCGCCGATGGTGGCGAAGCTGATCAGCCAGATGCCGAGGCCGATCTTGAGCGCGGCGGCCAGCGCCAGCATCGGCGCGGCCTTGAGATCGAGCACGGCCGGATTGGCGATCATGCCGAGCGGAATGATGTAGAGGCCGATGCCGATGCGCATGGCCTGGAGGGCGACTGTGAGCCACGGCGCGCCGGCAATACCGGCCGCGACGAAGACGGTGCCGCATACCGGCGGCGTGATGGTGCAGAGCAGCGCATACCAGAAGACGAACAGATGGCCCTGGAGTTCCGGCAGCCCGAGCTTGACCAGCGCCGGGCCGGCGACGGCAATGCAGATCAGGTAGGCGGCGGTCGTCGGCAGCTCCATGCCGAGCACGAGGCAGGCGAGCGCCGTCAGTGCCAGGGCGATCCAGAGATTGCCGCCGGAGAGGCTGACGATCAGCGAGGTGATCTTCACGCCGAGCCCGGTCACGTTGAAGACGCCGACGATCAGCCCGGCGCAGATGATGATGGCGGCGATCAGGGCGATCTGGCGTGCGGCATCGACGATGGCGATCTCGAGCCGGGCAAGGAACAGGCGGAGCGAGAAGCCCCGGACCGGATCGACGGGCAGCAGTATGGCCGTGGCCAGCGTGGCGGCGATCGCCGAGTAGGCGGCGGAATAGCCCAGCACCAGCAGCATGGCGACGAGGACCACGAGCGGCAGCGCGAAGAAGGGGAGCGCGCGCGCCACCATGGCCCAGCCGGGAAGGTCGCTTTCCGTCAGGCCCTTGAGATCGTAGCGAAGGGCGAAGAAATGCACGCCGATCCAGGCGCCCATGAAGAAGAGGACCGCGGGCAGCACGGAGGCGATGGCGATGTCGGCATAGGCAGTGCGCGTCAGTTCCGCCATGAGGAAGGCGCCCGCCCCCATCACCGGCGGCATGATCTGGCCGCCGGTCGAGGCGACCGCCTCGGTCGCGGCGGCGAAGGGAGCGGGGTAGCCCATGCGCCGCATGGCGGGAATGGTAATGGAGCCGACCGAGGCGACGTTGGCCGAAGCGGAGCCCGAGATCGTGCCGTACAGCGCGGAGGCCAGCACCGAGACTTTCGCGGCGCCGGCGCGGTAGCGCCCGGCGAGCTGGGTCGCCACGGCCATGAAGCCCTGGCCCGCCGCGCCGGCGGAGACAAAGGCACCGAGAATCATGAAAGGGACGATCAGTTCGATCGAGGTGCCGGTGAGCAGGCCCCACAGGCCGGCCTCGGCGATCACCATATTGCCGAGGAAGTAATCCATCGGGATGCCGGGATGCCCCATGATGCCCGGCAGATGCTGCCCGAACATGCCATAGGCGAGCGCGAGGCAGGCGACCGCCGGCAGCACCGGCTGCACCGCGCGGCGCGCCATTTCCAGGACCACGAGGATGATGGCGCCCGCCATGGCGAATTGCAGGAGCGAACCGTCCAGCGCGCCATACTGATCGACCAGCGCCGGCCGGTTCAGCATGATGTAGAGCGCCGCGGCCATGCCGACGGCGAAGGCGATCACGCCGCCCACCCGCTCGATGCTCCCGCGCGCCGCGGCGAAGAGGAAGATCCATGGCAGCGCCGTGGCGAAATGCAGCGGCCGCGCGATCAGGCTCGGCACCAGGCCGGAAAAGATCAGCCAGACATGGGCGCCGACGGTGAGGAGGGCGGCGCAGAGCAGCGCCGCGCGCATCGGCGGCGATCGTTCGGTGGTGGCGGACAAGGGCGGGGGCGGGACGAAGGGGCGGCCGCCGGCCGCCCCCGGTCGCTACATCATGCTTTCGGGAAGCTTGATTCCGGCTTCCTTGTAATAGCGCGCCGCGCCGGGATGCAGCTTGGAGCCGAGCTGCGCCACCATGTCCGGATTGATGCCGTTCCACCAGGGATTGGTCTTGGCCATCTCCGCCCGCTTGCTCCAGAAGGCCTTGGTGATCTGGTAGGCGGTTTCGTCATCCATGTTGGTGGTGGCATAGGCGCCGACCGGGACGCCGACGGTCTGCACGTCCTGGTCCAACCCCTTGTAAGTGCCGGCCTTGATCGTCACCGGGCCGGAGGAGGCATCCTGCGCGATGATGGTGGAAAGCTGGTCGGGGGTGAAGGAGATGATGCGGATCGCGGTGGTCGTGGCGAGTTCCTGCACCTGCGGCGTCGGATGGGACGAGCAGGTCGCGTAGCCCGCGACCTTGCGGTTCTTCACCGCCGCATCGGCCGAGGCCAGTTCCACGTCCACCAGGTTCACCTTGCCTTCGAGGCCCAGCAGCTTCAGCACGGTCTTGGTCCGGCCTTCGCAGAAGGTGCCCTTGCCGCCGCCGATGAAGTCCTTGCCTGCCAGGTCGGCGGCGCCGGCGACGCCGCTGTCGGCGCGCACCACCAGATGGATGGTGACGAAGGGCATGACGAAGAGCGCCCGCACCTTGTCGTAACCGGTCTCGCCTTCGAAAGGTTTCTGGCCGGCCTGCGCCTGCTTCAGCAGGCTGGGCGGCGTGGTGAAGACGAAATTGCCGGGCCGGCGCGCCGCTTCCTTGACGTTCTGGACCGAACCCTGGCTCTCCTCGATCGTGGCCTGGATCTTGCCGCCGGTCGCTTCCTTCAGCGCCTCGCCGATCTGGACGATCATCACGTAGTAGGACGAGGACGAGGTCGCGGACTTGAGCGTCACGCGCGTGTCCGCCCGGGCCGCTTCCGGCAGGGCGATGGCCGCGGCCCCGGCCAGCAGTGCCGCGCCGAACAGCGAGGCGATGGTGGCCGATTTCATGGCTGTCTTCTGGATCATGTCTCCCCCGTTGGCCGGCCGCCGTTTCCGGCCTCCGGCCCGTTCATTGACGCGATGCGCCGATATAGCAAATCCGCTCTTCCGCCACCAAGGGAAAGCGGGGCGGGCGTGGCCGTTCCCGGGGAACAAAGCGCTTGCAAGGCCCGGGCCTTGCCGCTATCTGTGTGGCCCGCGCGCGGGCCGCCTGCCAGATTTCCCGCGCCAGTGCCCCCATCGTCTAGCGGCCTAGGACGCCAGCCTCTCACGTTGGAGACACGGGTTCGATTCCCGTTGGGGGCGCCAGCATCGGCGCGCGGCCGCCTCGGCCGCACCGCAAGCAACCCTGAAAACACATCCCGAGACATGCCGCCCACCCGGTGGGTCCGGATCCGTGCGCCTGGGTCGATTCGGGCGCCGGCGGCGCCTGCGACCTGGGCATATCGCAAGGCTTGCGATTCAATATGGTGACAATTTTTTCAAATTGCGCCTTTATTTGATATGATAATTACGGTTCAATAAGGCTGATTTCAGCGAACCATAAGCAAGCAGCGCATCCACGGGGGAGGAACAAGATGCCGAATGCCAGGAAGAGTCCGTTTACGGCGCCATTGGCGCCATGCCTTGTGGCCGCCGTGGCCCTGGTCGCGCTTTCCGGGCCGGCCGAGGCCCAGCCCAAGGGCGAGGTCATGATCGCGCTGCCGACCTTGCGCCAGCAGTTCGATCCGACCGAGATCCGCGGCGCCATCGACCAGAGCAACTACGAGATGCTGCAGGACGGCCTGATCAATCTCGGGCCCGATGGCAAGTATCCGGCGCTGGCCGAGAGCTGGACGATCACCAACGAGGGCAAGCAGATCGATTTCAAGCTGCGCCGCAATGCCAAATTCCATAACGGCGACCCGCTTTCGGCGGAGGACGTGAAGTTCACCTACGAGCGCGTGCTCTCGACCGAGACCGGCCATGCCTACCGGCAGGGTTTCGTCGATTCGATCGAACGGATCGAGGTGATGGCGCCCGACCATGTCCGCTTCATCCTCAAGGCGCCCTGGCCCGCCTTCTTCACATCGATCCGTCTCGGCATGCAGGGCATCCTGCCCAAGGCCTACTACGAGCGTGTCGGGCCGAAGGGCTACCAGGAAAAGCCGATCGGGACCGGACCCTTCAAGCTGGCCGAACTCAAGGCCGGCGAATGGACGCGCTTCGAGGCCAACAGCGAGTACTGGGCGGGCGCGCCCAAGGTCAAGAACGTCACCTTCCGCCTGGTGCAGGAGCCTTTCACGCGCTACGCGATGCTCGAGCGCGGCGAAGCCGATATCATCCTCGGCCTGACCGGTCCGCTGCTGGAACGCATTCGCGCCAATCCGAAAGTGCGCATCCTGCTCACCAAATACAGCGGCACCAACGTCCTTCACTTCGATCGCACCAAGTTCCCCGAATCCGCCGACCGCCGGGTGCGGCTTGCCATTGCCCACGGTATCAAGGTGGACGAGATCGCCAACAACATCCTCTCGGGGATCTGCGAACCGGCGAGCAGCCCCTTCACGCCGGCGACCTTCGGCTATCTCGACGGCCTGCCGCGCATTCCCTACGATCTCGCCAAGGCCAAGCAGCTCCTGCAGGAAGCGGGGATCAAGCCGGGCCACAAGGTGACCTTCAACCTGCACACGCAGTCCTTTGCCGCGCTGCCGAACGCGCCGCAGGTGCTCGAGGCCATCGCCGGCAATCTCGAGGCGATGGGCTTCGTCGTCGAACGCCAGGCCACCGATTCGGGGGCCTGGCTGCAGATGATGCGGGGCGGCCGCCATCCGATGATCTATTACGGGCCGAGTTCCTCGCCCGATGATGGCGGAGAGACGATCAACGCCTACTATGTCTCCTGGTCGGGCTGGACGAATGGCAACCTGAAGGTCCCGGAATATGACGAGGTCTACAAGCAGCAGCTCGCCGCCTTCAACCCGGAAGAGCGCATCAGGATTCTGCAGCGCTTCGCCAGGCTGGAAAGCGAGCGGCTGGAATCGCCGCCGCTCTTCTGGTGCCATACGCCTTTCGCGCTCTCCTCGCGGGTGAAGACTTTCAAGCCGGCGGTCTCCAGCGCCTATCACATCAACCTGCGGGAGCTGGAACTGGCGAACTAGATCCGCATCCCTTTTGCGATCCCTCTGGCGGCCCGTCGCCCTCCGGGGCAGCGGGCCGTTTTGTTAACGCCCCGCTTACTTCCGTGTCCCATATTGGCTCTTCAGGACATTCTCCGGCTGCGGCCGGTCCGAGCCCGTGGAGCGGACACGCGATGACGAGCGGCGCGACGATGAACATGGGCGACTTCGAGCGGATCGCCGAGGCGCTACGCGCAACGCCGCTCGGCCGCGCGTTCCTCGCCGAGCATGCCCGCCAGTCGCAGGCGGTGAGCGCGGCGCATGTCGAAGGGATGTTCGGCGAACTGCGCCAGCTTCTGGCCGATCGCGCGCAGGGTGGCGCTCAGCTTGGCGTCATGCGCAGGGAGCTTCAGGAACTGGCGGAGCATATCCGCAAGACGCGCGCGGAGATCGCGGCGCTGCGCCCGAAGGACATCTCCGCCAACCGCATCATGGCGGCGAGCGAGGAACTCGACGCGATCATCAGTGCGACCGAACGGGCGACCGGCGACATTCTCAACGCCGCCGAACAGATCGGGGAACTCTGTCGGTCGAAAGCGGCGCATGAAAGCATCGAAGCGCTGTCCTTCGAGATCATTTCCGCCTGCAGCTTCCAGGACATCACTGGCCAGCGCATCAGCAAGGTGGTGAACACGCTGCGCTACATCGAACAGCGCCTGGCCAGCATGATCGAGATCTGGGACGCAGCACCGGAGCATCCGGTCGACGGCGATCCGCATCTCTTCGATCCGGCCGATACCCGTCCCGACGCCCATCTCCTGCACGGGCCGGCGCTCGACGGCGCCGGGTTGCAGCAGGACGATATCGACCAGCTCCTTCAGAGCATGGAGCAAGGCGCCCCGCGCAGCGCCGCGGAGTAGCCGGGCGGCAGCGCCTCAGCCGGCGCCGCGCCGCTTCAGCATGTGCAGGCAGTTGACGGACATGACCAGCTCGCCGCGCTGGTTGATCGTGTCGTGCCGCATCCAGACCACCCCGCGATCGAGTTTGGATTGCGAGGGGCGCAGCGCCGTCACCTCCGCCACGACATGGATCCGCTCGCCCGGTCGCAGCGGCCTGATCCAGCGCACATCTTCCATGCCCGGCGAACCGAGATTGGCCGCCTCCAGCAGCCGCAGGCGGAAGAAGAGCGCGAAGGAGAGCGAGAGGGTGTGGAAGCCGGAGGCGATGATGCCGCCGAAATGGCTCGCCGCCGCCGCGGCCGGGTCGATATGGAAGGGCTGCGGGTCGTAGGTGCGGGCGAAAGCGACGATGTCCGCCTCCGAGACGCTCTCCTCGCCGGTCACGAACTTCTCGCCGATATGAAAGTCGTCGAAATAATAGCTCTTCATGTCGCGTCCCTGCGAAATCCGCCTCCTGCTGCCTAGCCCCGCCTGGTCAGCGCGATGCCGGCCAGCACGATGGCGGCGCCCAGTGTCTGCAGCAGGGTGAATTCCTCGCCCAGCAGGACCACCGCCGTGGCGATGGCGAAAACCGGAATCATGTTGGAATAGACCATGGTCCGGCTCGCGCCGATGCGCCGCACGCCTTCATACCACCAGGCAAAGCCGAAGGCGCCGGCGAAGGTCACCGTATAGGCGAAGCCGAGCCAGACGCCGGGGCCGATGCCGCCCGGGGAGAAATCCCGCGCCGACCAGGCGGCGAATGGCAGCAGGGCCAGGGCGCCGATCAGCATGCTCCATGCGGTCACCCGCAGCGGCCCGAGGCGGGCCAGGATCGGCTGGGCGATGACGGTATAGAGCGACCAGAGGGCGGCGGCGCCGATCATCATCAGATCGCCGGCCAGGGTGCCGCCACCCAGCGTGATCTCGCTCAGGCTGTTGTTGATGGTGAGGAACACCCCGGCGAAGGAAAGCGAGACGCCGATCCATGTGGCCATGCCGGGCTTGACCGGTCCGAAGCTCAGCATGATGGCGGCGATGATCGGCGAGAGATTGACCAGGATCGCCGCTTTCGAAGCCGTGGTCAGCGCCACGCCGTTCGACCAGAACCCCTGGAAGGCGGCGATGCCGATGAGACCCAGCATCGCCAGTTGCGGCAGATCACGACGCGGCACGCCGAGATGCTGGCCGCGCAAGGCCAGCAACAGGAACAGGACCAGGCTGCCGAGCAGGAAGCGGGCGCCGGAGAAGAGCATTGGCGGCACGTGCGCCAGCACGTGCTTGGCGATGGGAAAGTTGATGCCCCAGACGAAGGCGGTGAAGAACAGCAGCCCGTCGGCGAATTCGAAGCGGGTCCGCTGTCCGGTCATCGCCGCCGCTCCAGCCTGTGCAGCGCGATGGCGCAGAGGATGCCTGCCAGCGCCGCGCCGACCAGATAGGGGCGGACCGCGCCCCAGCCGCCGAAGGTGGCGACCATGAAGGCGAGCGCCGGCGGGCCGGAAAAGGAGCCAAGGTTCGATCCCTGCACGATGACGCCGTTGACGGCGCCGATCTCCGACTGCGTGCGCGCATGGAACGGCGCGCCGGAGAGGCAGGCGGCGGGCAGCATGCCGCCCACCATGGAGAAAACGATGCCCATGCCGTAGCGCAGGCCGACCGGCAGGCCGGACCCGAACATGCCCAGCGCCATCACGGCCATGGTCACCAGCGCGGTCGCGATCAGGCTCGCGCGCGCCACGCCGCGCTGCAGGAGCCAGCCGCCCATGATGTTGCCGGGCACGTTGAACAGCACCATCAGCGCCGTCATCGGCGCGGCAAGCGAGAGCGGGATGCCGCCCTCCTCGATCATGAAGGTCGGCAGCCAGGTCATGACCGCGACCCATTGCAGCGTATAGCAGGCGAAGCAGCCGCCGAGCAGCCAGGGTCCCGGCCTCTGCAGCGCGAGCAGGATGTCGCGCATCGTCGAAAGGCGCCGCGGCGCGTCGCGCGCGGGCGCCGGAACCAGCCAGGCGAAAGCCGCGAGGAACAGCAGGATGAGCAGGCCGATGCCGAGCCAGACGCCGCGCCAGCCCAACGCCAGCAGGGCGAGCGGGGAGACGAGCATGATCAGCGCCATGCCCGCCGGCATGTAGGTGGCCCAGAGGCCGAGCGCGAAACGGTGGTCGGCGGGCCGCGCGGCCTCGGCGATCAGGGAAGGGGCGGAGACCACCACGGCGACGAATCCGAGGCCCTCCAGCAGGCGCGTCAGCAGCAAGAGCGCGCCGCTGGGCGAGAGTGCGCCGCCCAGGCTGCCGATGCCGGCGGCGGCCAGCCCGAAGAGCACCAGACGGCGGCGGCCGATCCGGTCGGCCAGCATGCCGCTGGCGATGCCGAGGCCGGCGCCGATCGCCGCGACGCTGGACGCGATCCAGCCGGCCGCGACCAGGCCGAGATCGAGTTCCGCGCGCATTGCCGGCATGGCCGGCGGCACCTTGCCAACCTGCACCGCGACCGCCATGCCGGCGAGGACGCAGAGCAGCACGGCGCCCCAGCGCGTCTGTGCGCTATCCGTCACGGGACCGCCGCGGCCCCGGCCGGCCCCCCGGGCGCCGCCTCACACCACCTTGCCCGGATTCATGATGCCCTTCGGGTCGAGCAGACCCTTGATCTGCCGCATCAGGTCCATCTCGACCGCGGATTTGTAGCGGGTGATCTCCTCCCGCTTCATCCGCCCCAGCCCATGTTCGGCGCTGATCGAGCCGCCCAGCTCGGCACAGATGTCGTGCACCGCGCGGCTGATCGGCTGCCACTGGTCGAGGAACCATTGCTTGTCGGCGCCGACCGGCTGGCTTGGATTGAAATGCACGTTGCCGTCGCCGATATGGCCGAAGGCCACGATGCGCGTGCCGGGCACGATCGCCCGCACCGCTTCCGAGGCGCGCGCGATGAACTCCGGCATGCGCGAGACAGGGACCGAGATATCGTGCTTGATCGAGCCGCCCTCGGGCTTCTGTGCCTCCGACATGCCGTCGCGCAGCCGCCACAGCGCGGCCGCCTGCGCGGCGTTCTGCGCGATGGCGCCATCCAGCACCAGCCCGGCCTCCATGCCCGCCTCGAGTATTGCCTGCATCATCGGCGCCAGATCGCCTGCCGCCTTGCCGCCGGAAAGCTCCATGAGGACGTTCCAGTCGTGCCGGCTCGGCAGCGGCTCCTGGGTACCGGGAATATGCCGCAACACATAGTCGATGCCGAGGCGCGGCATCAGCTCGAAAGCGGTGACCTGGTTGCCGCTCGTTCCCTTGGCCATGGCGAGCAGCTCGATCGCGGCCTCGACGTCGCGCACGGAGACCATGGCGACCTGCACGTCGCGCGGCTTCGGAAACAGCTTGAGCACTGCCGCGGTGATGACGCCGAGGGTGCCCTCGGCGCCGATGAAGAGCTGCTTGAGATCGTATCCGGTATTGTCCTTGCGCAGTCCTCGCAGGCCATCCCATATCCGCCCGTCGGGCAGCACCACTTCGAGGCCAAGGACCAGATCGCGCATGTTGCCGTAGTGCAGGACGGCCGTGCCGCCGGCGTTGGTCGAGAGGTTGCCGCCGATCTGGCATGTGCCCTCGGAGCCGATGCGCAGCGGGAACAGCCGGTCTGCCTGCTCCGCCGCCGCCTGCACGTTGGCGAGGATGCAGCCGGCTTCCACCGTGATCGTGTCGTTGGCGGAATCGATGGCGCGCACCCGGTTGAGGCGCGAGAGGCTCAGCACCACCTCCTCGCCGCCGGAGAAGGGGATGCCGCCGCCGACCAGGCCCGTATTGCCGCCCTGCGGCACGATGCGCGTGCCGCTTTCCTGGCACAGAAGGAGAATGGCGGAGACTTCCTCGACGCTCGCCGGTTTCAGCACCGCCGCGGCCCGGCCGCGATAGAGATCGCGCCATTCGACCAGATGCGGTTCCATCGCGGCCGGATCGTCGATGAATCCGCGCGCTCCGACAATCTCCCTGAAGCGTTCGAGCATTCTGCCTTGCGGCGCCCCCATGCCTTTCTCTCCGTACTTCGCGGTTGGCCGGCGGGATTATACAGATGCATTGCCGCGCCGGCAGCCGTCCCGCGTCAGCGGCCGGCGGCGGCGCGCCGCAGGCGGTCGTTGATCGCGAGTCCCAGTCCGTTCTCCGGAATGGGCATCACGGCGATGGCGCGGAATACGGGGCGGTCGAGCGCGCGCAGGTAGGCGAAAAGGTGCGCCGCCGCCTCGCGCAGGTCGCCGCCGGGACTGAGATTCATGGTCATGGCCGCACCCTCCGGCAGTTCGCGCCCGAAGCCGAGCAGCGCCTCGTCGGGTGCCACATCGCTTGCATGGAGCCTTAGCGGCAGCCGCGGGGCGTAGTGGCTGGCCAGCATGCCCGGCGCCTCGATCGCCTGCTCGCGCGGCGCGGCGAGCGGGCCGATCAGGGCCTCGATCGCCTCGCGTTCGATCCCGCCCGGGCGCAGCAACGTCGCTTCCGCACGGGTCAGGCCGACGATGGTGCTTTCGATGCCGACCTGGCAAGGGCCGGCATCGAGGATGAGGTCCACGTTCTCGCCCAGGCTTTCCGCCACATGCTGGGCTTCGGTCGGGCTGACCTGGCCGGAACGGTTCGCCGATGGCGCGGCGAGCGGCAGCCTGCAGGTGTCGAGCAGGGCGCGGGCGACCGGGTGCGCCGGGACGCGAATGGCAAGGGTCGGCAGGCCGGCGGAGGCGAGTTCGGAGACCGGGCAGCCGGGCAGCCGGCGCAGCACCAGGGTCAGCGCGCCCGGCCAGAAGGCCGCCGCCAGCCGCTCCGCGCGCTCGTCGAGTTCCGCCAGATGGCGCGCCGCCTCGAGGCTCGCCACATGCACGATCAGCGGATTGAACTCCGGCCGGCCCTTGGCGGCGAAGATCGCGGCGACGGCACGGCCGTTGGTCGCATCGGCGGCCAGTCCGTAGACGGTCTCCGTCGGCATGGCGACCAGACCGCCCTGCTGGAGTATTTGCGCAGCTTCCGCGATGGCCGTCTGGTCGGCGGGACGAATCCGGGGGGGCGACATGGCGGCGCAGTCTAGCGGCTGGCGGCGCACCCGCAAGCCAATAACCGGCCGGCCGGCCCGCGGCGATCGCCGTTGTCAGGCCGGGCCCACATGCCATATTAGGTCCGGTCCGCCCGTACCGGAGGAAACGATGTCAGACTATCGCGCGCCGCTTGCCGACATGCGCTTCGTGCTCGAACACGAAGTGGGACTGGCGGAACTCATGCAACTCGAGCCCTACCGGCATGCGGATGGCGAGACGGTCGATGCAGTGCTGGAAGAGGCCGCACGGCTGGCCGCCGACGTGGTGGCGCCGCTCAATCGCGTCGGCGACCAGCAGGGCTCGCGGCTGGAGAATGGCGAGGTGCGCACGCCCGATGGCTTCCGCGATGCCTACCGGCAGTTCCGGGAAGGCGGCTGGAATTCGGTGCCCGTCGCTCCGGAGCATGGCGGCAGCGGCCTGCCCTGGGCGATCTCGCTCGCGGTGCAGGAGATGTTCACCTCCGCCAACATGGCCTTCGCCCTCTGCCCGCTGCTGACCCAGGGCGCTATCGAGCTTCTGGCCGCCCATGGCTCCGCGGAACAGAAGGAGCTCTATCTCGGCCGGCTGGTGAGCGGCGAGTGGACCGGCACCATGAACCTGACGGAGCCGCAGGCCGGCTCGGACGTGGGCGCGGTCAAGACCCGCGCCATCCGTCAGCCCGACGGCAGTTACCGTATCAAGGGCTCGAAGATCTTCATCTCGTATGGCGAGCACGACATGGCGGAGAACATCATCCACCTTGTCCTGGCTCGCACGCCCGACGCGCCGGCGGGGACCAGGGGGATTTCCTGCTTCGTCGTGCCGAAGTTCCTGGTCGGGGCCGACGGTCGGCCGGGCGCGCGCAACGACCTGCGCGCGGTGTCGCTGGAACACAAGCTCGGCATCCATGCCTCGCCGACCTGCGTCATGTCGTTCGGCGACAATGAAGGCGCGGTCGGCTATCTGATCGGCGTGGAGAATTCCGGCATGCGCTGCATGTTCACGATGATGAACAATGCGCGCCTCTCGGTCGGACTGCAGGGCCTCGCGGTGGCCGAGCGGGCCTATCAGCATGCGCTCGCCTATGCGCGCGAGCGCCGCCAGGGCCGGCCGATCGGCGCGGCGGCGGCGGATGCGCCGATTCTCTTCCATCCCGACGTGCGGCGCATGCTGCTGACGATGAAGGCGCAGATCGAGGCGATGCGGGCGCTGATCTATCTCAACGGGGCCGCCATGGACCGCGTTCATGGCGCCGGCGACGATGCGGCCCGTGCCCGCGCCCAGGGCCTTGTGGATCTGCTGATCCCGGTCTCGAAGGGCTGGTCCACCGATCTCGGCGTGGAGATCACGTCCACCGCGATGCAGATCTATGGCGGCATGGGCTATGTGGAGGAGACGGGCGTGGCGCAGCTCTTCCGCGACGCGCGCATCGCGCCGATCTACGAAGGGACCAACGGCATCCAGGCACTCGATCTGGTCATGCGCAAGCTGCCGCTCCAGGGCGGCGCGCCGGTGCGGACATTCCTCGACCAGATGCGCGCGCTCGATGCCGAACTTGCCCGCGGCGGGGCCGATCTCGGCACCCTTCGCCCGGCGCTGGCCCAGGCAGTGCAGGCCCTGGGCGAGGCAACCGGCTGGCTGCAGGCGGCGCAAGCCGGCCGGCCCGAAGATGCCGCCGCCGGCGCCAGCGCCTATCTGCGCATGTTCGGCATCGTCGCCGGTGGTTACCTGCTGGCCAGGGCCGCCCTGGCGGCGCGGCGCGCCCTGGACGGGCGGCCGGGCGATCAGTTCCTGAAGGAGAAGATCGCGACGGCGGCCTTCTATGCTGAGCAGATCCTGCCGCAGGGCACCGCCCTGCTCGGGCCGGTCACCGCCGGCGCCGGGCGGCTCAGGGAAGTTGCGCTCGAGACCGGCGCATGAGGCCGGGCCGCGCTTGCATGGCCTGTCTGATTGACGTTGACGTAAACGTCACCTTATCATTGCACCATGAGCGCTGACACTCCCGCCCCGGGCGCCGCCGGGCTCGCCTATCCATTTCCCGAGCGGCCGACGGCGGGAGAAATGCTGGAAGTGGCGCCGGGCCTGCACTGGGTCCGCATGCCGATCCCCATTCCGGGCCTCGATTTCATCAATCTGTGGGCGATCGAGGATGGCGCGGGCTGGACCCTGGTCGATACCGGCCTGCGTTCGCGCGCCATCCAGGATCACTGGGAGACGATTTTCGCCAACCGCTTTGGCGGCCGGCCGGTCACGCGCGTCATCTGCACCCATTTCCATCCGGATCATCTGGGCCAGGCGGGCTGGCTCTGCCGGCGCTGGAACGTTCCGCTGTGGATGACACTCGGCGAATGGAGTTTCGGGCGTATGCTGGCGCTCGATGCGGTGGAAACCGTGCCGGAGGAGGTGATCGGCTTCTACCGCCAGCATGGTATCGGCGAGGACCTGCTGGAGAAGTTCCGCGCCCGCGGCTTCAACAATTTCGCCAAGGGCGTGACCGAGATTCCACGCGCCTTCAGGCGCATCTGCGATGGCGAGCGCATCGAGATCGGCGGGCGTGCTTTTCGCGTCATCGTCGCGCGCGGTCACGCACCGGAACATGCCTGCCTCTATGGCGAGGATCTCGGCGTGCTGATCTCGGGCGACCAGATCCTGCCGCGCATCACGCCCCATATCGGCGTCTATCCCGGCGAGCCGGAGGCGAATCCGCTGGCCCAGTATCTCGACAGCCTGCCGCTCTTCGAAGGGCTGCCGGAGAATACGCTGGTCCTGCCCTCGCACGGCGATCCGTTCCGCGGCCTGCATGCGCGGCTGGCGCAGCTCGCCCATCACCACGACCACCGTCTGCTCGCCCTGCTTGCCGCTTGCGGCGAAGGGGTGACGGCGCGGGAGCTGCTGCCCGTGCTCTTCCGGCGCGAACTCGACGATCGCAGCATATTCATGGCGCTGGGCGAGGCGCTGGCGCATCTGCATCTTCTGGAATGCAGCGGCAAGCTGACGCGCACGAGAGGTTCCGATGGCATGATCCGGTTCCGGCGCAGCGCGCGCTCGGAAGCTGCGGCCTGAGGCGCGCTTCGGACGGCCGGAACGGGGAGGGCAAGGTGGGAGAACTGATCACCAGCATCGAAGGCGGCGTGGCCACCATGGTCATGAACCGGCCGGAGGCGCGTAACGCGCTCTCGGATGGCATGCTGGCCGGCATGCACGAGTTCCTCGCACGGGTCGAGCGCGACGAGGCGGTGCGCTGCGTCGTGCTGAAAGGCGCGGGCGAGCATTTCATGGCGGGCGGCGACGTGAAGCGATTCGCCGCCATGGCCGGCATGGCGCCGGAGGAGCGACGGCGGCATTTCGAGGCACGGATCCATGCCAACCTGCATCCGGTCATGTATCTGATGCGGCGCATGCCCAAACCGACGCTGGCCGCCATCCAGGGTGCCGCGGCCGGCTTCGGGCTCAGCCTGGCGCTGGCCTGCGACCTTGCCATCGCGGCGGACAATGCCTTCTTCACGCTGGCTTACGTGAATATCGGCACCAGCCCGGATGGTTCGGGAACCTACCATCTGGCGCGCGTGGTCGGCATGCGCAAGGCGCTCGAGATTGCCTATCTCGGCGACCGTTTCGATGCAAGCGAGGCGCAGCGTCTCGGACTGGTGAATTTCGTCGTTCCGGCAGCGGAGTTCGAGGCGGAGACGGCGCGTCTGGCCGGCCGCCTTGCCAGCGGCCCGACGCGCGCGATGGCCAACACCAAGCGCCTGCTGCATGCATCGCTCGACCGCGATTTCGAGGCCCAGCTCCAGGCGGAGGCGCTGAGCTTCGCCGATTGCGCCGCCAGCGAGGACTGGGCGGAGGGGGTCAAGGCCTTTGCCGAGAAACGGCCGCCGCGTTTCCGGGGACGCTAGGGCGACAGACAGTTCGGGGAGGAACGGTCGATGGCAAGCCTCAAGGGCAAGACGATCTTCATTACCGGCGCGAGCCGGGGTATCGGCAAGGCGATCGGCCTGCGCGCCGCGCGGGATGGCGCCAATATCGTCATTGCAGCGAAGACCGTGGAGCCGCATCCGAAGCTGCCCGGCACCATCTACACTGCCGCGTCCGAAATGGAGCAGGCGGGCGGCCGGGCGCTGGCGCTGGCCGTGGATGTGCGCGAGGAGGCGGAGGTCGAGGCGGCGGTCGAGAAGGCGGTGGAGACTTTCGGCGGCATCGACATCCTGGTCAACAACGCCTCGGCCATATCGCTCACCGGCACCCTGCAAACGCCGATGAAGCGCTACGACCTGATGCACCAGATCAATACCCGCGGAACCTTCCTGTGTTCGCAGAAATGCCTGCCGCACCTGCGCAAGGCCGCCAATCCCCATATTCTGAATCTTTCGCCGCCCCTCAACATGGAGGAGCGATGGTTTGCTCCCCATGTCGCCTACACCATGGCCAAGTTCGGCATGAGCCTCTGCGTCCTCGGCATGGCCGGCGAGTTCCGGGCGGAAGGGATCGCGGTCAATGCCCTCTGGCCCCGGACCGCCATCGACACCGCGGCAATGAACCTGCTGGGCGGGCAGGAGGTGCTGCGGCGCTGCCGCAAGCCCGAGATCATGGCGGATGCGGCGCATGTCATACTGACGAAACCCGCGCGCGAGTTCAGCGGCAATTTCTGTATCGATGACGAAGTGCTGGCCGCCGCCGGCGTGAGCGACTTCTCGGTCTACCGCCACGAGGGGGTGAGCGAGGCCGAGCTTCTGCCCGACTTCTTCGTCTGAGTCCGGGGTATCCCGGCGTCCGCCGGCCGGCTTGTTCCGGCGGCGGCCTCCTGCATGTATATTGAGGCGGTCCAGCCCGGGCGCGAACGGGTGGATGAGGCATCACACAAGGAGCCCATGATGACCGAACGGCCCTGGCTGAAGCACTACCCGGAGAACATCTCCTGGGACGTGAAGCTGCCCGAGAAGCCCCTCTATGCTTTGCTCGAGGAAGCGGTCAGCCGCTTCCCCAACAATCCGGCGCTGGACTTCCTCGGCCGGACCTACAGCTATGCCGACCTCTCGGCCCTGACCGACCGTGCGGCGAAAGGTTTCCAGGCGCTGGGCGTGACCAAGGGCGTGAAGGTCGGACTGTTTCTGCCCAACTGCCCGCAGTTCGTGGTCTGCTATTATGGCGTGCTCAAGGCCGGTGGCACGGTGGTCAATTTCAGCCCGCTCTATTCCGAGCCGGAACTCAAGCACCAGATCGAGGACAGCCATACCGACATCATGGTGACGCTGGACCTCAAGCTGCTTTACCCGAAGATGCGCAGCATGCTGAAGACCAGCCGGCTGAAGAAGCTGGTCATCGCCAACATGCAGGAAGTCCTGCCATTTCCCAAGAACCTGCTTTTTCCGCTGGTCAAGCGCGCGGACATCGCCGAGGTCGCCTGGGGCGAGGATCACATCCCCTTCAAGAAGCTCATCGCCAACGACGGCAAGATCGCCCCGGTCAGGATCGACCCGCGCGAGGACATTGCCGTCCTGCAATATACCGGCGGCACGACGGGCGTTTCCAAGGGCGCCATGCTCACCCATGCCAATCTCTATGCAAATACCCTGCAGGCCGGCATGTGGTTCACCGGGCTCGAGCCCGGCAAGGAGCGGATGATGGGCGTGTTGCCCTTCTTCCATGTATTCGCCATGACGGTCGTCATGAATCTCTCGATCCATGTCGGGGCCGAGATCGTCATGCATCCGCGCTTCGAGCTGATTCCGGTGCTCAAGGACATAACGCGCAAGAAGCCGACCCTGATGCCCGGCGTGCCGACCATGTTCACCGCGATCAACAACCTGCCGGAAATCTCGCAGTATGATCTTTCCTCGCTCAAAGCCTGCCTGTCGGGCGGCGCGCCGCTGCCGCAGGAAGTTAAGGCAAAGTTCGAGGAACGCTCGGGCTGCAAGCTGGTCGAGGGCTTCGGCCTTACCGAATGCTCGCCGATTGCAAGCTGTAATCCGCTCTTCGGCGTCAACAAGACCGGCTCGATCGGCTTGCCGCTGCCGGGCACCGAGATCATCATTACCGACCGCGACAATCCGGACCGCGTCCTGCCGATCGGCGAGGCCGGCGAGATCTGCATCGTCGGCCCGCAGGTGATGAAGGGCTACTGGGGCCGGCCCGAAGCGACCGCGGACACGATCCGCAATAGCCGCCTGCATACCGGCGATGTCGGCTACATGGACGAGGAGGGCTACACTTTCATCATCGACCGGATGAAGGATCTCATCCTGTGCGGCGGCTTCAATGTCTATCCCCGCCATGTGGAAGAGGCGATCTACCAGCACCCCGCCATCGCCGAGGTGACGGTGATCGGCATCCCGGACGATTATCGCGGCGAGAGCCCGAAGGCTTTCGTCAAGCTCAAGGAGGGGCAGAATCTGGCTGCGGCGGAGCTGCTCGACTTCCTGCGCGAGCGGCTGGGCAAGCACGAGTTGCCGACGGAGATCGAGTTCCGCGCCGAACTGCCCAAGACGATGATCGGCAAGCTCTCCAAGAAGGAACTGGTCGCGGAAGAGAAGAAGAAGTACGAGGCCCGGAAGGCGGCTGCCGGCGGGGCTGCCTGAGCGGGGGCCTTCTGCGGCAAGTTCAGGCGGCGGCGCGGCGCAGTCCGAGCCGCCGCCAGACCTCGGTCAGCGAATGGACGAGGTGGGCCATCTCCGCGTCGTCGTGCAGCGGCGTCGGCGTGATGCGCAGCCGTTCGGTCCCGCGCGGCACTGTCGGGTAATTGATCGGCTGAATATAGATCGCGTACTCGTCGAGCAACATGTCGCTCGCCGCCTTGCAGAGACCGGCATCCCCCACCATGACCGGCACGATGTGGCTGACCGAGGGCATCACCGGGAGCGCTGCTTCCGCAAGAAGGCGCTTCAGCCGCGCCGCCCGCTCCTGGTGGCGCTGGCGCAACTCGTCATGTTCGCGCAGGAAGCGGATCGAAGCGGCAGCTCCGGCCGCGATCGTCGGCGGCAGCGCGGTGGTGAAAATGAAGCTCGATGCATAGGAGCGCACGGCATCGACGATGGCCGCGCTCGCGGTGATGTAGCCACCCATCACGCCGAAGGCCTTCCCCAGCGTGCCTTCGATGACGTCGAGGCGCTGCATGACGCCGTCGCGCTCCGCCACACCCGCGCCACGCGGGCCATACATGCCGACCGCATGCACCTCGTCGAGGTAGGTCATGGCGCCATAACGTTCCGCAAGGTCGCAGATGGCGCCGATCGGGGCGATGTCGCCGTCCATGGAATAGACGCTCTCGAAGGCGATCAGCTTGGGACGCGCCGGATCTTCCGCCCTCAGCAGTTCTTCCAGATGCGCCACGTCGTTGTGGCGGAAAATGCGTCGCTCGCGGCCGGAATGGCGGATGCCCTCGATCATCGAGGCGTGATTCAGCGAATCGGAGAAAATCACCACGTTCGGCAGCAGCTTGCCGATGGTGGACAGGCTGGCTTCGTTCGATATGTAGCCCGAAGTGAAGACGAGCGCCGCTTCCTTGCGGTGCAGGTCCGCCAGTTCACGCTCCAGCAGTGCCAGGGGGTGGTTGGTGCCGGAGATGTTGCGCGTCCCCCCTGCGCCGGCGCCATGGCGGTCGATGGCGGTCTTCATCGCTTCGAGAATTTCGGGATTCTGCCCCATGCCGAGATAGTCGTTCGAGCACCAGATGGTGACCTCCGGCTGGCCGGGACGCGAATGGTTGATGGCGCGGGGAAAGCGGCCCTGGATGCGGCCGAGTTCGGTGAATACGCGGTAGCGCCGCTCCTGCTTGAGCGCCGCCAGCGCATCGGCGAAAATCTTCTGGTAATCCATGCTTGCCGCTCCGAACCCCCTGGCAGGCCGGCCCGCGAGGTCGACCGCAACCGGATCATGATAGCAACTGACGCGCCCAGGGTTAACTGAAAGCGACCGACTAACTCCTTGGCGCTGCTATGGCAAATCGTCGCGGATCGCTGCCGGATCGCAGCCGGTGGCCGCTTCGAGACCGGCGGCGATGCGCTCGCCGACCGCGCCGCCATCGCCGGCCAGCCGATGGGCGACGACAGCCTTCAGGGCGTCGATATGGGCGGCGATCATGTCCGGCGAATTCTTTTTCTGTTTCAAATACTTGCAGAGGGAGCCGGCAATCCGCGTGACCAATGGATAGCCGAAGGTGCTGCCCTGGCCTTTGGCATCATGGGCGGCGGCGAACATCGCGGAGATGGCCTGGGCATCTTGCTCCGGGCCAGTGCCGAGGCGCGAGAAGCCCTGCTCGATGCGGGCGATATCTGCACTGACCCACTGGATGTAATCGCGCGAAAGCCGCCGCACGGCTGCTTCCGCCCCGGCCAGAAGTACCGGGTCGAGCGTGATGTCCTGGGTCTCGGACTTCGCCTCGCGCATCGTGCCGTAGTTCGCCAACTTGATTTGCGCCTCTCATGCCTGTTCCACGCCGGCAGTTCGCCCAAGGCAGCGCGCCGGCGTGACATGCCAAGGTTGAAGGACGTATATTAAAGGGGCGTTATTCCTCCCGCTTCTCGCAACTTCATGGATGATGCCAGGCTACTCGCGCTGCTGGCCGCCGCCATTGCCCGGGGCGAAGTCGACATGGACCTTGACCGCGGCCTCGCCACCCATGTCCACAGCCCGGTGGCGAGCGAGGCGGAAGGTAACTTGCTTTTGCTTGCAGCCGGCGCGCCGGTCGCCATCCTATGGTGGTGGCAGGGTCATCTTGCGGGCCTCGCGGGGGCGGCCCTCGCCGCCCTGGCGCTCAGCCTGTTCTACGGCCGGATCCTGGCCTGGCGGATGCGCAAGCGCGTGCTGCGACAGGCATTGTGCGAGATCGACCTGTGGCGTCGGCTCTGGCGCTTTGGCGGGGTGACGCTGCGGCGTCCGGAAGCCAGCGGGGCGAAGGACGCGCCCGATGTCTGTGCCGCGCCGGACCAGAGCTGGCAGCGTTTCGCCCGGAAGCTGGATCAGGGCGAAGCCCGCTACTCCGCCGGATAGTGGGAGCGATCCGGCAGCGGGGCACGATCCTCGAGTTCGGACAGCTTGCGTGCGATATACCCCGTGGGGCGCGTGAAGCGCGCCAGACCGAGATAGAGCACGGGCACGATGAAGATGCCGAGCAGGGTGGCATAGCCCATCCCGCCCATGATGACGACGCCGAGGGAGGAGCGGGATTCGGCGCCTGCGCCGGTGGCGAAGGCGAGCGGCCAGGCGCCGAACACCGTGGCGATCGAGGTCATGAGGATCGGCCGCAGGCGGATTGCCGAGGCTTCCAGCACGGCGTCGCGGATGGAGCGGCCGTCGTCGCGTAGCTGATTGGCGAACTCGACGATCAGGATGGCATTCTTGGCCACCAGTCCCACCAGCATGATGATGCCGATCTGGCTGTAGACGTTGAGCGTGACGCCGGCGACCAGCATCGCGCCGAGCGCGCCGGTGACGGCCAGCGGCACGGAAAGAATGATGATGGTGGGATGGATCCAGCTCTCGAACTGCGCCGCGAGGACGAGAAAGACGACCGCCAGCGCCAGTGCGAAAGTGAAATAGAGCGCGCTTGAGGATTCCCGGAACTCCCGGCTCTGGCCGCCATAGCTCACGCGCGCATCGGGCGGCAACTCCTGCTCCGCCACGCGGTCCATGAAATCGAGCGCCTCGCCGAGCGTGTAATCCGGAGCGAGGGAGGCGGTGATGGTGATCGCGCGCAGGCGGTCGACGCGGGTCAGCTCGCGGGCATTGGCACTTTCCTCCAGCGTGACCAGGTTCGAAAGCGGCACCAGCCGCGTGTCCGTGCCGCTGGCGCGCACGTAGATGTTGGTGAGGTCCGAGGGCGCCGCCCGGTCCTGCGCCCGGCCGCGGACGATGACGTCATACTGCTTGCCGTCGCGATCGAAGGTGGTGACCTTGCGCTGGCCGAGCATCGTTTCCAGGGTGCGCCCGAGCGTTTCGATGGAGATGCCGAGATCGGCGGCGCGGTTGCGGTCGATGCGCACGCGCAACTCGGGCCGTGTCGGCTGGTAGCTCTTGCGCACGTTCAGCAGCCCGGGATTCTCCAGGGCGCGGTTGATGATCCGTCCCGCCCAGTCGTCGATGATGTCATAGGCGGGGCCGCCGATGACGAACTCTACCGGCCGCGAGATGGCGCTCTGGCCCAGGCTCGGCGGGTTGACGGCAAAGGCGGAGACGCCAGGGACGGCGATGATCTTGGGAAAGATCTCGCGCACGATGTCCTGCTGCTTGCGGTCGCGTTCGTCCCAGTGCTTCAGGTTGGCTATGGAAAATGCCTGGTTGACCGGGCCGGGCCGGCCCCAGCTCGGCGCCAGGATGGTCAGGACGCCGGCCACCTGTCCGGCTTCGACATAGGGCTGCATCGCCTTTTCGATCTCCGCCATGTATCGGCGCGTATAGTCGAGGCTCGCGCCCTCGGGCGCCTCGGCGGAGACGAAGAAGACGCCGCGATCCTCGAGGGGGGCGAATTCGCGCGGCAGGTTGAAGAAGATGGCATAGCCGAGGCCGCAGGAGCCGATCAGCAGGGCAAGGACGATGAGCGGCGCATCGAGCGCGCCGTGCAGCAGGCGGCGATATAGGTTGGTCATGCCGACGAAGAAGCGTTCCGTCGCCCGGTAGAGGAACCCCTCTTCCTTCGCGGCGTGCAGCATCTTGGAACACATCATCGGCGTCAGGGTCAAGGCGACGAAGCCCGAGAAGAGCACGGCCGCCGCGACCGATATGCCGAACTCCCGGAACAATCGCCCGGTATTGCCCTCCAGCAGCGAGATCGGCACGAACACCGCCATCAGCACGATGGTGGTGGCGATGACGGCAAAGCCGATCTGGCGCGCCCCGCGCAGGGCGGCAAGCAGCGGTGGTTCGCCTTCCTCGATCCGCCGGTGGATATTTTCGAGAACCACGATGGCATCGTCGACCACGATGCCGATGGCGAGAACCAGCGAGAGCAAGGTGAGTACGTTGATCGAATAGCCGAGTGCCGCGGTAACGATGAACGAGCCGATCACCGAGACCGGAATCGCGACCGCCGGAATCAACGTCGCCCGCCATGAGCGCAGGAAGAGGAAGATGACCCCGATCACCAGCGCAAGCGCGATGCCGAGAGCGTGATAGACTTCGTAGATCGAGCGGGCGATGAACTCCGAGGAATCGAAGCGGATGACGAGGTTCATGCCCTCGGGCAACGTGCCGGATAGCAGCCCGACGGTCTGGCGTACCCCCTTCGATATGTCGAGGGCGTTCGATTTCGACTGACGGATGACGCCAAGCCCGATGGTCGGCTGGCCGTTTGCCAGCATTTCCGTGCGATCGTTCTCGGCGGCGAGTTCGACATTCGCCACCTCGCCGAGCCGGGTGATCGAGCCGCCCTGCTCGCGCACCACGATGCTGCGGAACTCCTGCGGCGTCTTCAGGCTGGAATCGGTGCGGACCGAGAGTTCGCGAAGCTGGCTTTCGATGCGCCCCGAGGGCAGGTCGACATTCTGCCGGCGGATGGCATTCTCCACGTCCTGCACCGTGAGGCCGCGTGCCGCCAGCGCCGCCCGGTCGAGGCTCACCCGCATCGAATAACGCCGGGCGCCGCCGACATTGACCGAGGCGACGCCGGGTATGATCGAGAAACGGTCGACCAGATACCGCTCGGCATAGTCGGTCAGTTCCAGCGTCGACATGCGGTCGCTGGAAAGCGCCATCCAGATGATGGGGCGCGCGTCGGCCTCCGTTTTCGCCACCGTCGGCTGGTCTGCCTCGGCCGGCAGTCGGCTCATGATGCGCGAGACGCGGTCGCGTACGTCGTTGGCCGCCGAATCGACGTCGCGCGAGAGGATGAACTCGATGCTGACCGAGGAACTTTCTTCGCGGCTGGTCGAATTGATGCTGCGAATGCCCTCGATTCCGGCAATGGCGTCCTCGATGAGCTGCGTGATCTGGGTCTCGATGATCTCCGCCGAGGCGCCGCGATAGACCGTATTGACCGAGACGATGGGGGGATCGATGTCGGGATACTCCCGGACTGCCATCTGGCGGAAGCCGAAAAGCCCGAACAGGACCAGCATAAGCGAGAGAACCGTTGCGAAGACCGGTCGTTTGATGGAGACGTCGGACAGGACCATGGAATGCCTCTCGCCGCGGCCGCGCCGCCGTTCAGCTCGCCGGTTTGCGTGATGGCGGGTTGGCCGCGGAGGGCACCGGGGCACCCGGCCCCACGATGCGGACCGGCGCGCCATCGCGCACCTTCTGCAGGCCGCCGACCACCACCATCGCGTCCGGCGCCAGTCCCTCCGTGACCTCGACGAAGCCGGGCACGCGCTGGCCGATGGCGACGCGTGTCCGGTAGCTGCGGCCCTCGCGCACGACAAAGACGAATTGCTGACCGCCGAAAGCCAGCAACGCCTCTTCCGGCACCACGATCGCATTCGGCTTGCGTCCGACCGAAAGCTCGACCGTGAGGAACATCCCCGGCCGCAGCGCCTCGTCGCCATTTTCGATCAGCGCCCTGACCTTGGCCGAGCGCGTCACCGGGTCGACGCGGGTGTCGACGATAGTGACCCTGCCTTCGAACTTGCGATCGGGATAGGCGGCCGAGCGGGCGCGCACCTTGAGGCCAGGTTGGACTTCGGCCAGGTAGATCTCCGGGATCTCGAATTCCAGCTTGATGACCGAAATGTCGTCGAGCGTGGTGATGACCTCGCCGGGCCGCACCAGGGCACCGAGGCTCATCTGGCGCATTCCCAGCCGGCCGCTGAACGGGGCACGCAGAACAGTGTCGCCGTATTTTGCCTGTTCGGCACGGAGCTTGGCCTCCGCGATCTCGAACTGGCGCTTCAGTTCATCGACGCGGGCCTGCGGGATGGCGCGGGATTCGAGCAGCGTCTGGGCGCGTTCCAGGTTCTGGCGCGCATTCTCCCGCGCGGCGCGGAACTCCTCGACCTTGGCGCGGTTCTCCCCGGCATCGAGTTCGACGACGATGGCACCGGCCGCCACCTTCTGGCCTTCCTGGAAGCCGATGCGCTCGACCACGCCGGTTGCTTTGGCGGTAATCGCCACGGCTTCGTTTGCCATCGCCGAGCCGATCGCCTCGACGACGTTGCTGAGTTCGCGCACCTCGACCCGCACCGCCTCGACCGGAATGGGTTGCGCGCCGCCGCGGTTCTGCGCCTGGCCCGGGGGCGGCGCATCAGCCTGGCCGCCGAGAAACGGGAGGCGGTCCCGGAAGTGCCATCCGGCTCCGGCCACGGCCGCGACCAGAACCAGCGCGGCGATCTGCGTCGACAATTTCATCGGTCACTGCATCCGGTGAAGCAAGGCGGGCGGCTATTGTGGCGCGCGGGCGGGCCGCTAGACTGCCCATGACAGGAGAAGATATATCCCCCGCGGGTGGCAGCAACTTCAATCTCTTCGAGAAACATATGTCGACCATGCTTTTCTACCACGCCGCGTGCCTGCGTCATGATACCGGCCTTGGGCATCCGGAGCGGCCGGAGCGGCTGCGGGCGGTGATGCATCGTCTCGAGGCCGAGGAATTCGCCCATCTCGATCGCCGCGATGCGCCTCGGGCGAGCGAGCAGCAACTTTTGCGTGTGCATGATCCCGATTATATCGCGGGAATTCTGCAGGCCGAGCCGCAGGACGGGCATGTGTTCCTGGACGGCGATACGCTGATGTCGCCAGGCTCGACCGAGGCGGCGCTGCGCGCCGCCGGCGCCGTCTGCGCCGCCGTCGATGCCGTGGTGAGCGGAGAGGGGCGGAACGCCTTCTGCGCGGTGCGGCCGCCGGGCCATCACGCGGAACCGGAGCGGGCCATGGGCTTCTGCCTGTTCAACAACATCGCCATCGGAGCCATGCACGCCCGAACGGTCCACAACCTGCGCCGGATCGCGGTGGTGGATTTCGACGTCCATCACGGCAACGGGACGCAGGCGAGCTTCGCGTCCGATCCGGATCTGCTCTATGCCTCGACCCATCAGTGGCCGCTCTATCCGGGCACCGGGCATCCGCGCGAACGCGGCCTCGGCAACATTTTCAACCTGACGCTGGAGCCGGAGGCTGGCTCGCGCGAGTTCCGCGCCGTGGTCGAGCGCGAGCTGGTACCCGCGCTCGATGCCTTCCGGCCGGAACTGCTGCTGGTCTCCGCCGGCTTCGACGGGCACAGGGCGGACCCGCTCGCCGAACTCAACCTGACCGAGGAGGATTACGGCTGGGTGACCGCGCAGCTCTGCGCCGTCGCGAACCGCCATGCGAAAAGCCGGCTGGTCTCGGCCCTGGAAGGCGGCTATGACCTGAACGCCCTCGCCAGCGCCGCCGCCGCCCATGTGCGCGCGCTGATGGTGAACTGATCGCGGCCGGCGCTCACGGCATCGTCACCGCCTGCGGGGCCGGATGGTGCCGTCGGGGCTCGCCTTTCGGTTGCCGCCGCCCGGCTGCCAGCTTAGACTTCCTTCCCACCTCGATCCAACTGGGAGATGCGGCCCATGGCCAAGCCCGGCGCGGCGGGCGACGCTGTTCCGCCCGACATACTGGCCATGAGTTTCGAGCAGGCGCTGGCCGAACTCGACCAGATCGTGCAGCGGCTGGAAAGCGGCCGCGTCGAGCTGGAGGAATCCATCGCCATCTATGCGCGCGGTGCGCAGCTCAAGCGTCACTGCGAATCGAAGCTGAAGCAGGCCGCCGAACGGATCGAGGCCATCGTCGTCGGCGAGGATGGTTCGGTCGGCACAAGGCCGGCCGCCACCGAGTGACGGTCCGGCGGCGCGAGCGACAATCATCACATCTATGCGAGGAGCAGAAACTTGCGCGCCTTCAACGAAGCGCTGAAAGACGCCGCCCAGGCGACGGAGCGGATGCTCGACCTGCTGTTGCCCAGGGCGGAAGGCCCGGAAGCGAGGCTGATGGAGGCCATGCGCTATGCCGCGCTCAACGGCGGCAAGCGGCTGCGGCCGCTCCTCGTCATTGCCTCCTCCGAGCTGTTCTCGGTCTCGCCGGTGGGCGCGCACCGCGTCGCGGCGGCGATCGAGATGGTGCACTGCTATTCCCTGGTGCACGACGACCTGCCCTGCATGGACGACGACGACCTGCGCCGGGGTCTGCCGACAGTGCATCGCAAGTACGACGAGGCGACCGCGGTGCTAGCGGGCGATGGCCTGCTTACTCTCGCCTTCGAGGTGGTCGGCGCGCGCGAGACCCATGGCGACCCGGAAGTGCGGGCGGAACTGGTGGTGGCACTTGGCCAGGCGGCGGGCGCGCGCGGCATGGTCGGCGGCCAGGCCATCGACCTCGCGGCCGAGCACCAGCAGCTCGATATCGGGCAGATCACCCGCCTGCAGCAGCTCAAGACCGGGGCGCTGATCGCCTTTTCCTGCGAGGCGGGCGCGATCCTCGGCAAGGCGGCGGCCACGCCCCGGCACGCGCTCAGGGCCTATGCGCACGATCTCGGCCTCGCCTTCCAGATCGTCGATGACATCCTCGACGCGGAAGGCACGGTGGAGAGCGTCGGCAAGGCGGTCGGCAAGGATGCGGCGGCGGGCAAGGCGACCTTCGTCTCGCTGCTGGGCCTGGAGAAAGCCAAGTTGCAGGCGCGGATGCTGGCCGACCAGGCGGCAAAACATCTGGACATCTTTGACGGCAAGGCCGATGTTTTGCGGCAGCTTGCGCATTACGTGGTGACCCGCCGCTCATGAAAGACCAGCTTCCCGCCGCAAAGGGTTCCCGGACGCCGCTGCTCGACCAGATCGCGCTGCCGGCCGATCTCCGCAAGCTCCGGCCCGACCAGCTCCGGCAGTTTGCCGACGAGCTTCGTCTTGAGATGATCGACGCGGTTTCGGTTACGGGCGGTCATTTC
>JAHCJR010000120.1 GCA_026126165.1 Alphaproteobacteria bacterium
CATGACTATGTGAGGACCGTGAACCGGCCGCTTGCCGAACTCGATCCGGTGCTGGTCTCCGAAACACTCCAGGCGCAGATCGACGAAGGGAAGGCGACCATCGCGCGCGAGGGCGTGGCAGTGGAGGGCATCACGCTTCTGCATTCCGCCGACATGCAATTCCAGGGGCAAAGCCATATTCTTTCCGTGCCGCTGCCACGGCTCGAGGTGACGCGCGAGGAACTCCATGCCGCCTTCGCGAGCGCCTATTGGCAGCGTTTCGAGGTGGAGCTGAAGGAAATCCGGCCCGTCCTGGTCAACCTGCATACTGCCGTGATCGGGCGGCGCAGCGCGGTGGATCTCAAGGCGCTGGCGCGCGCCGAGCGCCGCGATGCTCTGGCCGGCGCCCAGGTGGCGGAGCGTCAGGTCTGGTTCGAGGGGGGCAGGCGGGCGACGCCGATCTATCGGCGCGAGCTTCTGCCGGAGCGCGCCCAGTTCGAGGGCCCGGCGATCGTCGAACAGCTCGACACGACCATCGTCATCGAGCCGGACAATCGGGTGGAGATGGACGATTATGGCAACCTGATCCTCACCATCCTGCCTACGAGACGGGCAGAGTGAAAGGATCGGGCGGGGAGCGGGACATGACACGCAACATCGATCCGGTGACACTCGCGGTGGTGCAGAACGGATTGCAGCAGGTCTGCAACGAAATGGACCTCGCCTTCGTCCGGGCAGCTTTTTCGCCGGTAATCTCGGAGGCGTTGGACCGCTCGGACGGCATCTACCACCGCGAGACGGGCGAACTGATCGCCCAGGGCGAACTTGGCCTGCCGGTCTTCGTCGGCACCATGCAATTCTCCACCCAGGCGGTGATCCAGCGCGCCCGCGACGTGCAGCCCGGCGACATTTTCATCGTCAACGACCCATATCTCGGCGGCACGCACCTCATGGACGTGAAGTTCGTCAAGCCGTTCTTCCATCGCGGCAGGCTGTTCGCCTGGCTCGCCAATACCGGCCATTGGCCCGATACCGGCGGCATGGTGCCGGGCGGTTTCTCGGCCAACGCGACCGAGGTGGAGCAGGAGGGACTTCGCCTGCCGCCAGTGAAGCTCTACAAGCGGGGCGAGATCGACGAGGAGATACTCTCCATCATCCTCTCCAACATCCGCATCGCCGACCAGCGCATCGGCGATATCAAGGCGCAGGCGGCGGCATTGGCCATCGGCGAGAAGCGGCTTGCGGCGCTGATCGAGCGTTATGGCGAGGAGACGGTCGAGGCCTGTATCGCCGAGCTGAAGGAGCGGGCGGAGCAGCAGATGCGCGCCCGCATCGCCACCATTCCCGATGGCGTGTACGAGGGTGAGGCTTTCGTCGATTCCGACGGCGTGGTGGACGCGCCGCTGCGCATCGCCATGAAGATCACGAAGAAGGGCGATGGGCTGAGCTTCGACATGAGCGGGTCCAGTCCGCCTTGCCAGGGGCCGATGAACTCGGTCATCGCCACCACCAAATCATCGATCTACCTGGCGATGAAGCACATCTTCCCGGAGGTGCCGATCAACGCCGGGACCTTCGCCCCGCTCGAAGTGCTGGAACCGGAGGGCACCTTCCTCTATGCGAAGTATCCGCGGCCCGTGTCCGGCTGCGCGGCGGAGGTATCGCAGCGCATTGCCGAGGCGGTCTTCAACGCCATGGTCAAGGCGATCCCCGACCGACTCTTTGCCGCCCCGGCCGGAACCTCGGGCAATTTCGCGCTCGGCGGCCACGATCCCGAACGCGGCCGCTCTTACGTCATGTATGTGATTTCGGGTGGTGGCTACGGCGGCTTTCGCGGCGGCGATGGAATCTCCAACGGTTGCTCCACCATCGGCATTTCCAAGACCACGCCGATCGAGGTCATGGAGCAATATTACCCGGTCCTGTTCGAGGAATATTCGCTGCACGAAGGCTCCGGCGGGGCCGGGCGCTGGCGCGGCGGGTTCGGCGTCAACTATACGATCCGGCTGCGTCGCGGCGAGGCGCGGGCCTCCATGGTGATGGATCATGGGCGCTTTGGTCCGCAGGGTGCGTTGGGCGGGCGCGATGGCGGCACCAACCGCGTGCGTGTCGAGCGGAATGGAAACGTCTATGTGCCGCCGCATCTTTCCAAGGACCAGGATATCCGCATCGCGCCTGGCGACCGCGTCCATGTCTCGACACCGGGCGGCGGCGGCTATGGCGATCCCTTCGCGCGCGACCCGGCACTGGTCGCCCGCGACGTGCGGCGCGGCTATTACACGCGGGCCGAGGCGCGCGAGCGTTTCGGCGTGGTGCTGAACGAAACCGGCGAGGTCGATGGCCCGGCGACCAAGGTGCAGCGGGAGATGCAGGCGTATTGAATTTGGTTGCTTTGCGCGCACCCCCTCGGGCGATCGGCAAACACCCGCGGCAATCCTATCGTTTCCGGAACTCCCCGCGCGAGATATTGCCGTTGATGTTGAATTCGCCGTCGAGCGCCCCGTCCGCGCGCATGACATAGCTGACCACCGCGCCATTCTCGAACGGGGCGAGGGTGAGCCGGTTGCCCTCGATGCGGCCGGTGACCGGCGCGCTGCCGCGCACGAAGCGGCCTTCCGGATGGTCGCCCCAGGCATAGGTGCCGCTGATCCGGCCATCGGCCGCCACCGTCTCGATGGCGATGTTGCTGTCGAGCGCCGGCAGCCAGGTACCGTACCAGATGCCGGAGAAGGCGGCTTGCCGCGCCGGGACATTTGCCGCCGGGCGGCTGATCGCCGAGGCATCGACGACGGGAGCCGGCCGCAGCACGCAGCCGGAGAGCAGGATCGCGGCGAAAAGGATCGGCAGATGCTTCATGTTCAGGTCCTCGTGGTGCCGGCGCGGGTCAGCGCCGCGTCGATGTCGCGTTCGAGGTTGTGGATCCAGCGGTTGTAATTGCGGTGGATCTCGCCGCCCGACTGCAGCAGGTTGTCACTCTCCACCAGCGTGATCGAGTAGCTGCGGGTGCTGAAGCGCACGTCGATGCGCGCGTAATGGCCGCGTTCGCGCAGCACGCCCTGCAACTGGCCGGCTGCCTGCTTCTCGAAGCGCCAGCCACGCCGCGAGCCGGCGGCCACGATCTGGCGTTCGATCTCCGCCAGGGAAAGGCCCTGGGCGTGGATCGGCAGCGCCTGATCCTGCACGTTGTAGACCGGCTGGGTGCGATCACAGCCGGCAAGGAGGAGGAAAGCAAGGCAGGCGACGAGCGCCGCCCGGATGGACTGTGACATGCGGAAGCCCCCGTATGGTCACGCAACGCCTTGATGTTATCCTACCGGGAGGCAACAGGAATAGTGTCCATGGCCGATCCGGACCCGGTTAGGCCCGCATTAACCTTGGCGCCCTAGCAATGGATCTCCGCACCGAACCGCTCCAGTCCCGCTCCGATGACGAATTACAATCTCGAACGCTTTACGGTCCTGGTCGTCGACGACAACCGCTACATGCGCCAGCTCCTGACCATGGCGCTGAAGGCGCTCAGCGTCGGCCAGGTGCGGCAGGCCGAGCATGGCGGCGAGGCCATCGAGATTCTCAAGCTGATGGCGCAGGATCCGATGAAGGCGGGCATGATGTCGGTCGATATCATCTTTTCCAACTGGCAGATGTCGCCGGTGGACGGGCTGATGCTGCTGCGCTGGGTGCGTCGCGCCAAGGAAAGCCCGAACCGCTTCATTCCTTTCGTCATGGTCACGGGTTATGCCGATCCGAAGCGCGTCGCCGAAGCCCGGGACATGGGAGTGACCGAGATCCTGGCAAAGCCCTTTTCCGTGCAGGGCGTGGCGGGACGCCTGCAGCAGGTGATCGAGCGGCCGCGCCAGTTCGTCCACACCATGACCTATTTCGGTCCGGACCGCAGGCGGCGCCAGCAGGTCTTCATGGACGACGACCGGCGCCTGCTCACCGATGCCGATCCGGAAGTGGAGATCGTTCATGACTAGCACGACGCCGCGCGGCAAGGGGCAGGTCCGCGTCCGCTTCTACCGTTTCCGCAACCGCCTAAAGGAGAAGGCTATGGGGCTTGGCGGCAGCGGGCAACTGGGCGGCTTCAGCCGCGAGGCGCTGGAGAAGGCGGAAGCCGAGTTCGCGAAAATGGCGGAGGATTATCCGGACTGGGTCGGTGGCTACACGACCCAGCTCTATGCGGAGTTCAGCGCCGCCGAAGGTCGCGACACGGCGCATCGCATGGCCAGCTTCCGCGGCATCAACCAGCTCGCCCATGAACTGAAGGGGCAGGGCGGCACGTTTGGCTATCCGCTCATCACCACCTTCGCGGAATCGCTCTATTCCTTCACCACCAGCGGCGCCGGGACGAGCGACAATCACATGGCGATCATCAAGGCGCATATCGACGCCATCAACGCCGTCATCAAGGGGCGCGTGAAGGGCGATGGCGGCGACATCGGCCACCAGCTCGGCGAGACGCTCAACAAGGCCATTGAAAAATACAGTGTGGTCGGCTGACGCGCGCGGGCGCAGGTCGCAGAGCGGCACACTCTGCCCTAGTGTCGATGCCGATGATGAATGTCAGGATAATGCGGATGCCGGTGTATCATCGCAGCGTGGCGATGCATATGCACATGCGGCTCGCCTGCCGGATCACCAGGTAGATGTTCATGTTGATGGTGGTCATCGTGAGTATGGGCATGCTCGTGCGTCTGTTCGTCATGACGATGTTCGTGGTCGTGGCGCTCAGCGAGATGCAGATAAAGTCCGATCCCCATTAATAATGCAGCGACGCCAAGCCGAGGCGTCGCATCATCGCCGAAAGCCAGTACGGCGACCGCCGCCCCTATGAACGGAGCGAGCGAGAAGTATGCGCCCGTCCTGGCCGACCCCAGGTGCCGCAAGCCATAGATGAACAGGACCAGACTGATACCATAACCGAAGAACCCGATGCCCATCGCCGCCGCAACATGCCAACCGGCAGGCAATACGGCTCCGGTGTACAAAGCCAGGAGAACATTGCAACTTCCCGCGACGAGTCCCTTGATCATGGCAATCTGGATGGGGTCGGCAGACGAGAGTTTGCGGGTCAAGTTGTTGTCGATGCCCCAGCACAGGCAGGCCCCCGCGATAGCTAGAGAACCCCCGCTGAAGCCGTCGATGCCGCCTTGCCAGGAGAGAATGACAGCGCCGAGGAGGATGGAACCGGCTCCGATCCCTATGCGGAGATCGACGTTCTCCCGGTAAACGAACCACGCGATCGCCAGCGTCGCCAGTCCTTCAAGATTCAGCAGGAGAGATGCCGTGGAAGCGGTGGTGGTGGTCAGGCCGATCATCAACAGCAGCGGCCCCGCCACGCCGCCGAATAAGACGATGGCTGCCAGCCAGCCAAAGTCCGCGCGACGCAGAGGGGCTTCCCTTGGTACATCGTGCCGGATCGTTCGGACCCGTTTCAGGGTTCCGAGACCGAGTCCGACGCCGAGATAGAGGAGTCCTGCCATCAGCCATGGCGAGATGTCGCCCAGTAACTCTTTGGCAAACGGAGTGCTGACGCCAAACAGCACGGCCGATCCCAGTGCCGCGGCGATCCCTACATGGAGATAGATGAAACCAGGCATTGCCGAATCCTTGGGTGTCGGGGTTACCCGGATCCTCTAGAGATCCCTGGTGATCTCCTTGAACTCCCGGAGCGGGCTCCGTCGGCGCCTCGCCCGGGCATCGCTCGCCTGCGCGAGGCAGCGCATAGCACTTATGGTATTTCCCAGGAAGGATATGACAACAAGCTCATTTCAGACATGGGGGACTGGCAACGCACGACCAGCTTTTTCAATCCTGCCTGTGCCTCCGGTGTCATGCCGATGGCCGCTGGATTCGTGCCGGTCTGTTGCCCGGTAAGCGGCTACTTCGTTTCCTGCCCGCGAAACGATTGTCTCTCGTACAGTTCCGATTTCCAGGTCGCGCCGAACTGCCGACCACGCGGCGCCGGTGCTATCTCTCGACGCTGACGCCGCGCCAGAAGGCGACGTGATCGCGGATGTTGGCCGCGGCTTGCTTCGGCTCAGGATAGAACCAGGCGGCATCCGGGTTCTCCTTGCCGTCCACGATCAGGGTGTAGTAGCTCGCCGTGCCCTTCCATGGGCAGACGGTGTGGGTGGGGCTCGAGCGGAAATACTCCTGGCGGATGGTATCCGGCGGAAAATAGACATTCCCTTCCACCAGCTCGAAGCGGGCACTTTCGGCGATCACCTTTCCGTTCCATATGGCGCGTGGCATGGGTCTTTCCGTGTCGGTTTCCGGTTCCTTCAGGCGGCGCGCCAGACCACGGGATACTGCTCGCTATCCAGCGGTTCGCCGTCCTTGAGACGGGGGTTGCGCAGGCCCGGATGGGAGCCGGGGCCGGCATAGTAGACGGCATCGCGCCCGCAATAGCGCACCGTATAACCGCGCCGGCGGCGGTCGCCGGTCAGGTTGCCGCCGGCGCCGTGCACGCACAGCGCATGGAAGGCGAGGACGTCGCCCGGCGCCATGTCCCAGGAAACGATGTCGAGGCGCGCCCGCTCGGCCTCCAGATCGGGCATCGGCTCATACTCGGGATTGCGCTCGTAGATGTTGCCGCCTGGAGCGAAGGGTTCGGCCTGGAACCAGCGGTTCCAGCGATGCGATCCGCGCACGAACTCCACCGCGCCGCTTTCCTTCGTCACCGGGTCGAGGGCGAGCCAGAAGGACATGACCGGCCAGCCCCTGACCGGCCAGTAAGGCTGGTCGTTATGCCAGCGGGTCGGCTGGCTGGTGCCGGGTTCCTTCACGAAGAGCTGGTCGTAGAAGAGATTGACCTTGTCGGTGCGGAGCAGTCGGGCCGCCAGCGCCGGCAGCGGGGAGTGGAGGCAGTAATCGCGGAAGTCGGGATCGCTCTCCCAGAGGCGCATGTTGCCATGGAAGCGGCCGCCTTCCGGCGCGCTGTAGCCATGGTGGAACGGTCCGGGGCGGACGATGTCCCGTTCGATGGCGGCGGCAAGGCGGCCCAGCCAGTCGGGGCCGATGACGCCGCGCAGGATGATCGCGCCATCGCGCGCGAAGGCGTCGATTTCCGCGCTGCCGACAGCGCTTTCCCTGACTTCGCTCACGCGCGTCTCCCCTGAAGCTGCACGGCGCAAGTGGCGCATGGGCCGACGCTTCCTGTCAATCCGGCGCCGCCTTGACTTGCAGGCGTGAAAAAACTAGAACATTAAGTGAACATAATCAGCCATTTCGCTCATATCGTGTCGCAGATATCAGACGTAACAGATTGTAGAAAATCGGATATCGCAAATCTGCGAAACCGTGTCCGGGCGATCGAGGCTGGCCCTGCCGCCACGCGCCCGCAGGTCCTGTCGCTTGGTATCGCCTCGCTCGACGCGGCATTGCCGGATGGCGGCCTGGGCGCGGGTCTGCTGCATGAGGTGAGCGGAGCGGCGGGCGATGCGGCGGCGCGCGGTTT
>JAHCJR010000121.1 GCA_026126165.1 Alphaproteobacteria bacterium
ACTTCGTGGGAGAGGGTTGGGTGAGGGTGGCGCCCGTCGCGCGATTCTCGACCGCGGTCATTCAAGCCTTTCTCTGCCGGATGATGCGCGCGGTGGCGCTGGCGCGCGCGACCAGGCGTTCCTTCTCGTCGTGCAGGGTCCCTTCCATGAAGGCGACGGCACCGCCCAGGCGCACCACCTCCCCCACGGCGAGGAAGCGTCCCGGATGGCCGGGTTCGAGAAAACTTACCTTGATCTCGAGCGTAGGAATGGCGATGCCGAGACCAATGCGCGCGATCAGCGCATGGCTCATCGCGGCATCCACCATGCCGGTGATGAAGCCGCCCTGCACGATATCCACTGAATGGCAAAATTCCGGCTTCATGACGAAGCTCATGACCGCCCGCCCCCGCGCCTGATCGATCTCCTCCACCCAGCCGCCATAGGTGGCAATGCAGGGCTGGCGGCGCGCGCGCAGCTTCTCCGCCAGCTCCTCATCTCTCATCTGCATCGCACGCCCCCTATTTCCGCATCGTCTCGTCGAGAAAATCGATGACCCGCCGCATCGCATCGCGCGTCGCCGCCGCATCGAAGTTGCGGCTGTAGCCATCGTTGCGGGCCGGGTCGAAATCGAAGCCGTGACCGAGGCCCGCATAGGCATGCAGGCGTACATCGACCCCGCGGCCGCGCTGGCGCTCGGCCATCGCCTGGCATTCCGCATTGGATACGGTCCGGTCGCTCTCCGCCTGCAGGATCAGCATCGGGACCGGGCTGGTCCAGGAATCCTCCGCCGCGCGGGCGGCAAAGCCGCAATAGGGATAGACGCCGATCGCCGCGCGCAGCGCGGCCAGCCGTGTCGCGCCATCCGCCGGCCAGTTGTCCCAGCCGCCATTCTGACCCAGCGCCAGCAGATCGAACGCGGTCCAGCCGCCATGGGAGAAGCCGAGCACGGCGATGCGCGCGCCATCGACCTCCGGCATCCGCCGCAGAGCATCCAGGGCATGCAGGACATCGACGGCGCGCTCGCGTCCCCACAGGCCGATGCCGTTGCAGGTGGTGCGCCGGCCGCGCGTGCGGCTCCAGCCGCGCGCGGCGAAGCTGTCGGGAACATAGGCGAGATAGCCGCCTTCGGCCAGTGCCGCCGCCCAGTCCGCCTCGTGCGGGTAACGCCCGCCGCAGCCATGCAGCACGATCACCGCCGCGTGCGGTCCCTTTCCGGCGGGACGCCAGATTTCCGCATTGCCGACGATACCCTGCCGCAGCTCGCCCGCCGATGGCTCGGCGCATGAGGCAAGCAGGAGAACGATGGCGGCAAGCCAGATTCGTCGCAGCATGGTCGAGGCCATTGCTCGCTGCCTCAATGGCGGAAGTGGCGCATGCCGGTGAAGACCATGGCGATGCCGGCGCGATTCGCCGCCTCGATCACCTCCTGGTCGCGGATCGAGCCGCCGGGCTGGATGACCGCCGTGGCACCGGCCTCGACCGCCGCCAGCAGGCCGTCGGCGAAGGGAAAGAAAGCGTCGGAAGCGACGACGGAGCCACGGGTGCGCGGCTCGCCGCCGCCCGCCGCGCGCGCGGCATCCCCGGCCTTGATCGCGGCGATGCGCGCCGAGTCGACGCGGCTCATCTGCCCGGCGCCGATGCCGACCGTGGCAGCCTCGCGCGCATAGACGATGGCGTTCGACTTGACATGCTTGGCCACCCGGAAGGCAAAGATCATGTCGGCGAGTTCGCGCGCATCCGGCGTCCTTTCCGTCACGGTGCGGAGCCCGGCCGGGTCGATGCGGCCGTTGTCGCGTTCCTGCGCCAGGAAACCGCCGGCGATGCTGCGCAGGACCAGGCCCGGCGCCGCCGGGTCGGGAAGGCCGCCGGTCAGCAGGACGCGCAGGTTGCGCTTGGCCGCGAGCAGCTCGAGCGCCGCCGGTTCCGCGTCCGGCGCGACGATCACCTCGGTGAAGATCCGGACTACCTCGGCCGCCGCTTCCGCATCGAGCCGGCGATTGAAGGCGACGATCCCGCCGAAGGCACTCACCGGATCGCAGGCGAGCGCCGCGCGATAGGCCTCGGCCAGGCTGCCGGCGAGCGCCACGCCGCAGGGATTGGCGTGCTTGATGATGGCACAGGCGGCGCTCGCCTGCGGATCGAACTCCGCCACCAGCTCGAGCGCCGCGTCGGTGTCGTTGATGTTGTTGTAGGAGAGCGCCTTGCCCTGCACGACCCGGGCGCCAACCAGGCCCCGGCGCGGCGTGCCGCCGGCATAGAGCGCCGCCTGCTGGTGCGGGTTCTCGCCATAGACGAGACTGGCCGCGCGCTCCCCGGCGACGACCAGCCGCTCGGGCAGCGCATCGCCCAGCACCGATGCGAACCAGCCGGAAATGGCGGCGTCGTAGGCGGCGGTGCGCGCGAAGGCGCGGGCCGCCATGCGGCGGCGGAAATCGGCGCCGGTGGCACCCTCGTGTTCCTGCATCTCCCGACGCAGCGCCTCGTAATCGGCGGGGTCGACGATTACCGTCACGGCGGCGTGGTTCTTCGCGGCGGATCGGATCATGGCCGGGCCGCCGATATCAATATTCTCGATGCATTCCTCGATACCGGCGCCCCGGGCGATGGTCGCCTCGAAGGGATAGAGATTGACCACCAGCAGGTCGATGGCGCCGATGCCGTGCGCTTCCATCGCATCGCGGTGCGAAGCGAGGTCGCGCCGGCCGAGCAGGCCGCCATGAATCTTGGGATGCAGCGTCTTGACCCGCCCGTCGAGCATCTCCGGAAAGCCGGTATGCTCCGCCACCTCCCGGACCGCGATCCCCGCCTCGGCGAGCGCCCTTGCCGAACCGCCGGTGGAGAGGATCTCCACGCCGCGTCCGGCAAGGAAGCGGCCCAGTTCGACCAGTCCCGTCTTGTCGGAAACGGAAATCAGGGCGCGGCGGATGGGGTCTGCTGCGGACATGGCAACTCCGGGACGGGTCGTCGGAAGGGGCCGTATTGCGTCATAGCGGCGGCGGCGATGCAAGGCATGATTTCCCCTTCCCGGCCCGCCGCACGCCAGGAATTGATTATCGGTCCGCGCGCGAATCGCGCAAAGTTCTGGCGCGCGCAACCATCGCGGACCGTCGGCGAATGGACCTCCTGGTCGTGATCTTCTCGGTGCTGGGCCTCGCCTATCTGGTGATGCCGGTCTACACCTTCATGCTCGGCCTGCGCCTGCGCCGGCTCGAGCGCCAGGTGGCGGCGCTGGCGGCGCGGCCCGTATCCACGCCGGCGGCCCCGGCGGCGGAAGCGGCGGCCGGACCGATGGCAGACGCGCCAGCCGAACCGGAGACGGAAGCGGCGGCGGAAGCGGTGGGCGAAGCACCGACGGAACCGGCCGCGGCCGCCACGCCCCCATCAGGCATGCCGCCCCGGAGCCGGCGGGATCTTGAAGGGACGCTGGCGCGCCATCTCTTCGTCTGGATCGGCGGCGGTGCGCTGGCGCTGGCCGGGCTGTTCCTCGTCCGCTATTCGATCGAGGAAGGCCTGCTCGGTCCGGCGGCCCGCGTCGGCCTCGGGCTGGTGCTCGCCCTGGCGCTGCTCGCCGGCGCGGAATGGACCCGACGGCGGGGCTTGCGGTGGAGCCCGGCACCGGGCCGGGACTATGTGCCCCAGGCGCTTGCCGCGGGCGGCATCTTCACCGCCTATGCCGCCGTCTATTCGGCCTATGCGCTCTACGACCTGATCGGACCGCCTGTCGCCTTCCTCGGACTTGCGGTGGTCTCTGCGCTCGCCTTCGCCGCCGCGCTGCTGTTCGGGCCCTTCGTCGCCCTTCTCGGCATCGTCGGTGGCTATCTCACGCCGGCACTGGTCTCGACCCAGGAGGGGAACGCACTGGCGCTCTTCTCCTATCTGCTGCTGCTCAGCGCCGGCGCGCTCTGGACCGTCCGGGCGAGCGCTGCCTGGTGGCTCGGCTGGGCGGCACTGGCCGGAGCCTGTGCGTGGCCACTGCTCTGGTTCGCATTCTCCTACAATCCCAAGGGCGCGCTGGAAGTGTCGCTCTACCTGCCGGCCCTGCTCGGCCTCTTCGGCCATGTGCGCTGGCGCCCGCGCCCGGAAGACCGGCCCGACACCCCGTTCCGGCCATGGCGTCTTTCACCGCCGGACCGCATGACGATCGCCGCCGGGCTCGCCATCCTGCTGCTCGCCGGACTGGGGACGAGCTGGAACGATTTCGCCACGCCGTCGATTGCCGGCCTCCTGCTGGTCGCCCTGCTCGCCGTCTTCCTGGCCCGGCGCGAGCCGGAACTCGACCTTCTGGTCTTTGCCAGCCTCGCCGTCGTCCTCGCCAGCTTCTATGTCTGGAAGCAGATGGAATTGCTGCCCTTCGGGCAGACACCGCCGGACAGCCTGGCCTCGCCGATCGAGCCCGGGCCGCGGGAACGGGCCGACGATCTCCGCTTCCTGCTCAGCGCGGGTCTGCTTGCGCTGTTCTCGGGCGCCGGCGGGTTCGCCGTCCTGTGGGGCGCGCGGCGGCCGCCGGTCTGGGCCTTCCTCGCCGCTGCCGGTACGCTAGGGCCGCTCCAGCTTGCCTTTCACTCCCTCGCCTGGCTGGCCAATGCCCTGGTCTGGAGCTTGGCGGCCCTCGCCCTTTCCGCGCTGCTCGCCGGCGCCGCGCAACGGATCGCCGCCTATCGGCAAATGCCGGGCGGTAGCGCCGCGCTGGCGATCTTCTGGCTGGGCAGCTTCTATGCTCTCGGTCTGGTCGCGCTCTTCGTGCTGGGCTTCGAGGCCTGGCGCGTCGCGCTCGCCATGCTGCTGCCGGCCATCGCCTGGCTCGGCCAGCGCATCGAGTTGCCCGCGCTGCGCCGCGTTGCCGCCGGCCTGGCGCTCGCCCTCATCGGCTGGCTCGCCCTGATCGACCCGCTGGCACCGGGCGGCCTGCCCCTGCTCGGCTATGCGGGCTATCAGTATGCGCTGCCGGCACTCTGCTTCTACGCCGCGGCACGGCTGCTGGAACGGCAGGGGCGCGACGGTGCCTCGGATTTCATCGGCATCGGCGCCTGGCTGCATGTCGGCCTATTCCTCAGCCTGAAGATCCGCGACCTCGTCGGCGGCACGGCGGGCGATTACCTGTCGGGCAGCTTCAACCTGCTTGAAGCGTCGCTGCACACCATGGTCTGGCTGGGGCTGGCCTTCGCTCTTTACGCGACGCGAACGCCGGAGGATCGGCTGGCGCGATGGAGCGTGCGTTGCCTCGTCGCCATCGCCAGTTTCAGCATCTTTTTCGTCCACCTGCTCTCCGACCTTCCGCTCTTCTCCGACGAGGCGGTGGGCGAATGGCCGCTCGTCAATACCCTCTCGCTCGCCTATCTCGTGCCCGGGCTGCTGCTCGGATTGCTGGCGCGCGCCGCCGCGGCGCGCGGCGCCCGGAGGCTGCCGGTAGCGGGTTTCGTCGCCATGCTGGCGCTGACCCTGCTTTATGTCAGCCTCGAGGTCCGCCGTGCCTTTCACGGGACCTATCTGGATGCCGGCAAGACCGGCCTCGCAGAAATCTATGCCTATTCGCTGGCCTGGGGCCTGTTCGCCGCAGCGATCCTTGCACTCGGCATCCTGCGGCGGGAAAAGCCGCTGCGGCTTGCCGGTCTCGGCCTGGTGGCGCTGGTGGTCTGCAAGGTCTTTCTCTACGACCTCTCGGAACTCGAAGGTCTCTGGCGCGCCGCCTCCTTCCTTGGTCTGGGTCTGGGGCTGGTGGCGGTCGGCCTCGTCTATCGCCGTCTCGACCGGCGAGACCCGCCTTCGGCGGGACCATAGGTCCGGTCCCGCACATCCCGCTTGCCAAAAGATATATTCCATGGCATCTTCTAATACATGCCATGGAATGGAGATAGCGATGCAGGACCGGCGTGGATTCATCAGGCTGCTGGGTGGCGGCACACTTGCTTTTGGGCTGGCCGGTTCGCTCGGCGGCTGCGATGCCATGCCGGCGGAAGCACTCGCCCCCTGGCAGGGCCCGGCGCCCGACCTTCGGGACCCGCGCCTGCGCATGCTGGCCTGGGCTCTGCTCGCGCCCAATCCGCATAACCGCCAGCCCTGGCTGGTGGATCTCGCCGATCCGGGGCGGGTCACCCTCTATTGCGACCGGGATCGCCTGCTGCCGGCGACGGACCCGCTCGGGCGCCAGATCCTGATCGGGCAGGGCACGTTCCTGGAGCTGCTGCGGCTGGCCGCGCGGGCCGAGGGATTCGAGGCTCGTATCGCGCCGTTTCCCGAGGGCCCGTTCCCACCCGATCGTCTGGATGGCCGCCCTGTCGCACATGTATATCTCACCCCGGCCCCGGCACAGCGCGAGCCGCTTTTCGATTCCGTGACCTTGAGGCGCAGCGCCAAGGTCCCGTTCGATCCGGAACGCCCCGTGGCGGAACCCGCGCTGGCGCGGCTCGCCGAAGCCGCCGCGGTATCGGGCATCGGCTTTGCCGCCACCAGCACACCCGATCGGGTCACGCGGCTTCGGGCGATCGTGCGCGCCGCCTGGTTCACCGAGGCGCGCACGCCGGCAGCACACGGGGAAAGCGTGGCGCTGATGCGCCTTGGCGCGGCCGAGATCGCCGCCCATCGCGACGGCATCAGCCTGCACGGACCGATGATCTGGTGGGGCAGCCGGCTCGGGCTGGTTTCGCGCGCCGCGCTCGCCGATCCGGAGGGTTCCGCCTTCCAGGCGGGGGTCGAGCGCTACATGAAGATGTTCGATGGCACGGCGACATTCGCCTGGCTCACCAGCGAGGCGGATCGCCGGACCGACCAGCTCGCCGCCGGGATAGCCTATGCGCGCCTCGATCTGGCGGCCGCGAGGGAGGGCATCGCCATCCATCCGGTCAGCCAGGCGCTGCAGGAGTATCCCGAAATGGCGCCGCACTACCGCGCGCTGCACGAGGAACTTGGCCTGGCCCCGCCGGCGCGGGCGCAGATGCTGGTGCGTCTGGGCCATGCGCCCCGCCCCGATCCCGCGCCGCGTCGTCCCGTGGAAAGTCTGGTGATATAATCCACGGCATGAACCAGCCGCGGCCGGGCGACCGGCGCTTCCAGATCGTCAACTATGTCGGCATCATCGACCAGCTCGCCACCAACGTGGCGAACCGCGTGCTCGCCGGCGCCGACCTGCCGCTGGCACAGTTCATCATGCTCAATCATTTCAGCCACGAGCCCGCGCGCGGACGCACGGTGATGGAGGTGGCGCGCGCCTTCCAGGCGCAGCAGGCCGGCGTCACCAAGGTGTTGCAGCGGCTGGTGCGCAAGGGCTTCCTCGAAGTCCGGCAGTCGCCGGAGGATCGCCGTCTGCGCATCCACCTGCTGACCGCGAAGGGGCGGCAGGCCCATGCCGAGGCGGTCGCGGCGCTGCTGCCCGAAGTCGCGC
>JAHCJR010000122.1 GCA_026126165.1 Alphaproteobacteria bacterium
AGACATCGACCCGGGACGCCACCATGACCGCCGAATAGAAGCCGACGCCGAACTGGCCGATCAGGCTCATGTCCCGGGCGGCATCGCCGGAAAGCTGCTGGAGAAACGCCGCCGTGCCGGAACGGGCGATGGTGCCGAGATTCTCCGCCAGTTCCTCGCGGTTCATGCCGATGCCGTTGTCGGCGATGACGAGCGTCCCCTGCTCCTTGTCCGCCTCGAGCGCGACGAGCAACTCGCCGCCGCCATCCAGCAGTTCGGGCCTCGTCAGCGCCAGGTAGCGCAGCCGGTCGCATGCGTCGGAGGCATTGGAGATCAGTTCTCGAAGGAAGATTTCCTTCTCGCTGTAGAGGGAATGGACGACGATATGGAGAAGCCGCGAGACTTCCGCCTGGAACGCGTGGGTCTGCTCGGTCATGGAAGGCCGTTCCGCTGTCTGGTGGGACTGTCCAAGGCCCCTTATGTGAAAATCCCGGTCGCGCCCGTCAAGGGGTGGTCTCGGACAGGAGAGGCCCGCTCCCTCAGCTCGCGTCCTTCATCACCATGTCCTCGGCAGTGCGGATGAAGTTCTCCGCCCGGTAGTCCGGGATCTGGTAGAGCCAGCCCGCCACGCGGGCGTTGATCTCCGCGACCTCCTTCTCGACCTCGGCGCGGGTGAGAAGGCCCTTGTCGTTGCCCTCCCGGACATTGGCCTCGTCCGCGCGCGCCGCGTCGAAGGCGGCGGCGAAGCTCGCCCATGGCTTGCCTTCCCGCGTGCCGCAGCGCACCGTGACCACCAGCCCGTCGAAGGTGCGGATTGTCGCCTTTCGCACGTTATCGAGCGCGATGCCGTTCTCCTTCGCCACGTCCTCGAAGATCAGCAGTTCCAGGCCCGCCATCATGCCATTGGCGTTGGTGACCTTCGGCTTGCCCTCGGCGGGCAGGCCGGTGAACGTATAGTCTTCCGACTTGCCGTCGGCGCGGCTCACCCCGACGCGGCTGCCGTCCGGATGCTCGATCTCGAAGCGCATGATGCGCTCGCGCGGCACGCGCAGCATCTCGCGGACCAGCCAGGCCACCGGATCGGCCTTGATGTCGAGGCGGCCCTCGGCAAGCCAGGACTGCGCCTGCTCCGGCCGGCGGACATAGAGCTGGGCCGGGCGCACCCCGGTATCGGCCTGGCGCACTTTGCCGATCAGCAGCGCGGCGAGTTCGCCGCCTTTCTCGTCCTTGAGCGTGACGCGGATCGCCTCCGAGCCGGGCCGGTCGATCTCGTTCACGCCGATCCGCTCATAGAGATCGGGATTGCTGGTGCGCGGCTCGAGACTGCGCAGGTCGGCCAGCGCCACCACCGCTTTCTTGACCAGGTCGGGCTGCGCCGGATAGCCCCCCTTCTCGCGCACCACCCAGCGATCGCCCTCCTCCTCGGCAATGGTGAAGCCGCGCTTGGCGTCGCCGATGGTGATCTCGCGCACCTCGTTCACGCGCTGGATCAGTCCGGGAAAAATCAGATCGCCGGCGTGCAGTTCGGTGCTGACGCGCGACTGGCGTTCCCATGCGGAATAGCCGGCAACGACGCCGACAGCGATGGTCACGGCAAGCAGGGCAAGCAGGGTTCTCTGACGCATGGTGTGCCTCCCGATACCCGGGTCAGTGCCGAACAGCGAGGCGCTTGCGCCGCTGGTAGCGGATCGCCGCCAGCGCGGCGGCGACCGCCATCACCAGGATCGGCACCAGTCCGATATTGACGAACTTGGTGGCGAAGGCCAGCCGCTCGATGCCCTGGTTGAGCTGGAGCTGCACGTCGCGCAGCTCGCGGCGCGTGCGCACCATCTCCTCGCGGAAGCCTTCGATCGCCGCGCGCTCCTCGGCCGAGAGCAGGGCGGAGGAGCCGCTTCCCTTCGCCTTGCTCTGCAACTCGGCGATCTGCTTCTCCGTCTCCTCGAGCTTGCGCTGCAGCGCCTGCTCCTGCGCGAGGAACTGCTGGCCCGCCTCGCGGCGCAGTTCGTTCACCACCTCGAAGGGGCGGACGGAACGGCCGCGGCTGCGCAGCGAGATCAGGTCGTCGGAGCCGGACAGGTTGTCCACCCCGTTGATGAGGAAATCGGCGTTGGATGCGATGGGCGTGCCGATGCGCTGGCCGAAGAAGTCCTGGACGCGGACCCAGAAACGGTCCTCCAGCATATCTGAGTCGCCGACCAGGATGAGGTTGACCGGACCCTTCGACTCAGCAAGGTGCGCCGGCAAGGGTGCGGGCTTCTCCGCCTCGTCCTTGGCCGCCGCCTGGCCAGCTCCCTCGCCATCCTTGCCCTCGCCTTCCTTGGCAGGCGGTGGCGGCGGCCCGTCGGGGAAGGCCGTCCTGACCGGGCCGGACAGCCGCGCGGCAAGGATGTAGCGCTCGCCGGTCGGCTTGATCTCCGCCAGAAGCACCTCCGGCCGCGGGCTGAAGCGGATCTTGTCGACGGGCATCAGTTCGGCGCGGGCGCTGGAGCGCACCAGGGGGGTAAGCGTCGTGCCCGCGCCCTCTCGGGCGCGGAAGGCGCCGGCCGAAGCGAGGTTCAGGTTGCCGATCTCGCCGGTGACCACGTCGTCCTGGTTGCGCGCCTCCTCGTTGGCGGAGAGCCAGGCGACGTAATCCACCGCCTGCCGGCGCTGGCCTTCCCCGGTGGCGACGCGAATCGCCATCCCGGCATCGGCGACGAACTTCGTGTCGTCGAATTCCACGCCCCAGGCCTCGAAGAGTTCCTTGAGGTTCGACGCCTGCGGCTCGCCGATATTGGGCATGCCCATCGGCCCGGGCTGCTGGGCAAGGGTCTCGTTGTGCGGATCGACGAAAACGATGGCGCGGCCGCCGCGCAGCACGAACTGGTCGATTGCGTACCTGGTCTGCGCGCCGATCGATTTCGGATGCGCCACCATGAGCACGCCGACATCCTCGCCGATCCGGTCCACGTCCGGCTTGAGCACGCGGACATCGAAACGCTCTTTGAGCTGGTTGTAGATGAAATAGGGCTGCGCCTGTCCGCGCATCGCCGCCATCACGCCGCCGGGCCCATACTCCAGCGGCAGGTCGCCCAGTATGGCGAGGACCGGCTTCTTCGGATCGTTCAGGGAATGGACGAGCTTGGTCAGTTCATACTCGAGAAACTGCTCGCGCTCCTGCTGGAAGAAGGGAATGACCGCCGTCTGGTCGGTGGAGCCGGTGCCTTGCAGGCCGAAATAGAAGAGCCGGCCGGAAGACTGGTCGAGCGGCACGCCCTGGATGCCGGCCTGGGCCGCGCGGTCCTCGGCCTCCGAGAACGGTTCGGGATCGATGATCTCGAGCCGGATCTTGCCCCGCGAACGGCTGGCATACTCCTCGAGCAGTTCGCGCACGCGGCTGCCATAGGGCTTGAGCTGCGGCAGCTGGTTGGAGAGTTTCTCCGAATAGAAAAATCGCAGCGTGATCGGCTCGGCAATGGAGGCCAGCACGTTCTTCGAGCCATCCGAGAGCGTATAGAGCCGGTTCTCGGTCAGGTCGAGCCGGGCGCCGCGCAGCAGCGTGTTGCCCGCCAGGTTGACGGCGAGGAACAGGACGACCGCCAGGACGAGGGCGGAGGCGGAAAGCAGCTTCTTGTTCATTGTCAGGACCTCATCCCGCCTTCTTCACTTCGACGGCGATGGCATTGGCAAACAGGAAAAGCAGGATCAGCGAGGTGAAGAACACCACGTCCCGCAGATCGATGACGCCATCTATGATCGCGTTGAAATGCCGCAGGAAACTGAAGGAACCGACCAGTTCCACCATGAAGGCCGGCGCCCAGCCGGCAAAGAAATCTAGCACCATCGGCGCCCCGGCCACGGTGAATACGAAGCAGACAAGGACGCTGACCACGAAGGCGATCACCTGGTTCGAAGTGATTGCCGACAGGCAGCTTCCGATCGCGAGATAGCCGCCGGCCATGAGCAGGCTGCCGATGTAGCCCGCGAGGATGACGCCGTGGTCCGGCTGGCCGAGGTAAGTGACGGTGAGCCAGATCGGGAAGGTAAGGGCAAGGGCGATCGCAGTGAAAGCCCAGGCGGCAAGGAACTTGCCGATCACCACCGCGCCGAGGCCGACCGGAAGCGTCATGAGCAGCTCGATCGTTCCCGACTTACGCTCTTCCGCCCAGAGCCGCATGGTGATGGCCGGGATGAGGAACAGATAGAGCCAGGGATGGAACAGGAAGAAGGGCTTGAGATCGGCCTGCCCGCGCTCGAAGAAATTGCCGAGATAGAAGGTGAAGATGCCGGCAAGGAACAGGAAGATAACGATGAAGACATAGGCGACCGGCGTGGCGAAGTAGCCGGCCAGTTCGCGGCGCAGAACATGCGACAGTCCCTGCATCACGCAGCCTCCCTGCCGGTGGTGATGGCGCGGAACGTCTCGTCCAGTCGCCCTGTGGGCGCGAAACGCTCGCCGAAGCGCCAGCCCCCGCTCTCGGGCAGCCCTTCCGCCAGCAGCCTGCCGCCGGCGATGATGACCGCGCGCGTGCAGACCGCCTCGACTTCCTCAAGGATATGGGTCGAGATGATGATGGCCTTGTCGCTTGCCATGTCGCGAATGAGCTTGCGCACTTCATGCTTCTGGTTGGGGTCGAGGCCGTCGGTCGGCTCGTCCAGCACCAGGATCGGCGGGTCGTGCAACAGCGCCTGCGCCAGGCCGACGCGCCGCTTGAAACCTTTGGACAGCGTGTCGATGGGCTGATGCAGCACCGCTTCGAGCTGGATGCGCCCGACGATCTCGCCGATGCGCCGCGCCTTGGTCGCCCGGTCGAGGCCGCGCACCTCGGCCACGAAATCGAGAAAGGCAGATGGCGTCATGTCCGGATAGGCGGGCGCGCCTTCCGGGAGATAGCCGATCAGCGATTTGGCCTTGAGCGGCTCCGCCTCCATGTCCGCGCCACAGATGCTGACCGAACCGGAGGAAGGCGTCAGGAAGCCGGTGATCATCTTCATGGTGGTCGATTTGCCGGCGCCGTTCGGGCCGAGAAAACCCAGCACCTCGCCCCGCCCGACGGAGAAGCTGATGTCGTCGACGGCGGTGAACGGCCCGAAGCGCCGGACCAGGTTACGGATCTCGATCATTGCAGCCATGATTGACCCGGCTCTCCCCGTGTCGGTTTCGATTATGTCTCGCGGCCCCCGCCGCGTTCGCCTAGGCGCACCGCTAGATAGGCGGTTTCCCATGCGCCATCAAGGCCTAACGGCCAAAATGCCTGGCCGTGGGGCGCTTTCCCGGTGTATCTAGCAGATTCCTGCTATGACAAGACCCGCAATCGACGACATCCCCTCGCCCTGCATCGGCATCTGCCGCCTGGATGCCCGGGGAAAATACTGTGTCGGCTGCTTCAGGGAGATCGCCGAGATCGTGGCCTGGCCCCGTGCCGGCGCAGGGCAGCGCCGCGCCATCCTGGCCGCCATCGAGAGCCGGCGCGAAGCCGCGCGCGACAGGGATCCCGCCTAGAAGGCCGCCTGCGCCGCCACCCGGCCCAGCGCGCCGGCCATTGCCGGAAGGCCGAGGGCCGGCCGGCCGGCGCGGAAGACGCCACGGTGATGCTCGCGCCGCGCCGCACGCGAGATATCGGCCAGCGGATCGCCGGCGACCACCAGGAAATCCGCCTCCGCGCCCTCCCGGATCGCCCCCTGTCCCGGCAGGTCGCAGAGTTCGGCCGCCAGCGAGGTTGCGGCGCGCAACGCATCGAGCGGCGACATGCCGAGATCGACCATGTATTGCAGCTCGAGGGCGTTCTCGCCGTGCAGGTTGAAGGGGGTGCCCGCGTCCGTGCCCATGGCGATCTTGCCGCCCGCCCGGTAGTAGGTCAGGAACGACTGCTTGTGACGCTCGAAGACGCGCTCCGATTTCTCCACTGCCCAGGACGGGATGCCGCGATCGCGGTTGCGGATGATGTTGAGGACGGCTGCCAGGGTCGGCACGAGGAAAGTCCCGCGCTCGAGCATGGCGCGCAGGCATTCCTCGTTCAGGAAGATGCCGTGCTCGATGGAGCTGACGCCTCCCAGCACCGCGTTGAGAATTCCTTCCGCGCCCTGCGCGTGGCTCGCCGTCCGGCGCCGGAAACGCCGCGCCTCGGCCAGTCCGGCCCCGATCTCCTCGCGGCTGTAATGCGCATCCTCCGGATCGACGCCCGGCGTCATCACGCCGCCGGTCGCCATGATCTTGACCAGATCGGCGCCGGCATGGATCTGCTCGCGCACGGCCTTGATCACCTCGTCCACCCCGTCGGCGACCCGCCCGTTGCGGTTGCCATGGCCCCCGGTCATGCAGATCATGCGCCCGGCGGCGCGGATCTGCGGCCCCTCGAACTCGCCGCGCCGGATCGCATCGCGCACGGAAAATTCGATGTAGTCCTTGCCGCCGCAATCGCGGACCGCGACGATGCCCCCTTTGAGGGTGATCTGCGCCCGTTCGAGCGTCTTGAGCGCGATCTGGGGCGCCGACAGCTTCGATTGCGCCGTCGCCGGATCGGCCTCGCCGCCCATGGTCAGATGGACATGGCAGTCGATCAGGCCCGGCATGAGGGTGCAGCCGGACGTATCCACACGCGGGCCGGCGAAACCCGTGAATTCGGGAAGCGGCGCGACGCGCCGCACCTTGCCGCCTTCCACCAGCACGCCCAGCCCGGCGGGGGATTGCTGCATGCCGTCGAACAGGTTGCCGCCGGCGAACAGGGTCTGCATGGGCTCGCTCCCAAATTGGAGATCGGTAACTACTGCGGCGGCGAACTATACAGGGCGAAGTTCAGACCGGGTAGCCCTTGGCGCTTCCGGCAAGCCCGCCGAACAGCAAGAGCATCCGCCCGCGCCAGGCATGCACGGGATCGTTTTCCTCGAGCAGGCGGAACGGGCTGATGCAGCGCGCCCACTGGAATGCGCCGAACAGGATGTAATCGGCGTAAAGCGGCGCGGCACCGCCGAAATATGGTTGCGCCTCGAGCGTGGCGCGCATCGGCTGTATCGACTGGCGCAGCCCTTTCACCTTTTCCTCGCGCCCCTCGGCCATCGCTTCGAGGCTCTGCCCGAAGCGGGCCTCCCGCGCCTTGCGGAAATACTCCTGGTCGCCCTCATGCAGATGCCGGACGATGTCGATCGCGATCAGCCGGAACAGGCCGGGGAGGAGGACGGACGCGGCCCAATTGTTGTAGAACCGGCTGAGTTCGCGGCCATGGCCGCCACCGAAAAGCGAGGGCCGGTCCGGATAGGCCTGCTCCAGATACTCGGCAATATTCCAGGAATCGTGCACCACCTTCCCGCTATCGACCAGCACCGGCACCGCCCCCTGCCCGGACATGGCGATCCGCTCCTTTTCCACGAAACGCCAGGGCACCCCTTCCACTT
>JAHCJR010000123.1 GCA_026126165.1 Alphaproteobacteria bacterium
TGTTTCACTCCAGTCCCGCCTCGATATGGACCACCGCCGGCGCGAGGCGGCGGACCAGGTCGCTTGGCTCCATCGGCCGGGCGAGGGGGCGCAGCAGGCGGCTGCAGGGCGGCGCGTCGACCCCTTTCAGCAACAGTTCGAGATAGGCGCGCTTGACGGCGAAGTTGACGTTCTGCGGCACGAAGCCGCCCGCGCGCAGGAAGGTCCTGTCGTTCAGGCCCGATACCGAGATGCCGACCAGCGCGCCGACCGCGTTGACCACCGGCCCGCCGCTGCTACCGGGCTGGATCGGCGCGCTCATCTGGAAGGTGGTCGGATCGTCGTCGCCGCCATCGACGGCATTGATCAGGCCCTCGGTGATCCGGGCCTCGCGCGAACTCAGCACGTCGGAGAGCGGGAAGCCAAGGGCATAGATCCGCTCGCCGCTGACGATCTCCGAGCCCTGCGCGAGATCGAGGCAGGCATGGGGCGGCACTTCGCCACGGACGCGGATGAGCGCGAGGTCGTTGGCCGGATCGCGGCGCAGGACCTGGGCCTTCAGCCGGCGTCCATCGATCGTCACCTTCACCTCCGGGAATTCCTGCACCACATGGGCGTTGGTGGCGGCGAGACCGTTCGCGACCAGGAAACCGCTGCCGCTGCCGGCGCGGGAACTGGCGGCGCCGGCCTCGGCGGGGGCCTGCTTCGGCCAGATCCGCACCATGCTCACCGTGTGCGGGACGCCGACAGCCTGGAAAGCAAACCAGAAATGATGGGGTGCGGTGAAGATCAGGCTGACGCCGGTGTTGCGCCCCAGACCGAAGGCGGCGTTGCCGATGAACACGTTCTTCTGCGGGCCCGGATCGATCCAGATCGCCTCGCGGCCGATCGGCGCGCCCAGCGCCGGCAGGCGCAGCGGAACGCCGACATAGCGGCCGCGCGTTTCGCTTTCGCCCTTGCTGCGGTAGAAGGCAATCTCGTAGTCCCCGCGCAGCGAGCGCCAGATCCCCTCGGGCGGTTCGAGCTTGCGGCCTTCCATCTGGGCGCGCACCGTCGCCTGACGGTCGAGGCGTGACTTGTCGTCGCGCGCGCTGCAGGCAATCAGAAGGGTTGCGGAGACAAACAGAACGAGAAGAGCGGGCAGCTTCATGCGGGACAGCCTCGCGACCGGGTGGTCGGACGAGGCTATCCCGCGACGATGCGCGACTGGAATTCGCCGCCCGGCCTACGCAAGGCTGTCGGCGACGATTCCCTTGTACCAGGCGTCCGTGTAGACGGCCTCCTGCTTGCGGATCGCCGCCGCGGCGCGGGCCGGGCTGACCCCGCCGGAATTGGGCACTTCCTTGATGCCCTCCGCGGTGGCGACATAGATGCCGGTAACGGAAATGCCGTAATCGGGGCCGACCAGGCTGTAGCAGGTATTGGCCAGCATCGGCGCGTCGGCGGCCTTGCCGCCGAGCAGGCCGACCATGGCGGCCGCGGCGATCTTCGCCTGCGAATTGGCCGCGGTTCCCGACTTCGGCATGGCGCCGGCATAGATCGCATCGCCGATGACATGCACGCCCGGCACCTGCTTCGATTCGAAGCTCACCGGATCGACCGGGCACCAGCCCTTGTCGTCGGCGAGGCCCGCGGCGATGGCGATGCGGCCGGCCTGCTGCGGCGGGATGAAGTTGACCACCGCGCCCTTCTGCGCGCCGAACTCGGTCGCAAGCGTGCGGTTGCGCGCATCGACCCGGCTCACCTTGCCGCCGGCGCTGCCGGAGACCCACTCGATCATGCCCGGATAGACCGCTTCCCAGCCACCCTGGAACAGGCCCTGCTTGGAAAAGTTCTCCTTGGCATCGAGGATCAGCACCTTGGAGCGCGGCTTGTGGGTCTTCAGGTAGTGGGCGATCATGCTGGCCCGCTCGTAAGGTCCGGGCGGGCAGCGGAACGGATTGGCCGGCGCGGCGATGATGACCGTGCCGCCGTCGTCCATCGCCTCGAGCTGGCGGCGCAGCAGCGCCGTCTGCGGCCCGGCCTTCCAGGCATGGGGCATGAGTTCGGCCGCCGCCTCGTCGTAGCCTTCCACCGCGCCGAAGCGGATATCGATGCCCGGCGCCACCAGCAACCGGTCATAGGGCAGGGTCTGGCCCGAGGCGAGGCGCACCTGGCGGCTGCCGGCATCGATGCCGATGGCCTCGCCCTGCACCAGCTTCACGCCGTGATTGCGCGCGAGGCCGGAGCGGTCGTGGGTGATATCGGCCAGCGTCCGGGTGCCGCCCAGCACCATGTTGGAGAACGGGCAGGTGACGTAGCTCGGGTCGCGCTCCACGAGCGTGACATCGAGGGCCGGGTTGAGCAGGCGGGCATATTTCGCGGCGGTCGCGCCGCCGAAGCCGCCGCCGATGACGACGATCCGTCCGGCCGCGCCCTGGGCAATGGCGGGTGCGAAACGGCCGTAGGCGAGCGTGCCGAGGGCAGCGCCGGCGCCGATCAGGAACTTGCGGCGGGTCTCTCTGGACATGGGTGCCTCCCTCCCTCTCACTTCAGCGTGGACAGATACTGCGCGAGCGCGGCGATTTCAGCTTCGCTCAGGCCCCTGGCGATGCGGTTCATGATGGTTGCCTGGCGACGGTCGTTGCGGAAATCGATCATCGAGGTCTCGATCGCCTTGGCGTCGATCCCCGCGAGCGGTGCGAGACCATTGACCGGGTGACCGCCGGTGCCGTGGCAGGTGAAGCAGTTGCGGGCCATGGTTTCGGGCTTGATTGCATCGGCGGCCGCGCCGCTGGCCGACAGGACGAGACTGGCGGCGAGCGCCGCCGGCTTTATATACGTTCTCATAATGTAGAACCTCCCGTCGCCGCATAGAATGGTGTTATTCTATGTTCGCGTGCTTCGCCCGGCAAAGGCTTTTCACGCGGCCTTGTTGCTTGACAGTCTCCGGGCGAGCGCTTAAACGATGGCCTCCCCGAGCGGGGGTGTAGCTCAGTTGGTTAGAGCGCCGGCCTGTCACGCCGGAGGCCGCGGGTTCGAGCCCCGTCACTCCCGCCACTTTCTCCCTTCCATTCTTCGACGGTTTCCTCGCGCCGAACCGGTTTTGGCCGGGCCTGGCGCGATCATCCTGCGCAGGTCGCCGGCGAAGGTTTTCGCGCGCACGCAAAGGGCTGCGCGGCAGCCCGTTCGATGGGCTCGCACGTTGCCAATTCCCTTGACCGGACTACCCTTTTCGGCGTTAAGTCCAGCGGCGAATTACGCCGCCGTGACGGGCCGAAAAACGGGCCGCGCGGCGGTTCGGGCTGCCCGCGCCCGTGCCGCGTTTGCGCGCGGGTCCGCCAGTCCACGAGGGGTGGAGTAACATGGAAGAGCTGCTGCGCGAGTACCTGCCGATCCTGATGTTCCTGGGGGTCGCGATCGGCCTGGCCGGCGTCATCGTGCTGGCATCGCTGATCGTCGCCCGGCAGAACCCCGACGCCGAAAAGCTCAGCCCCTATGAGTGCGGTTTCGAGCCCTTTGGCGACGCGCGCAAGCAGTTCGACGTGCGCTTCTACCTGGTCGCCATTCTCTTCATCATCTTCGACCTCGAAGTCGCCTTCCTTTTCCCCTGGGCGGTGTCGCTCGGCGATATCGGCGTGTTCGGCTTCTGGTCGATGGTGGTGTTCCTCGGCGTGCTCACCGTGGGCTTCGTCTACGAGTGGAAGAAGGGAGCGCTGGAATGGGAGTGACGGGCGAAGCCGTCGCGAGCCCCGCCCTGCCGGGGACCGTGGCCGGCCCTGATTTCAGGCAGTTCGCCGACGAGCTGGCGGACAAGGGTTTCATCGTGTCGCAGGTGGACAAGCTGGTCAACTGGGCGCGCACCGGCTCGCTCTGGCCGATGACCTTCGGTCTCGCCTGCTGCGCCGTCGAGATGATCCACGCCTACATGCCGCGCTACGACCTCGACCGTTTCGGCGTCGTGCCGCGCGCCAGCCCGCGCCAGTCCGACGTGATGATCGTGGCCGGCACGCTGACCAACAAGATGGCGCCGGCGCTGCGCAAGGTCTACGACCAGATGGCGGAGCCGCGTTACGTGATCTCCATGGGCTCCTGCGCCAATGGCGGCGGCTACTATCACTACAGCTACTCCGTCGTGCGTGGCTGCGACCGGATCGTCCCCGTCGACATCTACGTCCCGGGCTGCCCGCCGACGGCGGAGGCGCTGGTCTACGGAATTCTGCAGCTCCAGCGCAAGATCCGCCGCACCGGCACCATCGCCCGCTGAACTGATTCAAGGACCGGATATCCGAGATGGATGAGGCGCTGAAGGAACTTGGCGAGCATATCGCCGCCTCGCTCCCCGACGAGGTGCAGGCCTGGCGCGTGGCGCTGGGGGAGCTCGTGATCGAGGCGCGTCGCGAGGGCATCGTGCGCACCATGACTTTCCTGCGCGACGATGCGAGCTGCCAGTTCCGCCTGCTCGTCGACCTGTGCGGCGTCGATTATCCGGAACGCGCCTCGCGCTTCGAGGTGGTCTACAACCTGCTCAGCATGAAGCACAATCAGCGGGTCCGCGTGAAGGTGGCGACCGACGAGGATACGCCGGTTCCCTCCGTCGTGTCGGTCTTCGCCACCGCAAACTGGTACGAACGCGAGGCATGGGACCTGTTCGGCATCCTGTTCGCCAATCATCCGGACCTGCGCCGCATCCTCACCGACTATGGTTTCGAGGGGCACCCGCTGCGCAAGGATTTCCCGCTCACCGGTTTCGTCGAACTGCGCTACGACGAGGAGCAGAAGCGCGTCGTGTATGAGCCGGTGACGCTGACCCAGGAATTCCGCCGCTTCGATTTCATGAGCCCCTGGGAGGGCGCGCGCGAGATCCTGCCCGGCGACGAGAAGGCGACCAAGGGAGCCTGATGCCCATGGCGGAAGTGCAGATCGCCAACTATCTGATGAATTTCGGCCCGCAGCATCCGGCGGCACACGGCGTGCTGCGTCTCGTCATGGAACTGGATGGCGAGGTCGTGGAGCGCTGCGACCCGCATATCGGCCTGCTGCATCGCGGCACCGAGAAGCTGATCGAATACAAGACCTACCTGCAGGCGGTGCCCTATTTCGACCGGCTCGACTATGTCGCGCCGATGAACCAGGAACACGCCTTCGCGCTGGCGGTGGAGAAGCTGCTGGGGCTCGAGGTGCCGCCGCGCGGGCGCGCGATCCGGGTGCTGTTCGCCGAGATCGGCCGCATTCTCAACCACCTGCTCAACATCACCACGCAGGCGATCGATGTCGGCGCCATCACGCCCTCGCTCTGGGGGTTCGAGGAGCGCGAGAAGCTGATGGAGTTCTACGAGCGCGTCTCCGGCGCGCGCCTGCATGCCGCCTATTTCCGCCCCGGCGGCGTGCATCAGGACATGCCGAAGGGACTGGTCGAGGACATCCGCGCCTTCTGCGGCCAGTTCCCGCGCTTCATCGACGACATGGAGACGCTGCTGACCGACAACCGCATCTTCAAGCAGCGCAACGTCGATATCGGCATCATCTCGCAGGACGACGCCATGGACTGGGGTTTCACCGGCGTGATGATCCGCGGCACGGGCCTGCCCTGGGACCTGCGCAAGGCGCAGCCCTACGACGGCTACGAGGACTATGACTTCGACATTCCGGTAGGCCGGAACGGCGATTGCTACGACCGCTACCTTTGCCGGGTCGAGGAGATGCGCCAGTCGCTGCGCATCATGGAGCAGTGCCTCGAGCGCCTGCCGCCGGGGCCGGTCGCCTGCGACGATCGCAAGGTCACGCCGCCGCCGCGCGGCGAGATGAAGCGTTCGATGGAGGCACTCATCCATCACTTCAAGCTCTATACCGAGGGCTACCACGTGCCGGCGGGCGAGACCTATTCGGCGGTCGAGGCGCCGAAGGGCGAGTTCGGCGTCTACCTGGTCGCCGACGGCACCAACAAACCCTACCGTTGCAAGATCCGCGCGCCGGGCTTCGCGCACCTGCAATGCACCGACTTCATGTCGAAGGGCCACCTGCTCGCGGATACGGTGGCGATCATCGGCAGCTACGACATCGTATTCGGCGAGATCGACAGATGAGCGGCGAGACGGCCAGCGGCACATTCGCCTTCACGGCGGAGAACGAAGCGAAGGCGCGCGCCATCGTCGCGCGCTATCCGGAGGGACGCCAGCAGAGCGCGGTCATGCCGCTGCTCGACCTGGCACAGCGGCAGAATGGCGGCTGGCTGCCGGAGCCGGCAATCCGCTACGTCGCCGACTTCCTCGGCATGCCCCATATCCGCGCCATGGAAGTGGCGTCCTTCTACACCATGTACAACCTTCGCCCGGTCGGGCGGCATCTGGTGCAGGTCTGCACCACGACCCCCTGCTGGCTGCGCGGCTCGTCCGAGATCATGTCCGTCTGCGAGAAGCATCTTGGCATCCATGCGGGCGAGACCAGCGCCGATGGCCTGTTCACCCTGCTCGAGGTCGAATGCCTCGGCGCCTGCGTCAACGCGCCGATGATGCAGGTGGGCGATGATTATTTCGAGGACCTGACGCCCGAGAGCACGGTGAAGGTGCTGGAGGCGTTGCGGCGCGGCGAGCGGCCGAAGCCGGGTCCGCAGTCGGAACGCAAGAGTTCCGAGCCGGCGGGCGGGCCGACGACGCTCAAGGCCGTGCCCGGCGCGGGCGAGTGAGGATACACGGCATGCTGCAGGACAAGGACCGCATCTTCACCAACCTCTATGGCTTCGAGGATTGGCGCTTGCCGGCCGCCCGGCGGCGTGGCGACTGGGATGGCACGGCCGAGATCATGGCCAAGGGCCAGGACTGGATCATCAACGAGATGAAGACCTCCGGCCTGCGCGGGCGCGGTGGTGCCGGATTCCCGACGGGGATGAAATGGTCCTTCATGCCGAAGCAGTCCGACGGAAGGCCGAGCTATCTCGTGGTCAATGCCGACGAGGGCGAGCCCGGCACCTGCAAGGACCGGGACATGATGCGCCACGATCCCCACAAGCTGGTGGAGGGCTGCCTGCTTGCCGGCTTCGCCATGCGCGCGCGGGCGGCCTACATCTATATCCGCGGCGAGTTCCACAACGAGGCCGACATCCTCGAGGCGGCCATAGCCGAGGCCTACGAGGCCGGTCTTGTCGGCCGCAATGCCTGCGGCAGCGGCTATGATTTCGACGTCTACGTCCATCGCGGCGCCGGCGCCTA
>JAHCJR010000124.1 GCA_026126165.1 Alphaproteobacteria bacterium
ACATCACCGCCCCGGCCGAGGATGGCAATGGCGGCTTCCGGGCCATGCAGATGGCGCTGAAGCGTGCCGGGATGAACCCCGACGATATCGATTATGTCAACGCGCATGGCACCTCGACGCCACTCGGCGACGAGATCGAGCTGGGTGCGGTGAAGCGCCTCTTCGGCGGTGCCGCCTACCGGCTCTCCATGTCGTCCACCAAGTCCGCGATCGGCCATCTGCTCGGCGCCGCCGGCGCGGTGGAGGCGATCTTCTCCATCCTCGCGGTGCAGAACGACCTGGTGCCGCCGACCCTCAACCTCGACAATCCGTCGGAGGGCTGCGACATCGACCTGGTGCCGCACAAGGCCAAGGAGCGCAAGGTGCGCGCGGCCCTGTCCAACTCCTTCGGCTTCGGCGGCACGAACGCGTCGCTGATCGTGGTCAAGCCGTCCTGACAAGGGCCGGAGGGCCATGTCGGTCCGCCGCACGCTCCTGCTGCTTGCCGGCCTTCTAATCCTGGCCTGTGGCGTCGCGGCCGGCGGGGCTTTCCTCTGGGCACGCCATGCCTTCCATGCGCCCGGCCCCGCGGCCGGGGACGTCACGCTGATCCTGCCGCGCGGCGCGGGCCTTGCCGAGATCGCGCGCCGCCTCGAAGAGGGGCGGGTGGTGGCCGACCGGCGCCTGTTCGCGGCCGGCGTCTACTGGTATGGCCAGGAGCGCCAGCTCCAGGCCGGCGAGTACCGCTTTCCCGCCGCCATCAGCGCCCATGCGGCCATGCGCCTGCTGGCCGAGGGAAGGCGGGTGCAGCGGCGGCTGACCGTGCCCGAGGGCCTCACCGTCGCCGAGATCCAGAAGCTGCTGGCCGCGACCGAGGGGCTTGTCCTCGACGAGCCGCTGGGCGCGCCGCCGGAAGGCTCGCTGCTGCCGGAGACCTATTTCTTCAGTCATGGCGACAGCGCCGCCGCCTTGCAGTCCCGCATGCGCCGGGCGATGGAGCAGGCACTGGCGGAGGCCTGGGCGGCGCGCAAGCCGGGCCTGCCCCTGAAATCGCCGGAGGAGGCGCTGATCCTTGCCTCGATCATCGAGAAGGAGACCGGCCGGACGGACGAACGGGCGCGGGTCTCGGGCGTCTTCCATAACCGGCTGAAGCGCGGCATGCGGCTGCAATCGGACCCGACGGTGATCTATGGCCTGACCTCGGGCCAGGGGCCGCTCGGGCGCGACCTCACGCGCGGCGACTTGAACCGCGTCCATGCCTGGAACACCTACCAGATCGACGGCTTGCCGGCGCACCCGATCGCCAATCCGGGCCGCGCCTCGATCGAGGCGGCCTTGCAGCCCGAGGAAACGCGCGATCTCTATTTCGTCGCCGATGGCGAAGGCGGCCACCGCTTCGCCGAGACGCTCGAGCAGCATAACCGCAACGTCGCGCGCTGGCGCCGGATGCAGCGCTGACGCGCCGCTGCCCTCACCCCCGCCACTTGATCCGCTTTGCGGCTCAAGCCCACGTTGCGGGAGAGGGGGAGCGGTTCAGATGGTGAGCTGCAACTCGCCGAGGCGCCTGGTCAGCTTGACATTCTCGCTGTAATCGACCGGCACGGCGATGATGGCCGGGCCCTTCTGCTGGAAGGCGCGCTTGAGCGCGGGCACCAGCTCCTCGGGCTTGCGGATCGTCTTGCCCCAGATGCCGAAGGCCTTCGCCAGATGCTCGAAGTCGGGGTTGTTGAACTTCAGGTCGGAATGCTGGCCGGCGAAGTTGTTCTGCTGCTTCCACTTGATCAGGCCATATTCGCCGTCGCACCAGACCATGGCGACGATATTCTGGCCGAGGCGCGCCGCCGTCTCCAGGTCCTGCACGTTCATCAGGAACCCGGCATCGCCGTTGATCGAGAGCACGCGCCGGTCCGGATAGGCCGCCTTGGCGCCGATCGAGCCGGGCAGGGCGAAGCCCATGGAGCAGAAGCCGTTGGAGATCATGCAGGTATTGGGCTCCTCGCACTGCCAGTAGCGCGAGACCCACATCTTGTGCGCGCCCACATCGGACAAGAGGATGTCTTCCGGCCCCATCACCTGGCGCAGGTCGTAGAGGATCTTCTGCGGCTTCATCGGGAAGGAGCGGTCGTCCTTCTCCATGGCGAAATCGTCCTCGATTTTCTGGCGCAGCTTCGACCAGTTGCCGATGCGAAAGAGCGGCAGCTTGCCCTTCTGCGCGAAGCGGCGGTTGATCTCCTCGTTGATCTGCCAGAGCGCGTCGGCGACATCGCCGGCGACATCGACGGCGACGGGATAGGCCGAATCCACCTCCGCCGGCCAGAAGTCGATATGCACGATCTTCTTGTTCTCCGGCGTCTTGTTCCAGGCGCCGGGACTGTATTCGACCAGGTCGTAACCGACCGCGATCACCACGTCGGCGCGGTCGATGGCGTGGTTGGCGTAATCCTTTGCCTGCAGGCCGATGGTGAACAGGCAGTGCCGGTCGGAGCGCGCCACGGCGCCCTTGCCCATGAAGGTGTTGATGACCGGAATGCCGGTCTTGCGCGCGAGGCGGCGGAGCTGCTTGGAAGCGCGCTTCCTGACCGCGCCGTTGCCGGCGAGGATCATCGGGTTCTTCGCCTTCGCGATGATGTCGACCGCCATGCGGACCGCCTTGTGGTCGGCCGCCGGGCGCCTTGTCTTCATCGCCGGCATCGGCGAAGCCGGGACCGGGCGCTTGGCCAGGTCCTCGGGCAGCTCGATCACGGTGGCGCCGGGCTTCTCGGCCTCCGCCAGCTTGAAGGCCTTGCGCACCACCTCCGGGATGTTGCCCGGATGCGTGATCGTCTGCGCCCATTTGGTGATCGGCCGGTACATGGCGATGGCGTCCATGTTCTGGTGGCTTTCCTTGTGCAGCCGCCTCGTGTCGGCCTGCCCGATCAGCGCCACCAGCGGCGCGCGGTCCATGTTGGCGTCGGCGACGCCGGTGACGAGATTGGTGGCGCCGGGGCCCAGCGTGCCGAGGCAGACTCCGGCCTTGCCGGTGAGGCGGCCATAGACATCGGCCATGAAGGCGGCCGCCTGTTCATGGCGGCAGAGCACGAATTTGATCCTGCTGCCGCGCAGCGACATGACGAGATCGGCATTCTCCTCGCCGGGGAGGCCGAAGATGTATTCGACGCCTTCCTCTTCCAGGCAGCGGACGAACAGGTCGGATGCCTTCATTTCCTTGACGCTCACGGTTCCTCCCTCGCATTGGTCGCATCGCCTTCGGGGGAGGCCGGTCACGAAACGGGCACCTGGCCGGCGGGCGCCGGCCGCATGTTCAGTCGTCCTGCGTCTCGTCAGGCGGCTCGGGCGAGATCCGCCGTCCGTCCAGCGCCTTGTCCTCGCGCGCCTTCTCGGTGGTGGCGATGCGCCGCTCCGCTTTCGAACGCCCGTGCCGCGCGCGGTTCTCCGTCGCGCGCCGTTCCGCCTCGTCGCGCGCGCGACGCTTGCGGAACTGGTTCAGGTTGACGACGTCGCCCATGGTCTTTCGTTCCAGGCCCCCCGATCGGGCAAAAGTCTAGAACATGATCCCGCGGGTTGGAAGCCGTCTGCGCCCTGCTTTCAGGGCGCCGCCCCCTCGCCGCCATCGGCGGCGGCGGGCCGTCCCGGTTCCTGCTTCGCCGCCTGCGCGCCCTGCACGTAGCGCAGCACGAAAACCCGGATCGCCGAGGAGAGATTGCCGGTCCGCTCCCGGTCGATGTCGCTCACCATCTGGTTCAGCGTCTTGCCCTCGGCGAGGGCAATTTCGCGCAGCGCCTCCCAGAAGGCGGATTCGAGAGAGACGCTGGTCCGGTGGCCCGCGACGACCACCGAGCGTTTCCTGACGACCGTAGGCATGACGCCTCCCTTTGTCTTGCCAGGCCATGCTTTCCGTCCGGATCAGCCGGGGCCGATCATCCGGCGAGGGTCCACCAGCCGGTCGAAATCCGCCGCGCCGATCAGGCCGAGCCGGATCGCCGTCTCGCGCAAGGTCGCTCCCTCCGCATGCGCGACTTTGGCGATCCGCGCCGCCGCATCATAGCCGATATGGGGCGCGAGCGCCGTCACCAACATGAGCGAGCGCCGCATCAGGCTGTCGATACGCGCCCGGTCGGCCTTGAGACCGGTCAGGCAATGGGCGTCGAAACTGTTGCAGGCATCCGCCAGCAGGCGGATCTGGCGGAGCAGGTTGAAGGCGATCAAAGGCTTGAAAACGTTGAGTTCCAGATGTCCGCTGGCGCCCGCCAGCGTGATCGCCTGGTGATTGCCGATGACCTCGACCGCGACCATGGAAAGCGCTTCCGCCTGGGTCGGGTTGACCTTGCCGGGCATGATCGAGGAACCCGGCTCGTTCTCGGGCAGGATCAGTTCGCCAAGGCCCGCGCGGGGCCCCGAGCCCAGCAGGCGGATGTCGTTGGCGAGCTTCATCAGGGCGCAGGCCAGCACGTTGAGCGCGCCCGAGACTTCGACCAGCGTGTCATGGGCGGCGAGTGCGGCGAACTTGTTGGGCGCGGGCCGGAACGGGATGCCGGTCAGGCGTTTGAGTTCGAGCGCCACGGCACGGTCGAAGCCTTTCAGCGAGTTGAGGCCGGTGCCGACCGCCGTGCCGCCCTGGGCCAGCGCATGGAGGCGCGGCAGACTGCCCTGAATGCGCGCGATGGCATCGGCGATCTGCGCGGCATAGCCGGAGAATTCCTGGCCGAGCGTGAGCGGCGTCGCATCCTGCAGATGGGTGCGGCCGATCTTGACGATGCGCGAGAAGCTCCGCGCCTTGGCGTCGAGCCGGCGCCGCAGGCGGCGGAGCGCGGGCAGGAGATCGCCGCGGATCGTCATCGCCGCGGCGACATGAATCGCCGTCGGGAAGGTGTCGTTGGAGGACTGGCTGCGGTTGACATGGTCGTTGGGATGCACCCGCCCGGCGCCGGCGCGGCCTTTGCCCAGCAGCATTCCGGCGCGCCTGGCGATCACCTCGTTGGCGTTCATGTTGGTTTGCGTGCCCGAGCCGGTCTGCCAGACCACCAGCGGGAAATGCTCGTCCCACTTTCCTTCCGCCACTTCGAGCGCCGCACGCTCGATGGCGCGGGCGAGGCGGGCGGGCAGCAGGCCGGCGCGGGCATTGGCCCGCGCGGCAGCGGCCTTGATCAGGCCGAGCGCATGGATGAGCGGCGCGGGCATGCGCTCGCCGCCGATGCGGAAATTCTCGAGCGAACGCTGCGTCTGCGCACCCCACATGCGGTCCGCGGGGACCGCGACGGGGCCAAGCGTGTCACGTTCGATCCGTGTCCGGACGGTGCGTTTCATGCCTCGATCCTAGCATGAAACCCGAACCGCTCAGTTCAGGTTGGCGAAGAAGTCGTTGCCCTTGTCGTCGACGACGATGAAAGCCGGGAAATTCTCCACCTCGATCCGCCAGATCGCTTCCATGCCAAGCTCGGGATATTCCTGAACCTCGACCTTGCGGATGCAGTTCTTGGCGAGGATCGCCGCCGGCCCGCCGATCGAGCCGAGATAGAATCCGCCATGCTTCTTGCAGGCTTCCGTCACCTGGCGCGAGCGATTGCCCTTGGCCAGCATCACGAAGCTGCCGCCATGCTCCATCATCAGGTCGACATAAGAATCCATGCGGCCGGCGGTGGTCGGGCCGAAAGAGCCGGTGGCATAGCCCTCCGGCGTCTTGGCCGGGCCGGCATAATAGACCGGATGGTTGCGGAAATATTCCGGCAGGCCCTGCCCGGCCTCGATGCGCTCCTTGAGCTTCGCATGGGCGATGTCGCGCGCGACGATCATGGTCCCGCTCAGGCTGACCCGGGTCTTGACCGGATATTGCGAGAGCTGCTTGCGGATCTCGCTCATCGGCCGGTTCAGGTCGATCTGCACCACCTCGCCGGAAAGCTGCTCCTCGCGGATCTCCGGCAGGTACTTCGACGGATCGCGCTCCAGCGCCTCGAGGAAGACGCCCTCCTTCGTGATCTTGCCCTTGGCCTGGCGGTCGGCGGAACAGGAAACGCCGATGCCGACGGGCAGCGAGGCGCCATGCCGGGGCAGGCGTATGACGCGCACGTCGTGGCAGAAATACTTGCCGCCGAACTGCGCGCCGATGCCGGTCCGGCGGGTGAGTTCGAGCACTTCCGCCTCCAGCGCGCGGTCGCGGAAGGCGCGCCCGAGTTCGTTGCCCTCCCCCGGCAGTTCGTCGAGATAGCGGCAGGAGGCAAGCTTGACCGCTTTCAGGTTCATCTCGGCGGACGTGCCGCCGATCACGATGGCGAGGTGATAGGGCGGGCAGGCGGCGGTGCCGAGCGTCCTGATCTTCGCGTCGAGGAACTTGAGCAGTGCGTCCGGGCGCAGGATGGCGCGCGTCTCCTGGAACAGGAACGTCTTGTTGGCGGAGCCGCCGCCCTTGGCGATGAAGAGGAAACGATAGTCGCCGCCGGGCTCGGCATAGATGTCGATCTGCGCCGGCAGGTTGGTGCCGGTATTGACCTCGCGGTACATGTCGAGGGCGGCGTTCTGCGAATAGCGCAGGTTGGTTTCGGTGTAGGTGCGGAAGATGCCCTGGCTCAGCGCCGCCTCGTCCTCGCCGTCGGTCCAGACATGCTGCCCCTTCTTGCCCATGACGATGGCGGTGCCGGTATCCTGGCAGGAGGGCAGCACCATGCCGGCGGAGATGTTGGCGTTCTTGAGCAGCTCCAGCGCCACGAAGCGGTCGTTCGCCGAGGCTTCCTTGTCGTCGAGGATGGCGCGGAGCTGCTGGAGATGGCCAGGACGGAAGAGATGGGCGATGTCGCGCATCGCTTCGAAGGCGAGCAGCGAGAGCGCCGCACCCTCCACTTTCAGGATCTCGCGGCCATCGGCGCGGATGGTCGAGACATGGGCATCGGTCAGCTTGCGGTAGGGGGTGCTGTCCGGGCCGAGCGGGAACAGCTCCTGGAACCTGAATGCGGCGCTCATGCGAGATCCTCTGTCGCTCTGTCTGTCTTGCGGGAGGGGCGGAAGGGCGGGCGTGCCGCCCTCGATCATTTCTTGCGGAAGGCGTCGAGCGTGACCACCTCGCCGCCCTTGCGCTCGCCGGCATCCTTGGCCTCCGCCGCGCTGTCGGCGGAGGCCGCCGGCGCCGGCGTGGCGGGGCCGGGCACGG
>JAHCJR010000125.1 GCA_026126165.1 Alphaproteobacteria bacterium
GCGCCGGCATGGGTGCCAATGCCGTATGGATCGATGCAGCGCGGACCCTGCTGCGGCCGGGCGGCTGGCTCACCATGATCCACCGCATGGAGCGCGAGGCGGAGCTGATCGATCTGCTCGAGGATGGTTTCGGCGCGGTCCGCCTGCTCGCCCTTCGGCCAGGCGGGCCGCGGCCCGACCGGCCGGCCAAGCGGCTGATCCTGCTTGCCTGCAAGGGAGCGTCCGGCGCACCCCGCCGGCTGCCCGAACTGGTGCTGCATCGGTCCGACGGCAGCTATACGGATGCGGTGGAGGCAATTCTGAGGCAAGCTCACCCGCTCGATCTCGGCGCGAGGGCGGCAGGGGAGGCGAAGGAGGCATGAGGGATCAGTTTAAAGCGGCGCTCGCGTGGCTGCCCTTTCCCCCCTTCGGCAGCCGTCCGCCGCTCGTGCCGGTGTTGCGCCTGCAGGGGGTGATCGCCGCCGGCGCGCTGCCGTTCAGGGCGGGCAGCCTCAATCTTGCCGGGCTTGCCGGACCGATCGAGCGCGCCTTTTCCATCCGCGGCGCGCGGGCGGTGGCGCTGCAGGTCAATTCGCCGGGCGGCTCGCCGGTGCAATCTTCGCTCATCGCCGCGCGCATCAGGCAATGGGCGGAGGAGAAGAAGTTGCCGGTCATCGCCTTTGTCGAGGACGTGGCGGCATCCGGCGGCTACTGGCTCGCCACGGCCGCCGACGAGATCCTGGTGGACCGCAGCTCGATTCTCGGTTCCATCGGCGTCATCTCGGCCGGCTTCGGTCTTGCCGGGCTGATCGAGAAACTCGGCATCGAGCGGCGGCTGCATACGCAGGGCGAACGCAAGAGCCTGCTCGATCCGTTCCTGCCCGAGCGGCCGGAAGACGTGGCGCGGCTGGAGCGGCTGCAGCGCCAGATCCACCGCAGCTTCATCGACGAGGTCAGGGCGCGACGCGGCGCGAAACTCGTCGATCCGGAGGCCAATGGCCTCTTCACCGGCGAGATCTTCGTCGGCGAGGAAGCGGTGCGCGTCGGCCTGGCGGACGGGATGGGCGAGATCCGCGCGACGTTGCGCGCGCGTTTCGGCGAGAAGGTGCGCCTCATTCCCCTGGGCGAACCGCGCGGCTGGCTGCGCCGGCGTCTCGGCCTCGGCCCCGCGGCGGGCGGGGAACTGGCGGGAGAAGTGATCGGCGCGCTCGAGGAGCGCGCGCTCTGGGCCCGCTTTGGGCTCTGAGCAGGAAGGGCGGAGAAGAGCATGTTCGACGTATTGGTGGCGGGAGCGGGGATCGGCGGGCTGGCGGCCGCGCTCAGCCTGCACAAGGCGGGCTTTCGCGTCGCCGTGCGCGAGGCGGTGCCGGAGATCCGGCCGCTTGGCGTCGGCATCAACCTGCTGCCGCACTCGGTCAAGCACCTGTTCGAGCTTGGCCTGCAGCCGGCGCTCGATGCCAGCGCCATCCGCACCAGCGAACTTCGCTATTACAGCAAGCATGGCCGGCTCATCTGGCGCGAGCCGCGCGGCCTCGATGCGGGTTATCGCTGGCCGCAATATTCCATTCATCGCGGCCGGCTGCAGATGCTGCTGCTGGACGCGGCCAGGGAACGGCTTGGCCCGGATGCCATCCTCACCGGCCGGGCGGTAACCGATCTCGCGGAGGCGGACGGGCGGGTGCGGGTGCGGCTGCGCGCGTCCGACGGCGCGGAAGGGGAAGAGGAGGCGCGGCTTCTGGTCGCCGCCGACGGCATCCATTCCACCATCCGCCGGACGTTCTACCCGGCCGAGGGGCCGCCGATCTGGAACGGCGCCGTACTCTGGCGTGGCCTGAGCGAGGCGAAGCCCTATCTCGATGGCCGCACCATGTGCATGAGCGGCCATCAGGCACAGAAATTCGTCAATTACCCGATCGGCCCGGCGGATCCCGCAAGCGGGCTGGCGCCGATCAACTGGATCGCGGAACTGCGGTTCGATCCGAAAAACGACTGGCGGCGGGAGGACTGGAACCGCGCCGGGCGCATCGAGGAGTTCCTGCCGCGCTTCGCCGGATGGACCTTCGACTGGCTGGACATTCCGGCCCTGGTGCGGAGCGCGCGCGCGATCTACGAATATCCGATGGTCGATCGCGACCCGCTCGGGCGCTGGACCTTCGGGCGCGCCACGCTGCTTGGCGATGCGGCCCATCCGATGTATCCGATCGGCTCGAACGGTGCCTCGCAGGCGATCCTCGATGCGCGCGCGCTCACCGCCGCGCTGCTCGCGCATGGTCCGCAACCGGCCGCGCTGGAACAGTATGAAGCGGAGCGCCGGCCGCGCACATCGGCCATCGTGCTCGCCAATCGCGGCAACGGCCCGGAGCAGGTGATGCAGATGGTAGAGGAGCGGGCGCCCGATGGTTTCGCGCGCCTGGAGGATGTAATCGGCGAGGCGGAACTGCGCGAGGTCGCGGCGACCTACAAGCGGCTTGCCGGATTCGATCCGTCGATCCTCAACGGCGAGCCGGCGATGTTTGCATGATGGGGCTGCCCTGTTGCATGCTGCGGTGGCATTGCCCTGGTGACGTGACATGCCCGGTCTGGTGAAGGTTCTGGTTCTGGCGCTGCTGGCGCTCGGCGCCTGGTACGGATTCCGTCAGTTCAAGCGCTGGCAGGAGCGCGATGGCGCGCGCCTGCGCCGGCGCCCGGCGAACGAGACTGCGCGGGGTCGGGCGGTCGAGGCGGAGGACATGGTCCAGTGCCGCGTCTGCGGCACCTATGTCGCCTCACGCCGTTCCAGCGCCTGTGCACGCCAGGATTGTCCCTACCGGCAGGGTTGACGCTGATTCGCCGGTTTTAGCCTCCGGCCGGGCCGCGCGGCCTCCCGGCCGGACCCCGTTCCCTTGACCGGATGGGGAGGGGTCTTTATGGTGCGCCGCAAAAATCGAAACCGGATTCCGGATCCCCGCATGCCTTTCGACGCCCGCAAGCCTGAGACATTTCAGGACTTGATCCTGACCTTGCAGGCTTACTGGGCGGCGCAGGGCTGCATCATCCTGCAGCCCTACGACATGGAGATGGGCGCCGGCACGTTTCATCCGGCGACGACGCTCCGCGCTTTGGGGCCGGAGCCCTGGAACGCGGCCTACGTGCAGCCCTCGCGCCGGCCAAAGGATGGCCGATACGGCGAGAACCCCAACCGCCTCCAGCACTATTATCAGTTCCAGGTCATCCTCAAGCCCTCGCCGCCGGACATCCAGGACATCTATCTGCGCAGCCTCGCGGCCATCGGCCTCGACCATCGCCAGCACGATATCCGCTTCGTCGAGGATGATTGGGAGAGTCCGACACTCGGCGCCTGGGGCCTCGGCTGGGAGGTATGGTGCGACGGTATGGAGGTGACGCAGTTCACCTATTTCCAGCAGGTCGGCGGTTTCGACTGCCGGCCGGTCTCCGGCGAGATCACCTACGGGCTCGAGCGGCTGGCCATGTACATCCTTGGCGTGGACCGGGTCTACGAGCTTCCCTGGAACGGAAGGGGCGCCACTTACGGCGACGTCTTCCTCCAGGCCGAGCGGGAATTCTCCGCGCACAATTTCGAGCATGCGAACACCGACAAGCTGTTCCGCCATTTCCGCGACGCGGAAGCGGAATGCAAGGCGCTGGTCGGCGCCGGCCTTGCGCTGCCGGCCTACGACCAGTGCATGAAGGCGAGCCATACCTTCAACCTGCTCGATGCGCGCGGCGTGATCAGCGTCGCCGAGCGCGCCGCCTATATCGGGCGCGTGCGGGCGCTGGCCAAGGCCTGCTGCGAGCAGTGGCTGCGCGGTCGCGGACATCTCGCGAATGCGGGAAGCTGAAGCCATGGCGGAACTCCTGCTTGAAGTCTTCTCCGAGGAGATTCCGGCACGCATGCAGCGCCGTGCCGCCGAGGATCTGCGGAACGGGGTGCTGAAGCGCCTGTCGGACGCCGGGCTCGACCATGGCGAAGCGCAGGCCCACGCCACGCCACGCCGGCTCGCGCTTTGCATTCGGGGCCTGCCGGAAGCGCAACCGGACACGGAGGAAGAGCGGCGTGGCCCGCGCGTCGGCGCGCCGGAAGCCGCCATCGCCGGCTTCCTCAAGGCGAACGGATTGGCCTCCATCGCCGAAGCAGAGCAGCGGGACACCGGCAAGGGCGTCTTTTATTTCGCCGTGTTCCGCCGGGCAGGAAGGCCGACGCGCGAGGTGCTGGCGGAGCTTCTGCCGCAGGCGTTGTCGGCGCTGCCCTGGCCCAAATCCATGCTTTGGGGCGCGCACGAACTGCGCTGGGTGCGGCCGCTCCATGCGCTGCTCTGCCTGTTCGACGGCGAAGAAGTGCCTTTCCGCTTCGGCCACCTGACGGCGGGCGGCGAGACGCGCGGGCACCGTTTCCTTGCGCCCGAGCCGTTTTGTCCGTCCAGCTTCGAGGATTACCGGCGCGGGCTGGAACAGCGTTTCGTCCTGCTGGATGCGGAAGCGCGCAAGGCACGCATCATGGACGGTCTGGGTCGGCTCGCGGCCGAGCATGGACTTTCGCTCAACGAAGATGCGGCGCTGCTCGAGGAAGTGGCGGGTCTCGTCGAATGGCCGGTGCCGATGGTGGGCCGGATCGATCCGGATTTCATGGATGTGCCACGGGAGGTGCTGGTCACCTCGATGCGCAGCCATCAGAAATATTTCTCCCTCAACGGCGCGGATGGAAAGCTTGCACCGCGTTTTGCCCTCGTCGCCAACATGGTGGCGGAGGATGGCGGCGCGCGCATCGTCGCCGGTAACGAAAAGGTTCTGCGCGCGCGGCTCTCGGATGCGAAGTTCTTCTGGGACCAGGATCGCCGCGTCAGACTGGAGGACCGGGTCGCGCGGCTGGAGGACATCGTATTCCACGAACGGCTCGGCACCATGGCGGAGAAGGTGCGGCGGATCGAGGAGCTGGCGCGGCGGATCGCCACCGCGGTCCCGGGCGCCGATGCCGAAGAGGCCGCGCGCGCCGCGCTGCTCGCCAAAGCCGACCTGGTCAGTGGCATGGTGGGCGAGTTTCCCGAACTGCAGGGCATCATGGGCGGCTATTACGCCCGGCACGATGGCGAGGGCGATGCGGTGGCGCAGGCGGTGGCCGAACATTATGCACCGCAGGGCCCGTCGGACCGCTGCCCCGACATGCCGCTTTCCATCTGCGTGGCGCTCGCGGACAAGATCGACACGCTCGTTGCGTTCTTCTCGATCGGGGAGCGGCCGACCGGGTCGAAGGACCCCTTCGCCCTGCGCCGCGCCGCGCTTGGCGTCATCCGTCTGGTGGTGGAGAATGGCCTTCGCATCGACCTGGCGCGAATCATGCGCGCGCACCGCGTCTCGGCCGATGCGGCCAGCGATCCGACCGCGGACTTGCTCGATTTCTTCGCCGACCGGCTCAAGGTGCATTTGCGCGAGCAGGGGACGCGCCACGACCTGATCACCGCCGTCTTCGCACTCGCCGCCGATGGCGATCTGGTGCGGGTTCTGGCGCGGGTGCGCTCGCTTCAGGCCCTGCTGGCGAGTGAGGACGGCGCCAATCTGCTGACCGCCTACCGCCGCGCCGCCAACATCCTGCGCATCGAGGAAAAGAAGGATGGCGCCCGCCATGCCGAGATGCCCGATCCGCTGCTGTTGCAGGCGCCGGAGGAGCAGGCACTCTTCGATGCGCTGAACGAGGCGGCCGGCCGCTCGGAAGCGGCGCTCGCGCACGAGGAATTCGCAACGGCCTGTCAGGCGCTCGCCGGGCTGCGCCATCCGGTGGATGCTTTTTTCGACCGGGTCACGGTCAATGCCGATGATCCGGCGCTGCGCGCCAACCGTCTGAGGCTGCTCTCGCGCATTCGCGCCAGCCTCGACCGGGTGGCGGACTTTTCACGGATAGAGGGATAGATCATGGCCAAGGCAGCGAAGAAGCGGGCGAAAGTCGCGTCCAAGGCAAAGCGGAAAGCGGCGGCAGGGAAGCGGCAGGCAGCGCGCAAGCCGTCGGGCCGGACGGTTGCGAAGAAGGCTCCCGCGAAGAAGGCTCCCGCGAAGAAGGCTCCCGCGAAGAAGGCTCCCGCGAAGAAGGTTGCCGCGAAAAGGGCTCCGGCGAGGAAGGCCGCCGCCATCCGGGCACAGGCTGGCAAGTGGGTCTATACCTTCGGCGACGGCAAGGCGGAGGGCCGTGCCGACATGCGCAACCTGCTGGGCGGCAAGGGTGCGAATCTTGCGGAGATGTCGGCGCTTGGCCTGCCGGTGCCGCCGGGCTTCACCATCAGCACC
>JAHCJR010000126.1 GCA_026126165.1 Alphaproteobacteria bacterium
CCTCAGGCCTGGCTCTCGTCGGCGAACCAGTGGGCGCGCGCCGCCATGATGATGGCGTTGGCTTCCGCCTCATCCAGCTCGAAGCCGGCAAGAATCTCGAGCAGCTCGTCGGAGGCGAGATCGCCCAGATCGTCGAGCGTGCGGATGCCCTTCTGGCCGAGCTTGACCAGCATGGCCGGCGTCAGGCCCTCGATCGCCGCCACATCGTCGGCCACGCCCAGGCCGCGGCGCTCCTCGTCCAGCTCGGCGTCGCGCTTGACCAGGTAGTCGTTGGCCCGCTGATGCAGCTCGGTCGCCACTTCCTCGTCGAAGCCCTGGATCGAAGTCAGTTCCTCGAGCGGCACAAAAGCCACTTCCTCGATCGAGGCAAAGCCTTCCGTCACCAGAAGCTGCGCCACCGTCTCGTCCACGTCGAGTGCCGCCATGAACATCTGGCTGCGCTCGCGGAATTCCTGCTGGCGCCGCTCGCTCTCCTCTTTCTCGGTCAGGATGTCGATGTCCCAGCCGGTGAGCTGCGAGGCGAGCCGCACGTTCTGGCCGCGCCGGCCGATGGCGAGCGAAAGCTGGTCGTCGGGCACCACCGCCTCGATGCGGTGCGCATCCTCGTCCAGCACCACCTTGGCGACCTCGGCCGGGGCCAGCGCGTTGACCACGAAGGTCGCAGGATCGGCGGACCACTGGATGATGTCGATCTTCTCGCCCTGCAACTCGTTCACCACCGCCTGCACGCGCGAGCCACGCATGCCGACGCAGGCGCCGACCGGATCGATCGAGCTGTCGTTCGACATGACGGCGATCTTGGCGCGCGAGCCGGGATCGCGCGCGACCGAGCGGATCTCGATGATGCCGTCATAGACCTCCGGCACTTCCTGCGCGAACAGCTTGGCCATGAACTGCGGATGGGTGCGGGAGAGGAAGATCTGCGGTCCGCGCGGCTCGCGGCGCACGTCGTAGATGTAGGAGCGCAACCGGTCACCTTGCCGGAAACTCTCGCGCGGGAGCTGCTCGTCGCGGCGCATCACCGCCTCGGCGCGCCCGAGATCGACGGTGACGTTTCCATACTCGACACGCTTGACCAGCCCGTTGACGATCTCGCCGATCCGGTCCTTGTACTCGTTATAGTGCCGCTCCCGCTCCGCCTCGCGAACCTTCTGTACGATCACCTGCTTGGCGGTCTGGGCGGCGATGCGGCCGAACTCGATCGGCGGCAGGGACTCCATGATGAAATCGCCGAGCTGCGCGTCCGGATTGCGCCGCAGCGCCTCCTCGATGGCGATCTGCGTCGCGTCGTTCTCGACCGCTTCGACGACTTCCATCAGCCGTGCGATGCGGATCTCGCCGGTCTTGCGGTCGATCTCGGCGCGAATGTCGTTTTCCATGCCGTACTTGGCGCGTGCCGCCTTCTGCACGGCTTCCTCCATGGCGATCAGGACGATCTCCTTGTCGATCACCTTCTCGCGCGCCACCGCGTCGGCGACCTGCAGAAGTTCCAGGCGGTTCAGGCTCGTTACCGGTTCCATCGTCTCCGCTCGCACTTGTCGATTCCCTAAGATGACCCTGTCTTCAGTTGCGGCCCTTCATCGCCAGCGCGATCAGCTCGTCCGTCAGCACGAGCTTGGCCTGGCCGATTTCCGGCAGCGGAATGGCGACCTCGCCAGTCTCCGTCGCCAGCCGCACCTCTTCGTCCTGCAGCCCGACCAGCCGGCCGCGGAAGCGCTTGCGCCCCTCGATCGGCTGGCGCGTCTCCAGGCGCACCTCGAAGCCCCTGAAGCGTTCGTAATCGGCCGGCCGTACCAGGGGCCGGTCGATCCCGGGCGAGGAGACTTCCAGACGATAAGGGCCGCTGATCGGATCCTCCACGTCCAGCAGCGCCGATACGACGCGGCTGACCTCGGCACAATCGTCGACGCTCATGGAACCGTCGGGCCGTTCCGCCATCACCTGCAGAACCGGCCGCTGGCCGCCCATGAGGCGCACCCGCACAAGGTCAAATCCCATCGACTGCAGCGCCGGCTGGATCAGCTCGGCGACGCGCGACGTCGCGTCCATGGCTTTCCGCCTTCCGCCCGGAAACAAAAAAGTGGGCCGCTGGCCCACTCTCGAAACCACTCGACCCAAGATCGAGCCAGCAATGTGCGCTAGCTTTTAAAGCCGAATGTGCCCGCCTGGCAAGGGGAATCTTCCCCTCACGCAACCTGTCTGCGGCGAAAACGGAAGTAATGGCAGGGACTTCCCCGCCCCAGGGCCTTGCCTTCGTAGCGCGTCGCCGGCTCGCCCGCCGGCCGCGCCTTCCAGTCGGCGGCGCGCTCCGCCAGCCACTCCAGGGCCGGCTCGCGCAGGGCATTGGCCAGCATCCAGCGGCCGCATTCCATGTGGTCGGTCGCCACCTGCAACAGCCCGCCGGGCCGCAGCAGCCGGGCGATCAGGCGGAGATTGGCGGCATCGAGGAAGCGCCGGCGGTGATGGCGCTTCTTCGGCCAGGGATCGGGAAAGAGCAGATAGACCCGCTCGAGCGCGCCGTCGGGCAGGCGTTCGAGCAGGAGCCTCGCATCGTCGTCGAGAATGCGCACGTTGGCGAGGCCGCGGCGGGCAATCTCGCCGAGTGCCGCGGAGACGCCGTTGACGAACGGCTCGCAGCCGATGAAACCCACGTCCGGATGGGCGGCGGCGAGTTCCGCCATGTGCTCGCCGCTGCCGAAGCCGATCTCGAGCCAGACCTCGCGCGGCGGCGTCGGAAACAGCGCGGCCGGGTCGAGCGCCCCCGCCTCCGGCAGGACGATGCGAACCCGCTCCAGCATGTCCGCGAGCAGCGCCCGCCGCGCCGGGCGCAGGCGGTGACCCTGCTTGCGGCCATAGAGCCGCCGGCGCGCCGGCCCGCCGGTGGCGTTCTCCGGCACGCCCGCTAGCGGGCGCCGAAGGCGGCGCGCAATTCGTCCACCAGGTCGAGGCGCTCCCAGGAGAAGCCGCCATCGGCGTCGGGCTCGCGGCCGAAATGGCCATAGGCGGCGGTGCGGGCGTAGATCGGCCGGTTCAGCCCCAGATGCTCGCGGATGCCGCGCGGGCTGAGATTCATGACGTCCATCAGCGTGCGCTCGAGCTTCGCCTCGTCCACCTGGCCGGTGCCGTGCAGGTCGACATAGAGCGAGAGCGGCTTGGAGACGCCGATGGCGTAGGAGAGCTGGATGGTGCAGCGGTCGGCGAGGCCGGCGGCGACCACGTTCTTCGCCAGGTAGCGGCAGGCATAGGCGGCGGAGCGGTCGACCTTGGTCGGGTCCTTGCCCGAAAACGCGCCGCCGCCATGGGGCGCCGCGCCGCCATAGGTATCGACGATGATCTTGCGCCCGGTCAGGCCGGCATCGCCGTCCGGGCCGCCGATCACGAACTTGCCGGTCGGATTGACGTAGAATTCCTGTTCCGGGCACATCCAGCCTTCCGGCAGGGTGGCGAGGACGTAGGGGCGCACCATCTCGCGCACCTCGTCCTGGCTCAACCCTTCCTGGTGCTGGGTGGAGACCACGACCGAGGTGGCGCGGACCGGCTTGCCGTCCTCGTACTGCAAGGTCACCTGGCTCTTGGAATCGGGGCCGAAACCCTTGGCCTTGCCGCTATGCCGGTCGGCCGCCATGCGGCGCAGGATGGCATGGGCGTAATGGATCGGCGCCGGCATGAGCTGGTCGGTCTCGCGCACCGCATAGCCGAACATGATGCCCTGGTCGCCGGCACCCTCGTCCTTGTTGCCGGCGGCATCGACGCCGCGCGCGATATCCGCCGACTGCGCGTGCAGATGCACCTGCACCAGCGCGTTCTTCCAGTGAAATCCCGCCTGCTCGTAGCCGATCTCGCGCACCGCCTCGCGCGCCACCTGCTCGATGCGCTCGGCCGTGATCGAGGCCGGACCGCGCACCTCGCCGGCCAGCACGATGAGGTTGGTGGTGGTCAGGGTCTCGCAGGCGACGCGGGAATAGGGGTCGGCGGCGAGGAAGGTATCGACCACCGCATCGGAGATGCGGTCGCAGACCTTGTCCGGATGACCCTCCGAGACCGACTCGCTGGTGAAAAGGTAATTCTTGCGCGCCACGCGAAACCTCCTGACGGATGCCAGCCATGCCATTCGGGGGACCGCCGCGCGCTGACCAGCGGGACGGGGTGCGAATCCGGGGACTTTTGACAATCTTTGCGCAGGCGGTCAAGTCCGACCGCCGGCCCTCGCCGCATCGCCATGCAGGGCAGCCCGCCACGCACGGCATGTTGAAAGGCGCACCCGTGGTTCGCTATCCTTGAACTCCTGAAGGGCAGACGAATGCAGCCGAGCGCCCGCCTCCTGGCGATCACTCCGACCCACTCGATCCAGGGCTTCAGCCCCGACGAGACCGTGGTCATGTCCCGCTATCCGGCGGAATTCCTGCTCTGGCACCGCGACAGCTATCCCGGCCTGACGCTGGCCCTGCTGCACTGGCTGGAAGCGCGGCAGGCCGCCCGGTCGGGATTGCCGCTGCTTGCCGATCTCGCCCCGCTGCTCGGCGGGCCGGCCGGGGATTTCGTCAACCTGATCGACGTGGCGGCGGCGGACCCGATGCTTTACCGCGTCCGCCGCACCGCCCGGGCGCAGCGTATCCGCCAGGTCTTCCAGGACGATTACGTGGATCTGCGCGACCTGCCGCCGCTCTACCGCGACCACCAGCTCATGTCGATCTTCAGCGCCAAGGGCTTCGCCGAACCTTCCTTCCGCTGCATTCAGCGCACCCATGGCGACGGCTTCATGAGCCTCACGCGGGCCGAGAACTATGTCAGCCTGCTGCTACCCTGCGTCTCGAGGGATGGTCTGCGGATGCCGGACCGGATGCTGTCGGTGTTCGACTGGCTGCATCATCCCGAAGCGCCGACAGTCGGGCTGCAAACAGATCGTAGGCCTGGGCCTTTCCCGAAGGTGGATAGAATTCATCGATGAAGGGGATCTGCTCGTCATAGAGCAGGTTCTGGCGAAAGCGCGCCAGCCGGGTCGGATCGCCGCGGCGGACCATGGCAACGCGCCAGTCCGCCTCCAGGTTGCGCTGCGCCAGGTCGGCGAGCAGGGCAAGCAGATGGGCGGTGATCGGCCCGCCGCGATGCTCCGGCGCGATCCAGTAGCCGCCATCGAAGGCGATGCGCCCGCTGATCCCGGCAAGGCGCGGATCGGCGGCGAGGCCGATCGGGCGGGTCGGGACGCGCGGCGGGCGGTCCCACCACAGGCGCCAGGACCGGGCGAGCGCCGGAAAGTCGGCGGCCTCGAACAGCCGCGTGCAGACGAGGCCCGACAGGCGCCCCTGGCGCATGACCTCGATCCAGAAGAAATTCTCCGGCCCGACCGCCGAATGCTCCGGATCGTACATCGGCGAGATCGAGAGCGGCCCGGCCTCGCCCCGGTCGGCCATCACTTCCCGCATGCGCGCCAGCCAGCCGCCGGCATCGTGACGGTAGGTCAGGACGGTTCCCTGCCGCTCGAGCGCGGCATAATTGCGCGCGATGCGCTGGTTGAGTTCGTGCAAGCTCGGCATCTGTGACCCTCCAGGTATGGATCGCGGACCAGGGCCCCGTCTCCGGGGCCCGTGCCGATATCGTATACCTGTGGTCGTTCGAGCGGGGATGTCTTCGCGCTATGGCTGAACTGCGCCGGCAGCTCAGGCTTCGTCCGCCGCTCCGGCAATGGCCTTGATCATGTCGAAGATGCGCTTGCGAACCGAAGGATCGGGAATGCGGTAGTAGGCCCGCACCATCTCGAGCGTCTCCCGCTTGATGACCGGATCGTGGCCGAACGGCTCGGCCTCCTCCTCCAGCCCCTCCGCCGCGCCGCCGGACAGCGGAACATTGCCCTCCTCCGCCATGTCGTCGAAGAAAAAGGCGGGCGGCACGTCGAGAATGCGCGCGAACTGGTACAGGCGGCTGGCGCCGATTCGGTTGGCGCCCTTCTCGTACTTCTGGATCTGCTGGAAGGTCAGGCCCACCGCCT
>JAHCJR010000127.1 GCA_026126165.1 Alphaproteobacteria bacterium
CCTGCTTGGCGGAGCCGCCGGCCGAGTCACCCTCGACGATGAACAGTTCGGACTTGGCCGGGTCGCGTTCCTGGCAGTCGGCGAGCTTGCCCGGCAGGCTCGATATGTCGAGCGCGCCCTTGCGGCGCGTGAGTTCCCGCGCCTTGCGCGCGGCCTCGCGCGCGGCCGCCGCCTCGACCACCTTGCCGACAATGGTCCGGGCATCCGAGGGATGTTCCTCGAACCAGCTTGCCAGCGCCTCGCTCAGCAACCCCTCGACCGCCGGCCGCACCTCGGACGAGACGAGCTTGTCCTTGGTCTGCGAGGAGAACTTCGGATCCGGAACCTTGACCGAAAGTACGCAGGTCAGTCCTTCGCGCGCATCCTCGCCGCTGAGCGTCACCTTCTCCTTGCGGGCAAGACCCGATTCGCTCGCATAGCCGTTGACGGTGCGGGTCAGGGCGGCACGGAAACCGGCGAGATGCGTTCCGCCATCGCGCTGCGGGATGTTGTTGGTGAAGCACAGCATGTTCTCGTGGTAGCTGTCGTTCCATTGCAGCGCCACTTCCACATGGATCCCGTCGCGCTCGCCGGCGACGAAGATCGGCGGCTGATGCAGTGCGTTCTTGTTACGGTCGAGATAGGCGACAAAGGCCTGGATGCCGCCTTCATAGCGCAGCTCGACCCGCTTCGGCTCGACCCCGCGCAGATCCTCGAGAATGATCTGGACGCCGGAATTGAGGAAAGCGAGCTCGCGCAGCCGGTGCTCCAGCGTGGCGAAATCATACTCCGTCCGCGAGAAGGTCTCCGACGAGGCGATGAAGGTCACCTCCGTTCCGGTACGTGCCGGATCGCAGGGGCCCACCACCGCGAGATCGGCCTCGGGCACGCCATGACGGAAGCGCATGAAATGCTCGCTCCCCTCGCGCCAGATGCGCAGTTCGAGCAGGCTGGAGAGCGCGTTCACCACCGACACGCCGACGCCGTGCAGGCCGCCGGAAACCTTGTAGGAGTTCTGGTCGAACTTTCCGCCGGCATGGAGCTGCGTCATGATGACCTGCGCCGCCGAGACACCTTCGCCGCCGTGGATCTCGGTCGGGATGCCGCGACCGTTGTCCCGCACCGTGACCGAGCCGTCAGGGCCCAGTCCGACATAGACGCTGTCGCAATAGCCGGCCAGGGCTTCGTCGATCGCATTGTCGACGACTTCGTAGACCATGTGGTGCAGGCCGGAACCGTCATCGGTATCGCCGATATACATACCCGGGCGCTTGCGGACCGCATCGAGGCCCTTCAGCACCTTGATCGAATCGGCGCCGTATTCGCCCGATGCCGCGACACGTTTCTGTACGGGATCGCTGCTGCTCATCTGGTTAGGTCCCAATCGGTCTCTCGTTCATCAGCCGAAAAGCCGGCCATCGCGCACGGTGAAGAACTGCGCCTCCCCCCGGAGCGCCTCGAAAAGCTGCGGCTCGGTGCCGGTCATCCATGCTTGCGCGCCAAGTTCGCCGATCTGTGCGAACAGGGCCGCGCGGCGGACCTGGTCGAGATGGGCCGCCACCTCGTCGAGCAACAGCACCGGCGTGGCGCCGCGCCTGGCAAGTTGCAGGCGCACATCAGCGAGCAGGATGGCGATCAGAAGTGCCTTCTGCTCGCCGGTCGAACACTGTTCCGCCGGCATGTCCTTCGCAGCATGCCGCACGAGCAGATCGCTGCGATGCGGCCCCTCCAGGGCGCCGCCGGCCTCCATGTCCTCCTGGCGCTGCGCGCGCAGCATCATGCGATAGCGATCTTCCGCATCGAGAGCCGGCATCTCGTCGAGCCAGTCCTCGAGGCGGCCCCGTACCGCGAGCCGGGCGCGCGGAAACGGCCCGTCCGGCAGCTCATCGAGCGCTGCGGAAAACCGCGCCAGCGCATCGCGCCGGGCTGCCGCCACCGCGACGGCCCATTCCGCCATGGTGCCTTCCAGGGCGGCAAGCCAGGCGGGATCGCTGCCGCCGGCGCGCAGCAGCCGGTTGCGCTCGCGCATCGCCTTCTCGTAAGCCGCGACCCGCCGCGCATGGGCCGGATCGAGCCCGAATGTCAGCCGGTCGAGAAAGCGCCGGCGCCCCGATGGCGCCTCGATGAACAGCCGGTCCATCTGCGGCGTCAGCCAGGCAAGGCTCGTCACCTCTGCCAGCGCCTGCGGTCCGGCCGCCGGCTGACCATCGATCCGCACGCTGCGCCGCTCCGCCGGCTGATCTTCGGCGCGCTCGGAAGCTATCTGCAGGCCGGTGCCGATCTCGACCCAGCCGGCCGGCCCGTCGAGACGGGCCGCGACGGCGAAGGCCCCGGAAGGCGCATCGCGCCGCACGAACTCGCCAAGCCGCGCCCGGCGCATGCCCCGTCCAGGGCTGAGCAGGGACAGGGCCTCCAGCAGGTTCGTCTTGCCCGCGCCATTGGGCCCGGTCAGCACCACCGGGCGCGCATCGACCTCCAGCCGCAGGCCGGCATAGCAGCGAAAGTCCGACAGGCTCAATCTCCGGACGGCATGGGCGGACGCCCCGGTCCGCGCCGCCGGCAAGGCCGGCCGCGGCGATTGGTTCATTGGCTGGGCCTCATCCGGCCGCTCAACTAGACTCTCATCGGCATGATGACGAACAGCGCGCTTTCATCGCCCGCCTCGCGCACCAGGGTGGGGGAATCCGCATGGTCGAAGGCAAAACGCGCGGTGTCGCCTTCGACCTGCTGCATGATGTCCATGATGTAGCGCGAGTTGAAGCCGATCTCGAGCCCATCGCCGGCATAGGCGGCCGCCAGTTCCTCGGTCGCCGAACCGTTCTCCGGACTGGTCGCCGAAACCACCAGGCGATCCTTCTCCACCGCCAGCTTGACCGCGCGGCTCTTCTCCGAAGAGATCGTCGAGACGCGGTCGACGGCTGCGGCGAACGAGCGCGCGTCGACCTCCAGGAACTTGGCGTTTCCGGTGGGGATCACCCGTTCATAATCGGGGAAGCTGCCGTCGATCAGCTTGGAGGTCAGCACCGCCTGCTCGAAGGTGAAGCGGATCTTGGTGTCGGAAAGCGCCACCTGGACCGTGCCCTCGTTCGCATCCAGGAGCTTGTAGAGTTCGTTCACCGCCTTGCGCGGCACGATCACGCCGGGCATGCCGGCGGCGCCCTCCGGCAGCGGGATCTCGACCCGCGCCAGGCGGTGGCCGTCGGTCGAGACCGCGCGCAGCATCGGCACGCCGGAGGATTGCGCCGCATGCAGGTAGATGCCGTTCAGGTAGTAGCGCGTCTCCTCGGTGGAAATGGCGAACCGGGTCTTGTCGATCAGCCGGCGCAACTCCCCGGCCGCCACCTGAAAGCGATGCGGCAGCTCGCCGATCGCCATGGCCGGGAAATCCTCCTTCGGCAGCGAGGCCAGGGTGAAGTCCGACCGCCCGGCGCGCAGCACCAGCCGGGAATCGCCGGCACGGAAGGCGAGTTCTATATCGGCGCCGTCGGGCAGCTTGCGGACGATGTCATAGAGCGTATGGGCGGGCACCGTCGCCGCCCCGGTCTGGGCCACCCTGGCAGCCACCCGCTCGACGATGGCGATGTCGAGATCGGTCGCGGTCAGGCTGAGCGCGCTCGAAGACGCCTCGAGCTGCACATTTGACAGGATCGGAATGGTATTTCGCCGCTCGACGACGCTCTGCACGTGCCCGAGGGAGGTCAGCAGGGCGGCGCGTTCGATGGTCAGTTTCATGGTCTCGACTGTCTTGTTTGGTTCTTCTTTGTCGCCGGCCAGACCCGGGATGCGGTGGGCGGCGACGGCAAGGCCGGAACGCCGTCGACGGGGCCATTCCGCAGGCCATGGCCGGTCGGACAATCTAGCAGATGGCGGCCCGGAAAGGGCGCAAAAAAATGCCGGCGGAACACGGCTCTATGGCCGCGCGCCATGGTCGCCGCCAAGGCCGCCCGCCGGGCGCGGACTCAGGTCTCCAGCATGCGCCGCAACAGGTCGAGATCCTCGGCGAAGGCCGCATCGGTCTCGCGCAGCTCCTCGACCTTGCGCACCGCGTGCATCACCGTGGTGTGGTCGCGCCCGCCGAACTTGCGGCCGATTTCGGGCAGACTGCGGGAGGTGAGCTGCTTGGCCAGATACATGGCCACCTGGCGCGGCCGCGCCACCACGCGGGCACGGCGGGCGGAATGCATCTCGGAGAGGCGGATGGAGAAATGTTCCGCCACCCGTTTCTGGATCTCCTCGATGGTGATGCGCCGGTCGTTGGCGCGCAGCAGGTCCTGCAGCACCTCCTGCGCCGTTTCCAGGGTGATCTGGCGCCCGACGAGGCTCGAATAGGCCAGGATGCGATTGAGCGCCCCTTCCAGCTCCCGCACGTTGGAGGTGATCCGGTGCGCCAGGAACTCCAGCACCTTCTGCGGCACATGGCGCGCGCCGGCCCGCTCGGCCTTGGTCTGGAGGATGCCCAGGCGCAACTCGTAATCCGTCGGATGGATGTCAGCCACCAGCCCCCAGCCGAGGCGCGAGCGCAGCCGTTCCTCCATGCCCTCGAGATCGGCCGGAGAGCGGTCGCCGGAAATGACGATCTGCCGGTTCTGGTCCACCAGCGCGTTGAAAGTATGGAAGAACTCTTCCTGCGTCGTGTCCTTGCCGGCAATGAACTGCACGTCGTCGATCATCAGGACATCGACCGAGCGGAACTGCTGCTTGAAGGCCATCGTGTCCTTGAAGCGGAGCGCCCGCACGAACTGGTACATGAACTTCTCGGCCGACAGGTAGACCACCTTGCGGCGCGGGTCGCGGGCGCGGATATGCCAGGCGATGGCATGCATGAGATGCGTCTTGCCAAGTCCGACGCCGCCATAGAGGTAAAGCGGATTGAACGGGATCGACGGCGATTCCGCGACCTTGCGGGCGGCCGCATGCGCCAGTTCGTTGGACTTGGCGACGACGAAGTTCTCGAAGGTGAGACGCGGATCGAGCGCGGCCGACAGATCACGGGTGAAGTCGGGCGCTTCCTCGCGGCGCAGAGGCGGCGCGATGCCGTCCACCTGCACGCCATCGCGCGCCGGTTCGGCCAGATCGGCGGCGGCGGGGCGCGCCGCTTCCGCCCCGCGCACCCTGATGACGAGCTGGCCAAGGCCCGGATTCTCGAGGCGCCAGATATCGCGGATACGGATCGCATAATGGCTCGCCACCCAGTCGCGCATGAAACGCGTCGGCACGCTCAGCGTGACCTCGCCATCGCGAAAATCCGAGAGCGCCAGCGGCTTGAGCCAGGAATTGAAGGCTGCATCGCCGAATTCCGCGCGCAGCTTGGCACGCACGCGGTTCCATTGTTCGTTGAGGTCGTTCACGGAATGCGTCTCTGAAGCCATGCCCTGCCACCAGCGCCTTGCGTCAGCTCTGAACCCAGGGCAGGCCCGCGGCCTTCCAGCCGCCGGTCACGCCGCGATGCCGGCCGCCATCGAGATCGCCCTCGAAGCCGCCGGCGACATTGTAACAGCGCGCATAGCCCGCCTTCGTCATGGCGATGGCCGCGGCACGGGACCGCCCGCCGCTGCGACAAAGGAAGTAAATGGGCCGGTCCGGACCGGGAGCGACGCGCGCGACCTCGGCCACGAAGTTCCCGTTCGTTTCCATCTTCGGATAGACCTGCCACGAGATGCGCGCGGGCTGCTTGTTCAGCGACGTAAGGTCCGGCATGCCGACGAAGGTCCATTCCGCTTCGGTGCGGACATCGACCAGCAAAGCGGTCGGATCGGACTTCAGCGCCTCCCAGCACTGCTTCACCGTGACATCGCCCGCATAGTCCGTCATTCCGGCGATGCCTCCCCCTCCCAGTACCATCCCATCAATCCCACTTTGGCGCCACGGCTTGTTTGCCGCTTGCCTTCGACCGGAGCCGTCATGCCCGACACCGTCTCCGA
>JAHCJR010000128.1 GCA_026126165.1 Alphaproteobacteria bacterium
CGCGCACGCGGGGCAGCGCGATCGTCACCAGGCGGTCGAGGAATTCGTACATGCGCTTGCCGCGCAGCGTGACCTTGCAGCCGATCGGCAGGCCGCGGCGCAGCTTGAAGTTGGCGATCGCCTTCTTCGAGCGGATGACCTGCGGCTTCTGGCCGGAGATCGCGGTCATCTCGGCGACCGCCGCTTCCAGCTTCTTCTGGTCCTGGACGGCTTCGCCCACGCCCATGTTGATGACGATCTTCTCCAGCCGCGGCACCTGGAAGGGGTTCGTGTAGCTGAACTCCTTCATCAGCTGCGGGCGCACCTCGGAGGCGTAATGTTCCTGCATCCTGGTCATGGCGCTCACCGATCAATCATCTCGCCGGAGCGCGCCGCAACGCGAAGCTTGCGGCCGTCGACGATCTTGTAGCCGACGCGGGTCGGCTTGTTGTCCTTCGGGTCGATATGCGCGACGTTCGACACGTGGATCGGCAGCTCCTTCTCCACCACGCCGCCCGGCTGGCCCGGACGCGGCTTGGTGTGCCGCTTCGCCATGTTCACGCCCTGCACCACGACGCGCATTTCCGTCGGGTTGACCTGCAGCACGCTGCCGGTCTTGCCCTTGTCGCGCCCCGCGATGACGACGACGTTGTCGCCCTTCTTGATCTTCAGCTTGGCGGCCATCACAGCACCTCCGGCGCCAGGCTGATGATCTTCATGAAGCCCTTCGAGCGCAGCTCGCGCGTCACCGGCCCGAAGATGCGCGTGCCGATCGGCTCGCCTTCCTTCGAGATGAGGACTGCGGCGTTGCGGTCGAAGCGCACGCTGGAGCCGTCGATGCGGTGGATCTCCTTCGCGGTGCGGACGATGACCGCCTTGTGCACGTCGCCCTTCTTCACGCGGCCGCGCGGGATCGCTTCCTTGATCGCGACGACGATGACGTCGCCGATCGACGCGGTCCGCCGCTTCGAGCCGCCCAGCACCTTGATGCACTGGACGCGGCGCGCGCCGGAATTGTCCGCGACCTCGAGATTGGATTCAGCCTGGATCATGGCGAACTACCTTCAAACAGCGTTGGCGGCGCTTACTGCACCGGTCCCAGGACTTCCCAGCTTTTCAGCTTGGAGAGCGGCCGGCATTCCTGGATGCGCACCATGTCGCCGACCTTGTACTGGTTGGCCTCGTCATGGGCGTGATACTTCTTCGAGCGGCGGATGAACTTCTTGTAGATCGGATGCATGACGCGACGCTCGACGCTGACAACCACCGTCTTGTCGCCCTTGTCGCTGACCACGATGCCCTGCAGGATGCGCTTCGGCATGACCTGATACTCCTCAGACCTTGGCCTGCGCCAGCTCGCGCTGGCGGAGGGCCGACTTGATGCGCGCGATGTCGCGCCGGACCTGGCGGACGCGCGCGGTATTCTCGAGCTGGCCGGTGGCCCGGCGGAAGCGCAGGTTGAACTGCTCCTTCTTCAGGGAGATCAGGTCATCCTTGAGCTGGTCGGGCGTCTTGCCGACGATGTCCTGAGCCTTCATTTCCCGGCCTCCTCGCCGATACGGGCCACGATCCTGGTCTTGATCGACAGTTTCGCCGCGCCGAGCGCGAACGCCTCGCGCGCCAGGCTCGCGGGAACGCCGTCCATCTCGAACATGATGCGCCCGGGCTTCACGCGGCAAACCCAGAGTTCGGGATTGCCCTTGCCCTTGCCCATGCGGACTTCGGTCGGCTTCTTCGACACCGGCACGTCCGGGAAGATGCGGATCCAGACCCGCCCGGTGCGCTTGATGTGGCGCGTGATGGCACGCCGCGTCGCCTCGATTTCGCGGGCGGTAACCCGGCCTGGCTCGAGCGCCTTGAGGCCGAACGAACCGAAATTGAGGTCGGTGCCGCCCTTGGCCTTGCCATGGATCCGGCCCTTGAAAGCCTTGCGGTACTTGGTGCGCTTCGGTTGCAGCATCTTGAGCTACCTCTTCTCCCCGGCCCTTAGCCGCGCCCGGACGGCGCGCCGGTCTGATCGGCCAGCCGCTTGTCCTGCGCCATCGGGTCGTGCGCCAGGATCTCGCCCTTGAACACCCAGACCTTCACGCCGCAGGTGCCATAGGCGGTCTTGGCCGTGGCGATGCCATAATCGATGTCGGCGCGCAGCGTGTGCAGCGGCACGCGGCCCTCGCGGTACCACTCGATGCGCGCGATTTCCGCCCCGCCCAGTCGGCCGGAGCAGTTGATCCGGATACCCTGCGCGCCAAGGCGCATGGCCGACTGCACGGCACGCTTCATCGCGCGCCGGAAGGCGACCCGCCGCTCGAGCTGCTGGGCGATGTTCTCCGCGATCAGGCGCGCGTCGATCTCGGGCTTGCGGATCTCGACGATGTTGAGCGCCACTTCCGAGGTGGTCATCTTGGCCAACTCGCCGCGCAGCTTCTCGATATCGGCGCCCTTCTTGCCGATGATCACGCCGGGGCGCGCCGAATGGATCGTCACGCGCGCCTTCTTGGCCGGCCGCTCGATGACGATGCGGCTGACGCCGGCCTGCGACAGCTTGCGCTCCAGCACGTCGCGGATCTTGAGATCCTCGTGCAGCAACCTGCCGTAATCGCCCTTCTTGGCAAACCAGCGGGAATCCCAGGTCCGGTTGATGCCGAGGCGCAGGCCGATCGGATTGACTTTCTGACCCATCAGGCGGTCTCCTTGGCGGCTTCTTCGCGCACCACCACGACAATATTGCTGAAAAACTTCTGGATGCCGGCGGAGCGCCCGCGGCCGCGGGCATTCCAGCGCTTCATCACCATGGCCTTGCCGACCGAGGCTTCCGTCACCACCAGCCGGTCCACGTCGAGCTGATGATTGTTCTCGGCATTGGCGATGGCCGACTGCAGCACCTTGCGCACGTCGCGCGCGATGCGGCGCCGCGAGAAGGTGAGTTCCGCCAGGGCCGCCTGCGCCGTCTTGCCGCGGATCGCCTGCGCCACGAGGTTGAGCTTGCGCGGGCTGATGCGGAGCATGTTGCCCTCCGCCTTCGCCTCGGTCTCGGCCAGCCGGCGGCCTTTCGACTGCTTGCTCATGCTCAGGCCCTCTTCGCTTTCTTGTCGCCGCCGCCAGAATGGCCGGTGAAGGTCCGGGTCGGCGCGAACTCGCCCAGCTTGTGCCCGACCATTTCCTCGGTGACCAGCACCGGCAGGAACTTCCGGCCGTTATAGACGCCGAAAGTCAGGCCGACGAACTGCGGCATGATGGTCGAGCGGCGCGACCAGGTCTTGATGATCTCCTTGCGCCCCGAATTGCGCGCGGCATCCGCCTTCTTCAGCAGATAGCCGTCGACGAAGGGGCCTTTCCAGACTGAACGGGTCACGGTCGTCCCTCCTTACGAGGACTTCTTGTTGGATGGACGGCGGCGCAGGATCAGACGGTCCGTCGCCTTGTTCTGGCGCGTCCGCTTGCCCTTGGTCGGCTTGCCCCAGGGCGTGACCGGATGCCGGCCGCCGGAGGTGCGGCCTTCGCCGCCGCCATGCGGATGATCGATCGGGTTCATGGCGACACCGCGATTGTGCGGACGGAAACCCATCCAGCGCATGCGGCCGGCCTTGCCGATCTTGACGTTCTGGTGGTCCGGGTTCGAGACCGCACCCACCGTCGCCATGCATTCCGCGCGCACCATGCGCTGCTCGCCGGAGGCAAGGCGCAGCAAGGCATAGCCCTGATCCTTGCCGACGAGCTGCACGTAGGAGCCGGCGGCGCGTGCGAGCTGGCCGCCCTTGCCGATCTTCATCTCCACATTGTGGATGATGGTGCCGACCGGAATGGACTTCATGGGCATGGCATTGCCCGGCTTGATGTCCGCCTTCTCGCCGGCCACCACCTGATCGCCCACCTTCAGGCGCTGCGGCGCGAGAATATAGGCGAGCTCACCATCCTCATAGCGGATCAGCGCGATGAAGGCCGACCGGTTCGGGTCGTATTCCAGCCGCTCGACCGTGCCCGGCACGTCGAACTTGCGCCGCTTGAAGTCGACCAGGCGATAACGCCGCTTATGGCCGCCGCCACGGAAGCGGGCCGTCACCCGGCCGGTATTGTTGCGGCCGCCGTTGCTGGACTTGCCCTCGGTCAGTTCCTTGACCGGCTTGCCCTTCCAGAGCCCGGAGCGGTCGACCAGGACGAGGCCGCGCTGGCCCGGGGTGGTCGGCTTGTAGGTCTTGAGCGCCATGACTTCAGATCCCCGTCGTCACGTCGATGGTCTGGCCTTCGGCCAGTGTGACCATCGCTTTCTTCCAGTCCGAGCGGCGTCCCTCGATGCCGCGGAAGCGCTTGGTCTTGCCCTTCACGCGCAGGGTATTCACCGCGGTCACCTTCACGTTGAACAGCCCTTCCACCGCCTTCTTGATTTCCGGCTTGGTGGCGTCGAGCTGGACGCGGAAGGCGACCTGGTTATGCTCGGAGATCCGGGTCGATTTCTCGGTGATCACCGGACCAAGGATGATGTCGTACATCTTCTCCTTGTTCATTGCAGCCGCGCCTCCAGACGCTCGATCGCCGCCCTGGTCAGTGCCAGCGTGTCGCGGCGCAGGATGTCGTACACGTTGGCGCCCTGGCTCGGCAGCACGTCGATGCCGGGCAGATTGCGCGCCGCGCGCAGGAAGTTCTGGTCGACGCTCTCGCCGTCGATCACGAGCACCGACTGCCAGCCGAACTTCCTGACCACGTCGGCAAGCGAACGGGTCCGCGGATCGGCGAGCTTTGCCTCGTCGAGTATCACGAGCTTCCCTTCCGCCTGCTTGGCGGACAGGGCGTGACGGAGGGCGAGCTTGCGCACCTTCTTCGGCAGGTCGATCGCATGCGAGCGCACGACCGGGCCGAACGCCTTGCCGCCGCCGCGGAACTGCGGCGCACGCTTGGCGCCGTGACGGGCGCCGCCGGTGCCCTTCTGGCGGTAGATTTTCTTGGTCGACCCCTGCACCTCGCCATAGGTCTTGGTCTTGTGCGTGCCCTGCTGGCGCCGGGCAAGCTGGTAATTGACCATGCGGGCCAGGATGTCGGCGCGCGGCTCCAGGCCGAAGAGGTCGTCCTTCAGCTCGATCGAGCCAGCCTCTTCCGCGCGGAGGTTCAACACCGTCGCTTTCATTGCTCGTTACTCCTTCGCCTCGGTGGGCGCCTCTACGGACGCCGCGCCAGCCGCCGCCTTCACCGCGCCCGGAAACGGCGCATCCTTAGGCAGCGGTCGCTTCACCGCGTCGGTGACCAGCACCCAGCTTCCCTCGGCGCCGGGCACCGCACCCTTGACCATGATCAGCCCGCGCTCCGCATCGGTCCGGACCACCTGCAGGTTCTGCAGGGTCACTTTCTCGACGCCGAGATGGCCGGCCATCTTCTTGCCCTTGAACACCTTGCCCGGATCCTGGCGCTGGCCGGTGGAACCGTGCGAGCGGTGCGAGATCGACACGCCATGCGTCGCCTCGAGGCCGCGGAAATTATGCCGCTTCATCACGCCCTGAAAGCCCTTGCCGATGGTCGTTCCCGAGACGTCGACATACTGGCCGGGCAGGAAATGCTCGACCGAGATTTCGGCGCCGACATCGATCAGCGCGTCCGGCGAGACACGGAACTCAACCAGCTTGCGCTTCGGCTCGACCTGCGCCTTGGCGAAGTGGCCGCGCATGGGCTTGCTGACATTCTTGACCTTGGCGCGGCCGACGCCGAGTTGGAGGGCAGTGTAGCCGTCCTTCTCCTCGGTGCGCTGGGCGACGACCTGGCATTGATCGACCTTGAGCACGGTGACGGGCACGTGCGCGCCGCCTTCCGCGAAGATGCGCATCATGCCGAGTTTCTGGGCCACCAGTCCGGTACGCATGGTCCGCGCTCCCCTAGAGCTTGATCTCGACA
>JAHCJR010000129.1 GCA_026126165.1 Alphaproteobacteria bacterium
TCCTTCCAGCCGAGGACCGATTCCTCGATCAGGACTTCCGTGGTGGGTGATGCGTCGAGCCCGCGCGCGACGATCTCCTCGAATTCCTCACGGTTGTAGGCGATGCCGCCGCCGGTGCCGGCCAGAGTGAAGGAGGGGCGGATGACGCAGGGCAGGCCGATGGTGAGCATGGCCTCGCGCGCCTCCGTCATGGTGTGGGCGATGGCGCTGCGCGGCATCTCCAGGCCGATCGAGGTCATCGCCTTGCGGAACAGGTCGCGGTCCTCCGCTTTCGCGATCGCCTCGCGCGAGGCGCCGATCAGTTCGACGCCGTGCTTCTCCAGCACGCCGGTCTCGGCCAGGCGCATGGCGCAGTTGAGCGCGGTCTGGCCGCCCATGGTGGGCAGCAGCGCGTCCGGGCGCTCGCGGGCGATGATCTTCTCCACCATCTCCGGCGTGATCGGCTCCACATAGGTGGCATCCGCCATGCCCGGATCGGTCATGATGGTCGCCGGATTGGAGTTCACCAGGATGATGCGGTAGCCCTCGGCCTTCAGCGCGCGGCAGGCCTGGGTCCCGGAATAGTCGAACTCGCAGGCCTGGCCGATGACGATGGGCCCGGTGCCGATGATGAGGATGGACTTGATGTCGTTACGCTTCGGCATTCTTCACCCAGTGAGTACGGCGGTTCTTCCCGCGGCGGGGCGGCATCCGCCGCGCCCGCCCCGGTCCGGCTCAGCGCCGACGGTGTTCGTCGATCATCGCCACGAAGCGATCGAAGAGATAATGGCTGTCCTGGGGTCCGGGGGAGGCCTCGGGATGATACTGCACGGAGAAAACGGGCCGGTCGGTCAGGCGCAGGCCCTCGTTCGAGCCGTCGAACAGCGAGACATGCGTCACTTCCGCCCGCGCGGGCAGGCTTTCGGGGACCACCTGGAAGCCATGGTTCTGGCTGGTGATCTCGACCTTGCCGGTGGCCAGGTCCTTGACCGGGTGGTTGGCGCCGCGATGGCCGCGCGCCATTTTCTCGGTCCGCCCGCCCAGCGCCAGCGCCAGCATCTGATGGCCAAGGCAGATACCGAACAGGGGCACGCCGCTCTCGATCAGGGTCTTGATGGCGGGGACGGCATAGCGCCCGGTCGCCGCCGGATCGCCCGGCCCGTTGGAAAGGAATATGCCATCGGGCCGGAGCGCCAGCACCTGTTCGGCCGTGGCATCGGCCGGCAGCACGCTCACCGCCGTCCCGGTGGAGGCGAGGCAGCGCAGGATGTTGCGCTTGATGCCGTAATCGATGGCGACGACATGCCGCTCGGCCCGTTCGAGGCGGCCATAGCCCCGGCCCGGCTGCCAGCGCGTCTCGTCCCAGCGATAGCTCTGCCGCGTCGAGACTTCGAGGGCGAGGTCCATGCCTTCGAGACCCGGCCAGGCCGCCGCCTCGGCGCGCAGCGCGTCAAGATCGAAACGCCCGTCGGGGGCATGGGCGACCACGCCGTTCGGCGGACCTCCATCGCGGATCCGCCTGGTCAGCCGGCGGGTATCGACGCCGGCGATGCCGACCAGATTGCGGCTCTTCAGCCAGGCATCGAGATGCTGGCTCGAGCGCCAGTTGGAGGGTTCGGTGATCGGCGCGGCGAGTACCAGCCCGCGGGCGGCGATGTTGATCGTCTCGATATCCTCCGGGTTGGCGCCGGTATTGCCGATATGGGGGAAGGTGAAGGTGACGATCTGCCCGGCGAAGGAAGGATCGGTCAGGATCTCCTGATAGCCGGTCATGGAGGTGTTGAAGCAGACCTCGCCCACCGCCCGGCCGACGGCGCCGATACCCTGGCCGCGAAAGACGGTGCCGTCGGCAAGGACCAGCACCGCCGTCGCGCCCATGGCGGGCCGCGTGGCGGTCTTGGATGTGGCATCGGCCATTTTGGGGACTCCTGTTGCCGCCAGGACCGGCGGCCGGACAAAAAGCTGGCCGGAAGATAAGCAAAGGGCGTGCCGAGGTCAAGCTTGCGGCCACGTTCAAATATTCAATGATTTCAATAGGTTAATCAATATTGATTGGTTGATGGCAGGCGTCTTCCGCGCTAGACTGCGCGACCGACAAAAATAAGAACAGGTCTCGGGTTCATGCTGCGCCAGCGCCTCAATGACGCTTTGAAGACGGCCCTCAAGGCCAAGGAGGCCCGCAGGGTCTCGACGATTCGTCTGATTCTCGCCGCGCTCAAGGACCGCGACATCGGCGCGCGCACCGTCGACAGCCGCGAGGGCATCAGCGACGAGGAGATCATGAACATGCTCCAGACCATGGTTCGCCAGCGCCGCGAATCGATTGCCCTCTACGAGCAGGGCGCGCGCATGGACCTGGCGCAGCAGGAGCAGGAGGAGATCGAGGTGATCGAGAGCTTCCTGCCGCGCCAGCTCAGCGACGAGGAAATCGGCGCGGCGGTGACGAAGGTGGTGGCCGAGGTCGGCGCCAAGGGGATCAAGGACATGGGCCGGACCATCGCGGCACTGAAGCAGCAATATGCCGGGCAGATGGACTTCTCCAAGGCGGCCCAGATGGTGAAGCGGGCGCTGCAGGGCTAGCTTCCGGCGCGTCGGGGAGGAGCTGGGAGGGTGGCGTTTCCGCCGCGATTTCTCGAGGAACTGCGCGGCCGCCTTTCGGTGGTGGCCGTGGTCGGCCGGCGCGTGCGGCTGACCAAGCGCGGCCGCGAACATACTGGCCTTTGCCCGTTTCACAACGAGAAGACGCCCTCCTTCACCGTGTCGGACGACAAGGGCTTCTATCACTGCTTCGGCTGTGGCGCCCATGGCGATGCGATCGAGTTCGTGCGCCGTGCCGAGGGCTTGAACTTTACCGAGGCGGTGGAGCGGCTCGCCGGCGAGGCCGGGCTTGCCCTGCCGGAACCCGATCCGGCGCAGCGCGAGCGCATCGAGCATGCGGCCGGCCTGCAGCAGGTGGTGGAGGCCTGCGCCGCCTGGTTCGAGGCGCAGCTCTGGGGCGCGGGCGGGCGCCGGGGGCGGGAGTATCTGGCCGGGCGCGGCCTGACCGAGGAGACGATCCGCAATTTCCGCATCGGATTTGCGCCGGAGGGCCGCTATGCCCTGAAGCAGGCCATGCTCGCCCGCAAGATCGCCGAAGCCGTCCTCGTCGAGTCGGGCATGCTGATCCGCCCCGAAGGCGGCGGCGAGAGCTACGACCGCTTTCGCGACCGCATCATCTTCCCGATCGCCGACCGGCGCGGCCGGGTCATCGCCTTCGGCGGCCGGGCCTTTGGCGATGCCAAGCCGAAATACCTCAACTCGCCGGACACGCCGCTCTTCCACAAGGGACGCGTCCTCTACAATCTCTCGCCGGCGCGCGAGGCCGGGCGGAGTGCCGGCACCATCGTGGTGGCGGAAGGCTACATGGACGTGATCGCCATGGCGCAGGCGGGCATCCGCCATGCCGTGGCGCCGCTCGGCACCGCCCTGACCGAGGAGCAGATGGAGGAACTCTGGCGCCTGGTGCCGGAGCCGGTGCTTTGCCTCGATGGCGACCAGGCCGGCCTGCGCGCCGCGGTCCGCGCCGCGGAACGGGCGCTGCCGATCCTGCGGCCCGGCCAGTCGCTCCGCTTCGCCCTGCTGCCGGGGGGCGAGGATCCGGACAGCCTGGTGCGCGCGCGCGGCCGCAAGGCACTGGAGGAGGTGCTGGCCGGGGCGCTGCCGCTGGCCGAGCTGATCTGGCGCAAGGAGACCGAGCAGCGGCCGCTGGGGACGCCCGAGCAGCGGGCGGCGCTCGAAAAGGCGCTGGAAGAGGCAGCCCGGCAGATCCAGGACGAGACCCTGCGCGGCTACTACCGGCGCTGGTTCCGCGACCGCCTGGCCCAGACCTTCAGTCCGGCGCCGCAGGCCCAGCGTGCGCCCTCCCGCCGGCCTGGCGGGCCCGCGCCGCCGCCGGTCCGTGGCCTGAGCCCCGCCGCCCGGGCCCGCGTCAAGGACGATCCGCGCCGGAAGTTCGAACAGATGCTGGTCACGGTCCTGCTCAACCATCCCAGGCTGGTTGAGCAGGTGGCCGAGGAATTCGCCGGATTGGATCTCAAGCAGGGCGAACTTGACAGGCTCCGGCAGGCCATACTAGATGAACTCTCCCGCCATCCGGGCCTTGACTCGGGAGGTCTCTCGACCCATTTAGCGGCTTTGGGTTTAGCCGACATCGTGACCCGTCTGTCCGGGCCAAAATCCTTGGCCCTGCCGTGGTTTGCGAGGCCCGACGCCGCCGATGAGGATGCCCTGATGGCGTGGCGACACATCCTGGCGCGTCACCACTCTCTGGTGACGCTCGAGGCGGATTTGCGTTTGGCGGAAGCGAGATTGGCCGACGAAATGACGGAAGAGTCCCTGAACCGGCTGAGGGCATTGCAGCAGGCGATCGCGCTCGCCGGCGGGGATGAGGCGGAACTGGACGGGTTCGGGCGGGCCTCGGGGCGCGAGGCCGGCATCTAGCAATTTTGGGCGGGGGCGGCCACGGCCGCCCCTGCCCGCGTTTTATGAGGGACGGGAGTGACAGGCCAATGGCAGTGAAGCCCCAGGCGCAGACAGAGAATGCCGAGCCGCGCGAGGAGCTGCCCGACAGCCCGCTGCTCGATTCCGCCACCCAGGCCGTCAAGAAGATGCTGGCCCGCGCCAAGGAGCGCGGCTATGTCACCTATGACGAACTGAATTCCGTGCTGCCGCCGGACAAGCTTTCCTCCGAGCAGATCGAGGACACCATGACGATGCTCTCCGAAATGGGCATCAATGTGGTCGACAACGAGGAATCGGAAGAGGCGGCGGGCGAGGCGGCGAAGGAAGAGGTCGAGGCCGAGGGCGCCGCCCAGCCGGAAGTCGAGCTCGATCGCACCGACGATCCGGTGCGCATGTATCTGCGCGAGATGGGCTCGGTCGAGCTGCTCTCGCGCGAGGGCGAGATCGCCATCGCCAAGCGCATCGAGGCCGGCCGCGACAAGATGATCGGCGCCATCTGCGAGAGCCCGATGACCTTGCATGCCATCATGCAGTGGCGCGACGACCTTGTTGCCGGACGCATGCTGCTGCGCGACGTGATCGATCTCGACGCCACCTACGGCGGCACGCCGGCTGGCGCGGCGCGCACGGAAGGCAACGGCGAGGCGCGCGTCGCCGTCGCCCAGCCCGCCAACGACGAGGAAGCGCCGGCGGAAGGCGCGGAGGAGGAGGCGCCGGCCGAGGTGGAGGAGGAGGGCGACGAGGCCAACCTCTCGCTCGCCGCCATGGAGGCATCGCTCAAGCCGCAGGTGCTCGAGACCTTGGACAACATCGCCAAGGCGTTCAAGAAGCTCGACAAGATGCACGAGACGCGGCTCCAGGCGGCGCTCGAGCACGAGGAGATCCCGGCGCGCGACGAGAAGCGCTACCAGAAGCTCAAGCAGGAGCTGGTGGAGATGCTCGACAACGTGCATCTCAACAATGCCCGCATCGAGCAGATGGTGGAGCAGATCTACGCCCTCAACCGCCGCCTGATGGGCATGGAGGGGCGGCTCCTGCGCCTGGCCGAGAGCCACGGCGTCAAGCGCGAGGAGTTCCTCGAGCAGCATTACACGAACGAGCTCGACCCGAACTGGATGCGCCGCGTCTCGCGCCTGAAGGGGCGGGGCTGGAAGGATTTCGGCGCCAAGGAGGTCAAGGAGGTCAAGGACGTCCGCGCGCAGATCGCGGGCATCGCCAAGGAAGCGGGCCTGCCGATCGGCGAGTTCCGCCGCATCGCCCAGACGGTGAAGGAGGGCGAGCGCGAGGCGAGCCGGGCCAAGAAGGAGATGGTGGAGGCCAATCTCCGTCTCGTC
>JAHCJR010000013.1 GCA_026126165.1 Alphaproteobacteria bacterium
ATCCGCGAGGCCTTCATCGTTTCCAGCGTGGCGCCCTGGCTGATGAACCCGCAGGCGGCCAAGCTGTTCATGCTGGGTGGCGAGAGCATCGGCGCCGCGGAGGCCGCCACGCTGGGCCTGGCCGCGCGCGTGGTCGATGGCGATATCCGCGAGGAGACGCTCCGCATCGCCCGCCGCCTCGCCCATGTCCCGGCGCGCGCCGCCGGCATGGTCAAGCGGATGGTCAACGAAGTGCAGGAAAGCCAGGGCTTGCGGGTGCAGCAGGCCGCCGGCGTGGCGCTCGCCGCCGCCGCCAGCGCCATGACGCCGGAAGAGAAGGGTATCGCCGAATTGCTGCGCATCCGTCGCGAACGCGGCTTCAAGGAGTCGATCCGGTTCCGCGATGCGCCCTTTGCCTGACGCAGATCGGCCCGGGCCGGACATTGCCCGCGAGACCAGTCTCGCGCCGCTTCTGGCGCCGCGCGCCATCGCCTTCATCGGGGCATCGGAGAGCGGCGGCCGGGCGGGTGCGGCCATGCGCAACCTGATGGCGCTGGGCTATCAGGGAAAGATGTATCCGGTGCATCCGCGCCATGCGAGCGTCTATGGTCATGGCTGCCATCGCAGCATCGACGAGTTGCCGGCCGGCATAGATCTCGCCGCGATCGGCGTGCCGGCGGAAAGCGTCCTCGACGTGCTCGAACAGGCGCACCGGCGCGGCATTCCGGCCGCGGTGATCTTCGCCAGCGGCTTCGGCGAGGCGGGCGAGGAGGGAACCGGCCGCCAGGCCGAACTCGAGGAATTCGTCCGGCGCACCGGAATGCTGGTTTGCGGCCCCAACTGCCTCGGCATTCTCAACTTCGCCGCCCGCAGCGGCGCCTATAGCAGCGTGCAGCCCACGAACATGAAGGCCGGACGCATCGCCGTCGTCTCGCAGAGCGGCTCCATCGTCGTGGCACTCTCCCGCAGCGAGCGGGGCCTTGCATTCAGCCATCTGATCTCCTCCGGGAACGAGACCGGCGTCACCAGCGCCGACTTCCTCCTCGCGCTGGCCGACGACCCGGCGGTCGGAGCGGTGGCACTGTTTCAGGAGAGCGTCCGCGCGCCGGCAGAGTTCGCCCGCGCGCTCGCAAGGCTGCGTGAGCGCGGCAAGCCGCTGCTCCTGCTCGGGACCGGGCGGAGCGAGATCGGACGCGCCGCCTCCGCGGCGCATACCGGCGCGCTTGCCGGCTCGCTGGAGGTGCGCGCTGCACTGCTCCGGCGCGAGCGGGTGCTTGTCTGCGGCGATCCCGACGAATGGCTCGAGGCGATGGAGCTTTTCCGTCTGCTGCCGGCGCCGCGCCGGCGTGGCATTGCCATGATCGGAATTTCGGGGGGCGAGAATGCCCTGGCCGCCGACCTGGCGGAAGCGGCGGGGCTCGGCTTCGCCCGCCTCGGCGAAGAGACCCGCGCCCGGCTGCGCGAGCTGTTGCCCTGGTTCGCGCGAGCCGATAACCCGCTCGACGCTACTGGCGGGGTGCTGACCAATTTCGACATTTACCGCCGCTGTCTCGAAATCATGGCAGGGGATGCGGAAGTCGGGGCGATGGTGGTGCTGCAGGACAGTCCGGCGGGCTTCGACGAGACCATCGCCCGTGCCATGTCGGAGATGGCACCCCGCCTGCCGGTGCCGCTGGTCTTTCTGAACTGCTTTGCCGGCCCGCCACGACAGGGCCTCGTCAGCATCCTGCACGAGGCCGGCATACCCTATCTCCAGGGATTGCGCCCCGGCTTGCGGGCGCTGGCGCTTTATATGAATCACGATCGCGCCGCCCGGCCTGCCGCAAGCTGGCGGCCTGCCAGTGATCCTGAACGCAGGGCGAGGGCGCGCGAGCTGCTGGGGCGCGCCGGCCTTGTCCTGGACGAGGTGGACAGCAAGGCTCTGCTCGGCCTCCATGGCGTTCCGGTCGGCCCGGAGACCCTCGCCCTGGACGCGGATGCCGCCGTGGCGGCGGCAGGTCGCCTGGGCTTTCCCGTCGCCATGAAGATCGTCTCGGCCGACATCGCCCACAAGGCCAAGGCGGGTGGCGTGATGCTCTCCATCGCCGGCGAGGCGGAAGTGCGCCGTGCCTTCGCCGCGCTCCATGCGCGGGTCGGGCAGGCCATGCCGGCGGCGCGGCGGCGCGGGGTACTGGTGCAGCCGATGATCGATGGCGACATCGAACTCATCGTCGGGCTCAAGCGCGATGCCGATTTCGGCATGGTGCTGCTGCTTGGGCTGGGCGGGGTGCGGGCCGAGGAGATCGGTTCCAGCGTGCTTCGCCTTCTGCCGGCCGGTCCGGTCGATGCGCGCGAGATGATCGACGAGCTGCCGACGCTGCGCCGGGGCCTCGCCGGCTCCGCATCCGGTGAGACGATCGCCCGGCAGATCGTGGCGCTTCTTGAAAGTCTGGCCTCGCTCGGCGCGGAGCTGGGGGAGGAGATCGAGGCGGTGGAAATGAACCCGGTGAAGATCGATCTGCGGCGCGGAAGCCTCGCCGTTCTCGACGGACTGGTGGAGCCGCGTCGCGAGGGCATAACGGCAAACATGACTGGGCGAGGGTGACGATGGACTTCCTGCTGATGACGGAAGGTGGAATAGATGCGGAAGGACCGGGCGGTCCGCCATCGGTCCCGCAGCGCTTTCGCGAAGTGATCGCCGAAGCGAAACTGGCCGACGAGGTGGGGTTCGACGTCTTCGGCTGCGGCGAGCAGCATTTCGATCCGCCCTACTGGACGATATCGAATCCCGAAACGATGCTGGCGGCCATCGCGCGCGAGACGAAGCGCATCCGCCTGCGCAGCACGATCGTGCTTTTGCCCCTGATCCATCCGCTTCGCCTGGCGGAGATCATCGGCACCATCGACATTCTCTCCGACGGGCGTTTCGAGATTGGCACAGGAAAGGGCAACAACTCGATTGCCATCAAAGCCTTCGAGGTGCCGTTCTCCGAGTTGGATGAGCGCTACGAAGAGGCGCTCACGGTGATCAAGGGCGCACTTTCCAACGATCGTTTCTCGCACCGGGGCAAGTACTTTTCTTTCGACGAGATCGAAGTTCTTCCGAAGTCGATCCAGAAGCCCCATCCGCCGATCTACTTCGCGGCGATCAGCCCGCAGTCCCATGTGGTCGCCGGCCGCAACGGGCTCGGCCTGCTCACGCTCAGCACCGCCATGTCGCGACCGCAGATCGAGAAGCGTTTCCGCATCTATCACGAATCCTTCAGGGAGCAGCCGGGCGCGCTCAAGAAAATAAGTCTCGGCCTGCAGACCTACTGTTGCGCCGATGGCGCCGCCGCCAGAACCCATGCCCGCGATTCGATCCTTCGCTATCTGAAGCGCACGATCTTCCTCTATGAAAAGACGCTGCAGGAGAAGGGCCTCAACCTCGACTTCAGCAATACGAAGAAAATCACCTCCGATTTCGAGTTCCTGGCGCGCGAGCGGCTGCTTGCCATCGGCGATCCGAAGGAGGTGATCGACACCTTTCGCTATTACGAGCAGCTTGGCGTGCAGGAGATCCGGATTCGCTGCGACGGGCTGCCGCACGAGATGCTGATGGCGAACATCCGCATGCTTGCCGACAAGGTCATTCCGCATTTCAAGTAAGCCGGCCTGCCGCAAACCGATCGGACAACAAGGCACATGAGCTATAGCTTCGACCCCGACATCTTCCGTTATCCCCGCTACAGCGAGGAGTTCGACCGCGACTTCTGTCGCGCCAGCCGGGACGAGATCCTGCATGTCCAGCAGACCAGGTTGAAGGCGGTCCTCGACTATTGCTGGCGCGAGATGCCCTTCTACCGGCGTCTCTGGGAATCGTCGGGCGTCAGCCCCGCCGATATCCGGCATCCCGACGACATCGCCAGGTTTCCCACCTGGGACAAGGAGGTGCAGCGCGCCGAGATCGAGGCGCACCCGCCCTTCGGCAGCTACTATCGCGATACGGACCCCGCCAACATCTCCTATCTGCTGTCCTCGGGCGGAACGACGGGCACGCCGCGCATCTTTCCCATCATGCGGGACGATCTGCCGGGCCTGCAGGACATTCAGGCGCGGACCATGGGCTTCATCGGCGTCAAATCCAGCGACATCGTGCAGGTGACGACGCACTATTCCGCCCTTGCCGGCGCCTGGTGCGGAACCTGGGCGGTGGAAGGGGTCGGAGCGGCGCTGGTGCCAACCGGTTCGGGCAAGGCGATGCCCAGCATGCGGCAGGTCGATCTCATCCACCGCATGGGCGTCACCGTGCTCCGCAGCCAGGCGTCCTACGCGGAACGTCTGGCCAAGACCGCGCGCGAGATGGGTCTCGATCCGGCGGCGATGAAGGTCCGCACCATCATCACCGCCGGTGAGTCCTATTCCCAGGAGCGCAGGCGACGGATCGAGCAGGAGTGGAACGCCAAGGTCTATGATTTCTTCGGATCGTCCGACACGTTCAACTGGAGTTCGGTCGATTGCGAGCACAGCCAGGCGACGCTCGGTGCTGCCGGCATGCATGTATGGGAAGATTGCTGCATCGTCGAGGTGTTGGACGAGCAGGGTCGCATTTGCGCCCCAGGCAAATATGGCGAGATGACCATCACCAGCCTGAACTGGCGCAATTCGCCGCGCATCCGCTACCGCACCGGCGACCTGGTGACCGTCTTCACCGATCGCTGCGGCTGCGGCCGCAATCTGGTGCGCATGTCGAGCATTATCGGGCGGGTCGACCACGTGGTCCGTATCCGGGGCGTCAACATCTATCCGGGCGCGATCGACGCCACCATCTCCAAGGCCGATCCGGCGATCCGCGAGTTCTATGCCGTGGCCAGTCGCGTCGACGGGCGCGACGAACTGCGGATCGTGGTCGAATGGCCGGACTTGCGGGACGAGACGATCGTCGAGCGGGTGCGGCGCACGGTCGTGACCCACCTCAGTCTGACGCCGGTCGTCGAACTGGTGCCACCCGGATCGACGACCACCAAGACCGGTATCGAAGGCGCGCTCAACAAGCCGCGGCGCCTCTTCGACGAAAGGAGCGGATGATGGCTGGAGATGGCGGAGAGATCAGGGTTCGCACCGGAATCACCAAGGTCACGGCAGACGACATCGTGGTGCGCGGGTATCGGCTGACCGAGGATCTGGTCGGTCACTTCAGCTTCACCGACGCATTCTTCCTGCAGATGACCGGCCGGCGGCCGGCCGAGCGTGAAAGCCGCCTGTTCGGGGCGCTCATGGTCAACAGCATGGAGCATGGCATCAACCATCCGGTTCTGGTGGCCAGGCTGACCCATGGCGCGGCGCCGGAAACCGTCCAGGCGGCCATCGCCGCCGGCATCCTGGGCATGGGCAGTGTCGGCGACGGCGCCATCGAACTGGTTGCCGACCTGCTTTACGGGCTGGCGCGGACGGCCGATGCAGAGGGCATCGCCGACGAAGCGGCGGCGGCGCGGCTGGTCGCCGAGTATCGCGCCAACCGGCGCATCATACCCGGCCTCGGCCATGCCATGCACAAGCAGGCAGATCCCCGTGTCGGACGTCTGTTCGCGCTGGTGCGTGAACTCGGCTTCGGCGGACGCTATGTCGCCCTGATGCACCATCTGGCAAGCCAGGCCGCCCTGGCGACCGGCCGCAAGCTGCCGATCAATGGCGCTGCGGCGGTGGCTGCCGCCTATTGCGAACTGGGGTTGCCGGCGAAGATCGCCAAGGCGGCGACGGTGGTATCGATCTGCGCCGGCGTGACCGGCCATCTGATGGAGGAGATGCGCGACCCGCAGGCGCGTAACATGCGCCGGCTGATTTCCGAAGCGACGGACTTCCGCCCGGACGAGGCGCCCGAGGCCGGCGCCGAAAACGGCAAGTAAGGAGCCTCGCCGATGAGGTTCCCGACGCCCGGATGCGATCGCGACTCAGCCGGCTTTCTTCTGGTCGCTCGCGCGCTCGCGGTGCTGCCGCCATTCCTGCGCGCGGCCCCAGACCGTCGCCAGATAGTCCATCTGTTCGGCGAAGACCTTGCGCGCGACACCCGGCTTGCCGTCGCGAATTGCCTCAAAGAGGCGCTGGTGCTGCGCCAGGAGGTGCTGCCGGTCGCGGAACTTGTAGACCACCATGTTGGAGATCGGCTGCAGGGTCTCCGCGACTGCGGCCATCACGAACAGCAGCACGGGGTTCTGCGTCGCCTGCGCCAGGATGTGATGGAAGCGCACGTCGGAGGCGCAGAAATCCTGGTCGTCGATGGTGCTGTTGGCCTGGACTTCCAGTTCGGCACGCATCGCGTCGAGATCGGCGTCGGTCCGCCGCTCCGAAGCGAGCTGGCAGCAGACGAGGCCGAGTTGCCGGCGCGCCTCGGTTATGCTGTCGAAGTCGAACTCGCCGATACTGGTCATCAGCCGTGTCGCGTTGGCGATGGAGCGCACAAGCTGTTCCTGGCTTGGACGATTGACGAAGCGTCCGCCGGAAGGGCCGCGCTGGCTGCGGATCAGGTTCTGCGCCGCGAGACGCTTCAGTGCTTCGCGGATCGTGGGTCGCGATACCTTGAATCGCTTGGCGAGTTCTTCCTCGGTGGGCAGCCGCTCGTCCACCTTGAGGCGGCCACTGACGATCGCCTCGCGAATGCTGTCGGCGATCTGCCGTGTCGCACTGTCGGTTACTACCGCATCGTATTCCATGTTGCTGTGACCACCGTTGGTTGTTCGCCCGACTATGGTACCGCGCGTAACCCTTCCGCGCCCCTCACGTCAAGCCTTTCCACATGGCTCGATGGGAGGGGCGGTTCACCCCACTGATTCGACATTAGCATATTTAAATATTTAATTGAAAAATGTTTCTCCCTATGAATAGACTAACTCGACAAGTCGCCGCCGGGGGGCAGAGAATCGCCGGCGGCCGGTAAACGGGGGAACGCCAGTTGGATCTGTATGCTCTTGGAGAGCGTCCGCCTCTCGGTGTGGTGCCGGCGCGGATGCATGCCTTCGCCGTCCGTCAGAACAGGTTTGGCCAGCCGCGCAGCGCCTGGCAGCGCGAGGTCCTGCCCACGCCGCCGATCCGCGACGACGAAGTGCTCATCTATGTCATGGCGACCGGCATCAACTACAACAATGTCTGGGCGGCGCTGGGATTTCCCGTCGACGTGATCGCGGAGCGCCAGAAGGCGCTGGGCGAGAAAGAGGACTTCCATGCCGGCGGAAGCGATTGCGCCGGCATCGTATGGGCGGTCGGCAAGTCGGTCACCAACGTCAGGCCCGGCGACGAGGTGGTGGTGCATAGCGGCTGGTGGGACCCGAACGACCCCTGGGTGCTCTCCGGCAAGGACCCCATGCTCGCCGAAAGCACGCGCATTTGGGGCTACCAGACCAATTATGGCAGCTACTGCCAGTTCGCGCGCGCCCAGGCGCACCAATGCATCGCCAAGCCCGCGCGGCTGACCTGGGAGGAGGCCGCCTGCTATCTGCTCTGCGCCTCCACGGCCTATCGCATGCTGATGGGCTGGCACCCCAACATCGTCGAGAAGGGCGATGTGGTGCTGGTCTGGGGCGCGGCCGGCGGGCTCGGCAGCATGGCGCTGCAGATCGCGCGCGAGGCCGGCGGGCGTCCGGTTGCCGTGGTCTCTGACGAATCGAAGCGCCAGTTCTGTCTCGATCACGGCGCGGTCGGCGTGATCAATCGCAACGATTTCAATCATTGGGGCAAGATGCCCGACACCAACGACGCCGCCGCCTACGGCAATTGGGCCAAGGGCGCGCGTGCCTTCGGCAAGGCGATCTGGGATGCGGTCGGCGAAAAGGTGAGCCCGCGCATCGTCTTCGAACACCCTGGCGAGGCGACGCTGCCGACATCGGGGTTCGTCTGCGCGACCGGCGGCATGATCGTCATCTGCGCCGGGACCACGGGCTACAACATCACGATGGACCTGCGCTATCACTGGATGCGCCAGAAGCGGCTCCAGGGCAGCCATCTCTCGAACGACGAGCAGGCGCTCGAGGTCACCAAGCTGGTGGCGGCCGGGCGGATCGATCCATGCCTGTCCCGGACATTCCCTTTCGACGAGCTGGGCGAGGCGCACCAGCTCATGCATGACAACAAACATCCCTCCGGCAACATGGCGGTTCTCGTCAATGCCCTGAAGCCGGGAGAGGGACGCAAGGCCTGAGCGCCGGGCACGTCTCCGGTGTGGAACTGGCGGGCGGAAGGCCGGCGACAGATCCGCCGCGTCCGAGATAGGCAACGGGAGGAATCGCAATGACCAGGATCATCACCAGGCGCAAGCTCATTCATGGCGCGGGCGCGACCGCCGCAACGCTGGCTCTCGCCCCCTCGATCATTCGCGGCGCCGGCGCCCAGGAGCGAACCGTTTACGTCAATACCTGGGGCGGAAGCTGGACTGCGGCGGAAGAGGCGGCATATTTCAAGCCCTTCACCGCCAAGACCGGCATCCGCGTGCGAACGGTGGCGCCGGTCTCCTTCGCCAAGCTCAAGGCGCAGGTGCAGTCCGGGCAGTACGAGTGGGACGTTTCGGGTCTTGGCATCGTCGAGTTCAGCCAGGCAATGCATGAGGGGCTGCTGGAGCCGATCGACCACTCCATCATCGACCGCACCCAGTATCCGCCGCAGAACATCAACCAGTTCGGCGTCGCCTCGGTGGTGCTCAGCACCGTCCTCGTCTACCGCAAGGACAAGTTCCCGAATGGCGGGCCGCAATCGTGGGCCGACTTCTGGGACGTAAAGAAGTTCCCGGGGAATCGCTGTCTCTACGACCGTTCCTTCACCACGCTCGCCTTCGCGCTGCTCGCAGACGGCGTGCCGGCCGACAAGCTTTATCCGCTCGATCTCGACCGGGCTTTCAAGAAGCTGAACGAGATCAAGCCGCACATCAAGGTCTGGTGGACCCAGGGCGCGCAGTCGCAGCAGCTCATCCAGGATGGCGAGGTCGACATGATCGCCATGTGGAACGCCCGCGCGCAGGAACTGATCGACCGTGGCGCGCCGCTCGAAATCGTCTGGAACGGCGCCGAGAACTACACGAGCTTCCGCTTCGTCGCCAAGGGGACGCCGCGCGCCAAACTGGCCTGGGAATATCTGAAGTTCGCGTCCCAGCCGCAGCAGGAAGCCGCCTTCTGCTCGATCCTGCCCTATGGGCCCGCGAACCCGAAGGCCTTCGACTACATCAGCCCGGAAGTGGCGGCGAAGATGCCGTCGCGCCCCGACCGGGTCAAGGTCGCCTACCAGCCGGACGCGGAGTGGCTTGCTCCCCGCCTCGGCCAGATCCGCGAGCGTTTCGCACAGTGGCTGGCGAGCTGATCCGGCCGGAGCGCCGGCCTCGCCCGTGAAGACTGCAGACCAATAAACGACAGGGGAAGGTGGGAGATGAAAACATCTGGAAAGTCAGGGCAAAATCGCCGTCAGGTGCTCAAACTCGGCGGTGGCCTTGTCGCCGCCGCCGGTATCGGGCCGCTGATCGTGACCGAGCGTACCATCGCCCAGACCCGCACGATCTACGTCAATACCTGGGGCGGGAGCTGGACGGCGGCGGAGGAAGCGGCGTTCTTCAAGCCGTTCACCGAGGCGACCGGCATCCGCGTGCGCACCGTCGCGCCGGTCTCCTATGCCAAGCTCAAGGCGCAGGTGCAGACCGGCAGTTACGAATGGGACATCACCGCCATCAATCAGGCGGAATGGCTGCGCGCGGAGCGTGAGGGTCTGGTCGAGCCGATCGACTGGACCGTGGTCAAGAAGGACGCCCTGTTCCCGAACGCGGTCTTCGCCAATGGCATCGCTTACTGCGCGCTCGGCACCAACCTTGTCTATCGCAAGGACAAGTTCCCGAATGGCGGCCCGAAGTCGTGGGCGGATTTCTGGGACGTGAAGAAGTTCCCGGGCACCCGCTCGCTCTACAACAACTCGCTGCGCACGGTGATCTTCGCGCTGCTTGCCGACGGCGTGCCGAAGGACAAGCTCTATCCGCTCGATGTCGACCGGGCGCTGCGCAAGCTGACCGAGATCAAGCCGCACATCAAGGTCTGGTGGACGCAGGGCAACCAGTCCCAGCAGCTCATCCGCGACGGCGAAGTCGACATGATGGCTATGTGGAACGCGCGTGCCTCGGAACTGGCCGGGCAGGGCGTTCCCGTGGAGCTGGTCTGGAACGGCGCCACGGTTTCCACCACCATGTGGGGGGTGGCCAAGGGCGCGCCGAACCGCAAAGCCGCCTGGGAGTTCATCCAGTTCGCGGTGCAGGCCAAGCCGCAGGCGGATTTCTCGAACCGCCTCTACTATGGTCCGACCAATCCGGAAGCGTTCAAGCACATCAAGCCGGAGGTCGCCAAGCAGCTCCCGACCTACGAGGAGAATTACAAGCAGATCGCCCCCTCGAATATCGAATGGGAAGCGGCCAACCTCGCGTCGATCCAGGAGCGCTTCTCGCAATGGCTGGCGTCGTAACCGCGGCACCTGCAACGGCGACGGGCCCTGCGGCAATACCGCAGGGCCCGGGCGCGGGCTCGGTCCCCTGGCTTCTTCTGATGCCGGCGACCGCCGCGCTGGTCCTGCTTTTCGTGTTGCCGATCGGCTATGTGCTCCTGCTCAGCTTCACCGACCCGCAGGTGTCACTGGCGCATTACCAGCGCATCTTCGCCGTGCCTCTCTATACGCGCATCCTGTTCAACACCTTCGCCACGTCGCTCACCGTCACGGTGATCTGCCTGCTGCTCGCCTATCCCCTCGCCTATGTCATATCGCGGCGCAACGACTGGATATCGCTCGTCCTGCTGATCTGCGTCGCCGTCTGCTTCTGGACCGGCTTCATCGTCCGGACATATGCGTGGCTCGTCATCCTCGGCAACAAGGGACCCGTCGCGGCGGTCTGGCAGGGCCTCGGCCTCGGCGCGCCGCCGCAACTGCTGTTCACGAGTTTTGCCTCGACGCTGGGCATGACGCACATCCTGCTGCCCTACATGGTCCTGGCGCTCTACAGCGTGATGAAGAAGATCGACCCGAACCTTCTGCGGGCCGCGGCAAGCCTCGGTGCCCGGCCGAATGCGGCGTTTCGTGCCGTCTTCCTGCCGCTCAGCCTGCCCGGTGTCGTGAATGGCAGCATCCTGGTATTCACCATCTGCCTCGGCTTCTTCGTGACGCCGATCCTGCTCGGCACGCCGAAGGACATGATGATCTCCCAGCTCGTCAACCAGCAGATCGAGGAGCTGCTCGCCTGGGGCTTCGCCTCGGCGATCGCGGTGGTGCTGCTGATCGCCACCTCCATCGTGCTGGCGATCTACAACCGCTTCGTCGGCCTCGACAGGCTCTGGGGCTGAGGCGGAGGCGGCAATCATGGTCATGGCACTCGCGATCCTTGTCGCAATCTTCCTGATCTCGCCGATCCTGATCATCATTCCGATGTCCTTCAGTACGGCGATCTCCTTCCAGTTCCCGCCGCCCGGCTACTCGCTTGGCTACTATCAGGCCTATTTCACCTCCTACGACTGGCTGCAGCCGACCGCGAACAGCTTCGTCATTGCCATACTGAGCATGGCCGTGACCATGCTGCTGGTCGTCCCGGCCTCATTCGGCTACGTACGGCATCGGTTCAGGGGAAAGTCTTTCTTCAACCTGCTGATGATGTCGCCGCTGATCGTGCCACATGTCGTGGCGGCGCTGGCCTACTACGGTTACTTCAGCATGGCGCGGCTCAACGGCACGCTGCCGGGCGTAATCCTGGCCCATGGCGTCCTCGCGGTGCCGATCGCGTTCCTTGTCGTCTGTGCCACCATCAAGGGTTTTGACCGGAACCTCGAACGCGCCGCCATGAGCGCCGGCGCCGGGCCGTTGCGCACCTTCTTCTACGTCACGCTCCCGGTCCTGCGACCGGGTATGATGGTCGGCGCGCTATTCTCGTTTCTCGCCTCCTTCAACGAGGCAGTGGTCGCCATCTTCATTTCCGGGCGCGATGCGGCGACGCTGCCCAAGAAGATGTACGAGAGCATCCGTCTCGAATCCGATCCGATCATCGCCGTCGTTTCGTCCCTCCTGATCGGCGCCGTCCTGATCGGCGTCGTCACTTCGGTCGTCTTCCGCAGAAAGCCCAAAAATGTCCCTTGATGCCCTGCTCAATCCGAAGTCCATTGCGATCCTCGGGGCATCGGACAAACCCTCGCCGGGACGCCAGCTCATGGTCTCGGCCGAGCGGCTGGGTTACCAGGGGCGGATCTATCCGATCAATCCGAAGTACGCGGAGCTTCTGGGGCACAAATGTTATCCCGGAATCGAAGCCCTGCCCGAGCCCCCCGACGTGGTGGCCTTCTGCGTCAACTACACGCGCATCCTCGAGAATTTCCGCCCCATGGCCGCCAGAGGCGCGCGGGCGGCGGTGATCTTCGATGGCGGCTTCGCCGAACGCGGGGAAGATGGCGCGAAGCTCCAGTCGGAGATCGTTGGCATCTGCCGCGAGGCCGGGATCAAGCTGAACGGCCCGAACTGCATGGGTATCCTCAACCCCGTGACACGCAGTTCCGTCTATATGCAAGAGCTGCGCGATCCCAAGGGTCTCGCCGGCAATGTCGGGCTGATCTCGCAGAGCGGCTCGATCTGCATCGGCATGCTGACCGACCTCCGCCGCTTTGGCTTCAGCCACGTGATCTCCTCCGGCAACGAAGCGCTGATCAATACCGCCGAATACATGGAAGCGCTGATCGAGGACGATGTCACCAGGGTGATCGCCCTCTTTACCGAGTCGGTACGGGAACCGGAGCGCTTCATCGCCGCTCTCGACCGGGCGGCCGATCGCGGCAAGCCGGTCGTGGTGCTCAAGGTCGGCCGCACTGAGCGCACGCGCCATGCCATCACCAGCCACACCGGCGGCCTGGCCGGCGAATCCCGCGTCTTCTCTGAAGTCCTGCGCGCCCATCGCGCCATCGAAGTGGACGATATGGACGAACTGACGGAAGTGCTGGCCGTCTGCCAGGGCGCGCGCTGGCCGACCGGCCGCAGGCTCTCGCTGATCACGGCATCAGGCGGCCAGGCGGAACTCGCGCTCGATGTCGCCTCCTCCTGCGGCCTCGATCTGCCGCCATTGCCCGAGGCCTCGCGTAAGGAGGCCGAGCGCGTCATCGGGCCGATCACCGGTGACGGCAACCCCCTCGATGCCTGGGGCAATGGCGACTATGCCACCAACATGCCGCATGCTTTCAAGGTTCTGCGCGAGACGCCCGATCTCGACGTCATCGCCTTCTGCAGCGACAGTTGCGACGACCAGCCCATGGGCCGGTCTGAGCGTGCGCTCGACTATGTCAAGTTGCTGGCGGACTCCGCCCGGCAGAGCGAGCGGCCGCACTACCTGCTCAATACCCGCCCCGGCCTGATGAACCGCGTGCAGGTCGACTTTCTGCGCGAGCAGGGCATCGTCACCATCGGCGGCGTGCGGCAGGGTTTGGGTGCGGTGGATCGCATCGCCCGATACCTGCAGCCTCGCGCCCCGCTCCGTCCGGCCGCCATGCAGCCCGGCGCCGGCGTGCTTTCCCTGCTCGGCGGCGGTGCCCGCAAGACCATCAACGAGTATGATGCCAAGCGCCTGATTGCCCAGCACGGCATTCCCGTCACGCGCGAGGAACTGGTGCGCGGCCTGGACGAGGCCCGTGCCGCCGCGCGGGCCATCGGATACCCGGTGGTCATGAAGGTCGCCTCGGACGAGATTGCGCACAAGTCCGAGCATGGCCTGGTGATCGTCGGAATCGCCGACGAGGCGGCGCTGGATGCCGCCTGGCGCCTGATCGACGGGCGCCTCGGCGCGATGCCGGGCGGGCGGCCGGCAATCGCGGGCGTCGTCGTCCAGCAGATGGTCAAGGGCGGCATCGAAGTATTCGCCGGCGTGAGCCGCGACCCGGATTTCGGCCCGGTCCTCGCCTTCGGTCTCGGCGGCATCGCTATCGAGGTGATGCGCGACTTCGCGCTGCGGACGCTGCCGCTGCGCCAGGGCGACGCCGAGGCGATGATCGGCGAAATTCGCGGCGCCGCGATGCTGCGCGGCATTCGCGGCGCACCGCCGGCCGACGTGGAAAGCCTCGCGCGCTGTCTCTACGCGCTCGCCGATTTTGCCCATGCGGACCGGGCGAATATCGCCGAAATGGACCTCAATCCCATCATGGTCCTTCCTCAGGGTCAGGGCTGCGTCGTCGTCGATGCCCTGATCGTGCCCGCACAATCAGCCAAGGGGTGAGTTCGAGCATGGAAACGCTTGTCAATTACGAGGTCGACGAGAAGGTCAGCATCGTCACGCTGAACCGGCCGGCGAAGCTCAATGCCATCAGCCGCGATTTGCGCGAGCAGCTCGTGGCGGCGCTGACAAAGGCGGACGGCGACCCCGCAACCTCGGTCGTCGTGCTCCGCGCCGAGGGGCGCAGCTTCTGCGTCGGCTACGATATCGGCGGCGACCCCACCAAGGAATCCTGGAAGCACGATGCCCTGAAATGGCATGAGCATCTGCGGGCCAGCATGGCCATGGAGATGCTGCCCTACGACATGCGCAAGCCCGTGATAGCCTCGGTCCAGGGCCATGCGCTGGGCGGGGGCTGCGAACTTGCCATGCTGTGCGACATCACCATCGCGGCGGACGATGCGACCTTCGGCGAGCCGGAAGTGCGCTTCTCCGACGTCGGGCCCGGCATCGTCATGCCATGGATCATCGGCTTCAAGAAGGCGCGCGAGCTGCTTTATCTCGGCGACAGCATCGACGCGCAGGAAGCGCTGCGTCTCGGCATGGTGAACAAGGTGGTGCCCGTGGCCGAACTTCGCGCCACGACAATGAAGTTCGCCAGGCGACTGGCTCTCATCTCTCCGGAGGCGCTTTACGCGGCCAAACTATCGATCAATCGCGGTGCCGACGCGGCGGGCTTCCGGAATGCCATGAATGTCGGCCTCGACATCGTCGCGCCACTCTACGCGGCCAAGACCGAGGTCGGAATGAAGTTCGACGAGATCAAGAAGAAGGATGGCCTGGGCGCCGCTCTCAAGTGGCGCGCGGCCCAGTTCAGGGAATAGAACGTGTCGGACAGCTATCTGCGCCTGCGAAACATCGTCAAGTCGTACGACGGCATCAGCAATGCCGTCGACGACATCAACATCGACATCGCCAAGGGCGAATTCATAACCTTCCTGGGCCCGAGCGGATCCGGCAAGACCACGACCCTGATGATGATCGCCGGCTTCGAGGACCCGACGAGAGGTACGATCGACCTTGACGGCAAAGATCTGACGGTCCAGAAGCCTTACCAGCGCAACATCGGCATGGTGTTCCAGAACTACGCGCTGTTCCCGCACATGACGGTGGCGAAGAACGTCGCGTTCCCGCTGCGCATGCGCGGCGCGCCGCGCGCCGATATTGGCCGCAGGGTGGCCGAGGCGCTGGAGCTCGTCGGTCTGTCCCGCTTCTCCGAACGGCATCCGCGCGAACTCTCCGGTGGCCAGCAACAGCGCGTCGCGCTGGCGCGCGGGCTGGTCTTCCGCCCCGACGTGCTGCTGCTCGACGAGCCGCTCGGCGCACTCGACAAGAACCTGCGCGAGCAGATGCAAGTCGAGCTCAAGCGTATCCACCGCGAGGTCGGCATCACCATGGTCTACGTCACGCACGACCAGACCGAGGCGATGACCATGTCCGACCGCGTCGCGGTCTTCAACCAGGGACGGCTCGAGCAGGTGGCGCCGCCGCTCGAAGTCTATGGCCGCCCGCTGACCCGGTTCGTGGGCGAGTTCATCGGCGACAGCAACTTCCTGCAGGGGCGCATCGAGGCGGGCGCCAATGGCAAGCTCGCCATCGACGGTATCGGCCCTGTCTGCGCGGCGAGCGAGCTTGGTGCCGGCGCCCCGGCCGGTCCGGTGCATGTCCTGATTCGGCCCGAGCGGCTGCGCCTGATCGGTAAGGAGCCGAGGCCTGACCTGGTCGCCACCGTCCAGATGCGGGTGGAGGGCACGGTCAATTACGGCGACAGCCTGCTTGTCATGGGTCAATCCGGACAGATTCCGCTGCGTGTGCGTATCGCGGGCATGGAATCGGGCGATGTTCGCGAAGGCCGGACCATCAGCGTCGGCTGGTGCGCCGACGACATGCATCTGATCCCCGGTTCCTGACCGGGCGCAAGGCGCCGGGTTCAGGAGCGGGCGGATCCCCAGAGCCGGCGGCTGGCGATGTCCGCGCCCTGCCGGCAGGCACGAAGCTTGGCCCAGACCACATCCTCGGCCACATATTCGCTGCCGGCGAAGGTCCCGAAGCCGCAATCGGCGGAGGCCACGACGCGACTGCGCTCGCCGACCGCCGCCACGGCCTCGCAGATGCGGTTGGCGACCACCTCGGGATGCTCGACGAAATTGGTCGTGCTGTCGATCACGCCCGGCAGAAGCAGCATGTGGTGCGGCAGCCGCGCCGCTTTCAGCGCCGCATACTCGTGCTGGTGGCGCGGGTTGGCGAACTCCAGACTGAGCGCCCCGACGCGGGCCTGGAACAGCACGGGCAGCACCTCGCGCATCGGGATGTCGTGCAGATGCGGGCCCTCCCAGTTGCCCCAGCAGCAATGGAGCCGGATCCGCTCTCGCGGGATGTCGGACAGCGCCTCGTTGAGGGCCGCCACATGCATCTCGGCGATGGCGAGGAACTGCGCGTCGGAAAGGTTCTGGAAGAGCACGGCCCGTTCCATGGCGAGGTCGGGCGCGTCGATCTGCAGTACGTATCGCCGTGCGATCAGCTCGTACTCCTTGCGCATCTGACGGGCAAGCGCGAAGACATAGGCTTCGTGGCTGTCGTAATGGGCATTGAGCAGGGTCGTTGCGATGATGCCGGGCGAGGCCGCCGTCATGAACGCCTCGACCGGCGGCTGCGCGAGCCCGGCCAGTGCATCGTCGAAGATTTGGATCTCGCGTTCGGCTTCCGACAGGTCGTCATAGACGATCTCCGCCTGCGCCTGTGGCGCGTTGACGATTCGGGCGCGACGCGGGAAGCGGCGGAAGGTCTGCGCGGCGAAGGCGGGAAACTCGCTGTAGTCCGGGGCGCGCGGCCGGTTCGATTCGCCGCCGAACCCTTTCATGCGCCGGGCGACATAGGTCTGGAAGCCGACGCGCGGCTGCTCGCCGTCATTGACCACGTCGATGCCGGCCTCGACCTGGCGCGCCAGAACGTGACGGACGGCGGCCGCTCCCTCCCGGTGCAATGCCGCTGCCTCGATCGGCTCGCCCGCCTCCTCGCGTATCAGCAGCTCCGTCAGGACCGGGTTGCGCGGCAGGCTGCCCACATGGCTGGTCAGGATCCGTTCGTCGCTCCGCCGCATCAGTCCGCCGCCGACCGCAATCCGCCGAGATAGGTCCTTTCCAGCGCAAAGACCTGATCGAAGCCGGCAAGCCGGCGCAAATCGTCGAAGGCCGCCTTCGGACCGCCAGGGCCGCCGGCATAGCCGTTCGCCTTGACCGCGGCCAGCGCATCGCGCATGCCCTGGATCGCGCCGAGGATCAGGCTGCCGGGCAGGCTGACCCGCGCGATGCCCATCTCCTGCATCTCGGCGAAGGTGAACCGCTCGGGCGATTTGCCGCCCTCGACCACATTGATGGCGACCGGCCCGCGGATACCCTGCACGGCCTGTCGCGCCAGCGCGCGGTCGGTCATGCCGTCGATGAAGATCATGGTGGCGCCTGCTTCCATGTAGGCGTTGCCACGACGGATCACCTCCTCGATCCCGCCGATGGCGAGCGCGTCGGTGCGGGCGTTGATGACGAAGTCCGGGTCCTGTCGCGCTCCGGCGCAGGCGCGCACCTTCGCCACCGCCTCGTCGATCGGTACGATGGTCTTGCCATCGAGGTGCCCGCAGCGCTTGGGCATGACCTGGTCCTCGATATTGACGCCGGCAAGCCCCGCATCCTCGAAGGCGCGCACCGCGTACCAGGCATTGACGGCGTTGCCGAAGCCGGTATCGCCATCGGCCATCACCGGCAGGCCGACCGCATCGGCGATGCATTTGCTCGCGCCCACCATGTCGGTGAGCGACAGAAAACTGTAGTCCGGCAGGCCGAGTCGGCTGACCGATATGCCGTAGCCGGAACACTGGATGGCGGCGAAACCCGCCTCCTCGATGATCCGCGCGGAAAGCGGGTCGTAGGCACCGGGCATCACCAGAAGCTCCGGCGCGTGGATGAGATTCTTCAGCAGCGTGGTCTTGCGCATGTATCCCCCGTTTGTCGAGCGATTGTGCGCCGGCCGGCGGGCCGATGCAAATCCCGGCAGTTGCCGCTAGCATGGCGCGGCTTCTGGCTGATGGGGGCGGGGGAATGTGGCCTATCGCAACGGGGAGTGCGTCGGCGTGACCGGGCGGGCAGCCTCGCTGGCTCTGATCGCTCTTTGCCAGGTGGCGGGTCTCGCGCTCTGGTTCTCTGCCTCAGCCGCCGTTCCGGGCCTGATCGAAAGCGGCCGGCTCGAGGCGCGAGCGGCCTCGCTGCTGACGACCGCCGTCCAGCTCGGTTTCGTCGCCGGCACCCTGCTGAGCGCGATCCTCGGCCTTGCCGACCGCTACGATCCCCGGCGCCTCTTCGCCGCCTGTGCGGTCGCCGGCGCGCTTGCCAATGGCGCGATCCTCCTGACGGAGATCGGCGACCGGCCGAGCCTCTTTCTGCGATTTCTCACCGGGATGGCGCTGGCCGGGGTCTATCCCGTGGGAATGAAACTGGCTGCGGGCTGGGCGGAGCGAAACATGGGCCTGCTGATCGGCGGCCTTGTCGGCGCGCTGACCCTGGGATCGGCTCTCCCCCATCTCTTCAACTATCTCGGCGGCCTGGAATGGAGAACTGCCATCGCGGGCGCCTCGCTCTCGGCGCTACTTGCCGCCGCGGGCATCCTGCTGGCCGGTCTTGGCCCGCGCCATCAGTCAGCGAGCGCCTTCCGGCCGGCCGAAGCGTTCCTTCTGCTGCGCCAGCGAGCGATCCTGCTCGCCAATGCCGGCTATCTCGGTCACATGTGGGAACTCTATGCGATGTGGGCCTGGATCGGCGCCTTCCTCGCCTTCGTCCTCGGCCGCCACGGCGATCCGGCGGCTGCCGCCGGCCTCGCCGCCGCCAGCACCTTTCTCGTGATGGCGAGCGGCGCCCTGGGCGCGGTGCTGGCCGGGCTGCTGGCGGACCGGGTCGGGCGCACGCTGGTCACCATCTGGGCCATGGCCATCAGCGGCTCCTGCGCGCTCGTCATCGGTCCCGTTGCCGAACTCGGCGTCGTCGCCCTCCTGCTCGTCGCCATCCTGTGGGGCATCACGGTAATCGCCGATTCCGCGCAATTCTCCGCCGCAATCGCCGAACTGGCGCCGGCGCGGCTGACCGGTTCCATGCTTACGCTGCAGACCTGTCTCGGCTTTCTGCTCACCGTGGCGACCATCCAGCTCATGCCACTGGCGATCGAACTTCTGACCTGGCGATATGCCTTCTCGGTGCTGGCGATCGGCCCCTTCCTGGGCGTGCTGGCCATGTGGCGCCTGCGCCTGCGGCCGGAGGCGGTACGCATCGCGGGCGGGCGCCGATAGAGCAGCGCGACCGGGCAGACGCGATCTCTGGCAACCGGCGCCTGACACCACTATCCTCGGGCGCTCCTTATATCCCGCGATCAGCACAAACGACGGAGACGAGGCATGAGCTGGAACCTCACGGCAGAACAGCGCGCGCTGCAGGCAAAGGCGCGCCGGCTGGCGGAGGAGGTCTTCGCGCCGCTGGCGGCCGAGATCGACCGGTCGGAGCAGTACCCTTGGGAATCCGCGCGCCTGCTCAACCAGCATGGCCTCATGGGCATGACCATTCCGCGCGAACTGGGCGGCCAGGGCCGTTCCTATTTCGACGCCGTGCTGGTCATCGAACAGATCGCGCGCGTCTGCGGGGTCACGGCGCGCATCGTCGTCGAGTCGAACATGGGCGCGATCTCCGCCGTCATGCAATATGGCACCGCCGAGCAGAAGCGTCTCGGGGCCGACTATATCCTCGCCCATGCCGACAAGCCGGCGATCTGCATCACCGAGCCGGGCGCGGGCAGCGCGGCGAACGAGCTGACGACGCGCGCCGAGCGGCGCGGCAATGGCTGGGTGCTGAACGGGCGCAAGCACTGGATCACCGGCGCCGGCGTCTCCCGGCTGCACCTGATCTTCGCCCGCGCCTACGACACGGACGGCAAGGAACTTGGCATTGCCGGTTTCCTTGCCGTGCGCGACGAGACGCCGGGCCTTGCCATCGGCCGGCGCGAGCCGACCATGGGACTGCGCGCGATTCCCGAAGCGGAAGTGATCATGACAGATATGGCCGTGGGCGACGATGCGCTGGTGCTGCCGCCGGGCGGCTTCGCCCGTGGCTTCGCCGAACTGATGGAAGCCTATAACTCGCAGCGCCTCGGCGCGGCGACCATCGCGCTCGGGATCGCCACCGGCGCCTACGAACACGCGCTCGACTATGCCCAGCGCCGCGAGCAGTTCGGCCGTCCCATTTGCGAATTCCAGGGCATCCAGTGGATGCTGGTGGACATGGAAACCTCGATTGCCGCCGCGCAGGCGCTGATCTACAAGGCGGCAATGAGCACCGGGGCGGACGGGGCTTCGCCCTTTCCCGACGTCAAGCTTGCCGCCCAGGCGAAGATCTTCGCATCCGAGATGGCGGTGAAGACCACCAACGACGCGCTTCAGGTCTTCGGGGCCGCCGGCTATTCGCGCAACAATCCGGTCGAACGCATGGTGCGCGATGCGCGCATGTTCACCATCGGCGGCGGCACGGCGCAGATCCTGCGCACCGTGGTGGCCTCCCGACTGCTCAATCGCAAGCTGCCGCAGACCCGCGACGGCTATCTGCGCGAAGCGGGCAAGGCATGAGCGTTTCGGACACGACGCCGGTTCTGGTCGGCTGCGGCGATATCACCGACCGGAACACGCCGGCGGAGGCGGCGCGCTCGCCCTACGATCTGATGGCGGAAGCCGGCCGCGCGGCGCTGGCCGATACGGGTTCCGGCGCGGTCGGGGCGGCGATCGAAGCGGTGGCGGTGGTGCGCCTGTTCGCGGAAACCTCCCATCGCTTCCGCTCCGGCTTCGGAAGCTCTGCCAATCCGCCGGCCAGCCTGGCGCGGCGGCTTGGCCTGCGGCCATCGCGGCTTTTCTATACCTGGTCGGGCGGCAACATGCCGCAGTCCCTGGTCAACCGCTTCGCCGTGGCCATCGCGCGCGGGGAGATGCGCTCGGTGCTGATCGCCGGCGGCGAGGCGCTGCGCACCCAGCGCGGGCTGGAACGAGCCGGCCTCGCCGCCGACTGGCGCGAGGATCCAGGCGGCGAGCCGGAACCGATCGGCGATCCAAGGCCGGGTTACGGCGCACACGAGGAGGCGCACGGGCTTTCGGCCGCCATCGCCTTCTATCCCCTGATCGAGACCGCGATCCGCGCGGCACGCGGTGCGAGCCCGCAGGCGCATCTGGAGAGCATGGCGGCGCTGATGGCGCGGCTCTCGTCGGTAGCGGCGGCCAATCCGCGGGCGACGCGGCGCGAGCTGCTGTCCGCGGCGCGTCTGGCCAGCATCGATGGCGGCAACCGCTGGATCGGCTATCCCTATCCGCGGCTGATGACCTCGAACGCCTATGTGGACCAGGCGGCCGCGCTGGTCATGATGTCGGCGGGGCTCGCCCGATCCCTCGGCATCCCTCCCGCACGCTGGGTCCATCTGCATGGCTGCGCCGATTGCCACGACCATTGGTCGCTTCTCGAGCGTCCCGAACTGCATCGCTCGCCGGCGATCCGCGCCGGCCTCGCCCATGCCATGGCCATGGCCGGGCGACGCCTGGAGGACATGACCCATCTCGATCTTTATAGCTGCTTTCCTTCCGCCATCGAAGTGGCCTGCGCCGAGGCGGGGCTTGCCGAGGACGATGCGCGCGGGCTGACGCTGACCGGGGGGCTGCCCTATTTCGGCGGGCCGGGGAACAACTATGTCACCCACAGCATTGCCGAGACGATGCGCAGGCTGCGTGCGGCGCCGGGCACCTTCGGGCTGGTGAGCGCCAACGGCTATTACCTGACAAAGCATTCATTCGGCATCTATTCGACTTTGCCGCCCGAACACCGGCCGGACTATGACAGCGGCGGATTGCAGGCCGAACTCGATGGCGGGCCGAAGGCGCCGTTCACGCAGGAGCCCGGTGGTGCGGCGCGAATCGAGAGCTATGCCGTCATGCATGCCGGCAGCGGGCCGGCGCTGGCGATCATCGTCGGCAGGGAAGAGGCGAGCGGGCGCCGCTTCCTCGCCAATCTCGATGAAAGGGAGCCCTTGCCTGCCGATATGCAGCAGGTGGACTGGCTCGGCCGCACCGGCCATGTGTGGCGCGGCGAGGGACGCAACCTGTTCGCATTCGGCTGATCAGCGGCCGGGGCCACCCTCGCCGACCAGGATGAAGGGTGCCCAGAAGAGGGGGTGGGACATCTCCGCCGCCGGGCCTCCGCTTCCCCCGCCGGCATCGATCAGCCGCAGCATGGAACGCCGCAGTGCCTCGGCCCGGCCGATATCCGGCTCGCGCGCCAGCGCCGCGAACGTGCCGGTGGTGAGATGGACCGCGGCCTGCGAGAGCACCTGCCAGTGCGAGACGAGCAGCGCGCGGGCGCCGGCGTGGAAGAAAGCGCGCGCCAGTCCCGACAGGCCCTCCGCACCTTCTTCGATCGCCGGCGCGGCCGTATTGCAGGCGCTGAGGACGACCCAGTCGGCATCGAGGCGCAACTCGGCCACCTCCGACATGGTGAGCAGGCCGTCATCCTCCGGACTCGCTGCGGGTGGCGGCGTCAGGACCAGCGCCGGTTCGCCAAGGCCCCGGATCTCGCCGGCCACCAGGCCGTGCGTGGCGAAGCTCACGATCCGCGCATCCGACAGGACGCCGCTGCGTGCCCGGCGCTCGGTCGCCTCCTCGCGCAGGAAAATGCGTCGCTCGCCGGTGCCGGTGGCGGCGGCCTGGGCCAGCAGCTCGCCCTCGGTTTCCGGCAGGCGCGGAAAGCCGCGAATGGCTGTCACATCGACGCTGCCGCCACGCCAGAGCAGGCTCGGCGTGACGCCGCGCAGATCGCCCGGCCCGCCGGAGAAAAGCGGGTCGCCGAAACCCACGAACGCCCCGCCAGTCTCCCGGCGCGGCTGCACATCGCGGAGCGCGACCAGGGATGAGGCCGAAGGAAGCGTGGTCAGGGCAAAGTGGCGAACAAGCCAATCGGCGGCCTCGTGGCCCTGACCCGAAGCCGGCATCGAACGGATGAGGACGGCAAGGGGCAGCGACTGCAACGCGCCATCGCTCACCGTCAGCAAGCGCCGTGCCGGCGCGAGGAAAGCCTCCGCCTGGCCAAGCAGCAGGCGATAAAGCCGGTGCGCGGCGACAAGGTCGAAGGGGCGGATATCGCTCGCAAGCATGCCGGGGAACGGCTCGAGAGTGGAGCGCAGTGCCTGCACCAGGCCGGCGATCTCCTCCCGCCCCGCATCGATCCGCCACCAGTGCGAACGCTGCGCCGAGACCGCGAACAGAAAGGTCTCGTCCCGGCCGCTGCTCCACATGAGCAGGACTTCATCCGGCGCCAGGCGGGCCACGATCTCGGCGATGCCGCGCGGCCTGAGCTGGGCCGCCTCGCTCGCCCCGGGAAAATCCCGCGCCAGCGCGGCGCTCGCCGCGCGCAGATCCGCATCGACCGAGCGCAGTTCCCCGAGCAGCCGGCCGCGCCGCGTGCCGGCATTGGCGGCGCCGCTTGCCGCCGTCTCGAACAGTTCGCGATCCAGCAGCCGCCGGCGCTCGCGCAGGTCCTGGACGGTGCGCAGGCGCTCCGCCAGTTCGCTGTCGCCGTCGGCAAGCCGCGCGCTCATGCTGGCTACCGCGCCCGCCACCTCGAGACTTCCGGCAAGCTGCGCCGCGCGGAATGCCTCGTCCATCAGGCCGCGGTCGGCAAGCGTGCCGGCCCTCGCCGCCTTCTGCCATAGAAGTGAAAGCAGGTGGTGAAAGTAATGCCGCCGCGACCGCCATTCCGCCTCCGCCCCGACACTGCGATCGGCGAGCAGCAGTTCGGTGCGTGTCGCGAGGATCGCGACCGCGCGGCGCGCCTGTGCCAGCGCAAGATCGGACTGGCCCATCCGCAAATGCACATCCGCCAATTCGTCGTGAGTGCGGGCGACTTCGGCATGGTCGCTCCCCAGCCCCTGTGCGCGGATGTGAAGCGCTTCCCCGAACAACGCCAGGGCCTCCGGCAGGCGGCCCTGCGCGCGCAGGAGATCGGCGATGTTGGCGAGGTTCGTTGCGGTCTCCGGATGCAGGGCGCCGAGAGAAGCGCGATTGATCTCGAGGGCCCGCCGATAGAGCGTCTCGGCTCCGGCCAGGTCGCCCTCGGCCCGCAGGACGATGGCGAGGTTGTTCAGCGTCGTGGCGACGGAAGGGTGTGCCGGCCCGAGTATCGCCTCGCGCATGGCGAGCGCCCGCGCATAGACCTCGCGCGCTCGCGCCTGGTCACCCCGCTCGTGCAGGACCTCCGCCAGGTTGTGCAGGCTGTTGGCGACCTCGCGGTGGCTCGCGCCGAAGACGCGTTCGCGGATGGCGAGCGCCCGCCGGAACAGCACCTCGGCCTGGTCCGCCCTGCCTTGCAGGCGCAGAAGGAAGGCAAGGTTGTTGAGGCTTTGCGCCACATCGGCGCTCTCCGGACCGCTGCGCCGCTCGCGGATCAGCAGCGCCTGCTGCTGCGCGGCCTCCGCCTCGATCAGACGGCCCTGATCCTGAAGCACGAGGCCGAGATTGTTATAAGCCACCGCGACGGCGAGGCTGTCGGCCCCGAAGAGTTCCTCGCGCAGGCGAAGGGATGAGCGGTGCAGCGGCTCCGCCAGCCTGTGCAGGCCGAGATGACGATAGACATGCCCAAGATTGTTGCGGCTCTGCGCCACAAGCCGGTGCCTCTCCCCCAGCCGCCGCTCGCGAATGGCAAGCGCCCGCTCGAACATCGGCCGCGCCTCGGAATAACGTCCCTGGTCTTGCAGGAGGGTCGCCAGATTGTCCAGCCCGTCGGCAGTATCGAGGCTGTCCGGGTCGTGCCGCGACCAGATGGCGAGCGCGCGCCGGTAGAGCGGCTCGGCGGCGTTCTGGCGATCCTCGCTGCGATGGATGTAGGCGATGTTGTTGAGGCTCTGCGCGACGGCGGGATGATCGGGACCGAAGGCCGCGCTGCGGATGGCCAGCGCGCGCTCATGCAGCGCCAGCGCCGCGCCCGGCTCGCCCAGCTCGTGCCGGGCAATGGCGAGATTGTTGAGCGTCACGGCGACGGCTGGATGGTCTTCGCCAAAGGCTGCGCGGCGCAACGAAAGCGCCCGCTCGAGCAGGGGACGCGCCGCATCGGCCTGCCCGCGCAGGCGCAGCAGCAGGCCGAGATTGTTCAGGCTTTCGGCCAGGTCCGCACCGCCCTCCGGCTGGAGCCGCTCGCGCAGCGCCAGCGCCTCGCGGAACATCGCCTCCGCCTCCGCCAGGCGACCCTGCCGCTGCAGGGCGGTGGCTTCCGCATTGAGGCTCCGCGCCCGCTCCGCCTGCGCGGCAGGCGATGCAGCTTCCGGCGCCTGGGCCGCCGATGCGGTCGCATCGGCGATCGTCGCCAGAAGCGGCAGGGCGAACAGCAGCAACCTGGGCCATCGCAACATCGCGCCATGATGCGGCCGCGATGGCGCCTGCGCAAGGAAGCGCGCGGGCCTGCCGGCGCGTCAGTCGGCGAAGCGTACGCCCTTGCGCTGGCGGCGAAGCCGCGGGTCATGGGATTTGACCAGGACCGGCCCGCCCGACAGAAGCTCCCGGCAGCGTTCCAGCGTTTCCCGTTCCAGACGCTCCATCGCCTCTTCGGTGTAGAAGGCAAGGTGGGGCATCAGAATGACATTCTCCATGCCAAAGAGTGCGCTCAGTGGATGCCCCTGCAGGGCCAGCGGCTCCTTCGCGAAGACATCGAGCGCGGCGCCCCGGATGCGGCCTTCGCGCAGTGCCGCGAGCAGGGCCATCTCGTCGATCAGGGCCCCGCGCGAGACATTGATCAGGCAGGCATCGGGGCGCATCGCGGCGATCTCCGCCGCTCCTACGATCCCTCGGGTTTCCTCGTTCAGCACGCAATGCAGGGAGACGAAATGGCTGGCCGCCATCAGCGCGCGGAGATCCGTGCAGGGCTCGATGCCATGACGGCGCATCGTTTCCTCCGGCAGATGCGGATCGTAACCGATCACCCGCGCGCCGAAGCCCGCGCCGGCCATGCGCGCCATCGCGCGGCCGATCCGCCCGGCGCCGATCAGGCCGACCGTCTTTCCGGCGATGTCGTTGCCAAGCCAGCGCGAAACCGGCCAGAGCCAGCCTTCGCGGCGCATCGCCCGGTCCATGGGCAGAAGCCGGCGGGAGAGCGCGATCATCATGGCGAACGCCGCCTCGGCGACGGTCTGCTCGGCATATTCGGGGATATTGACCACCGGCACGGCGCCGTCTATCGCGGCGTCGATATCGATGGCGTCGATGCCGACGCCATACTTGACGATTCCCTTGAGGCGCCCGGCCGCCTCGATGACGGCGCGGTCGATGGCGGTGTAGCACATCAGCAGCAGATCGGCCTCGCGCACCGCCTCGATCAGCTCGCCGCGCGACACGCCGTCTGGCAGCAGGACCAGTTCGGCGCCAGCCGCGCGGAAGTGGGCGTCGACGATCGGGCATTCCAGCTCGCGATCGGTACGGACGATGCGCAGCCGCTCACCCATTGCCGACCGCATCGATCGCCTCGGCCAGGCTCGCGGCGATGACGTCGATGGCGAAGTCCATCTGCGCGCGGGTGGTGATGAGCGGGGGCGTGAGGGTCAGGGTGTTGCCGAACGTGGTCTTGAAAGACAGGCCCCGATCGAGCGCACGGTAGAGAACCTCCTCCGCCAGGTCGTTCGCCGGTTCCTTTGAGCCGCGCTCGCGCACCAGTTCGACGCCGATCAGGAAGCCGCGCCCGCGCACATCGCCGATGACCGGAAAGCGCGCTTTCAGATCTTCAAGGCGGGCAAGCGCATGGGCACCGACCAGGGCGGCATTCTCCACCAGTCCCTCTTCCTCGATGATCTGGATGGTGGTGAGGCCGGCGCGCGCCGAGACCGGGTTCTTCTCGTGCGTATAATGGCCGAAAGCATAGTCGCCCGCGACGTCGAGTTCGGGACGCGCCAGCACGGCGGCGAGCGGCAGGATGCCGCCGCCCAATGCCTTGCCCATGACAAGAATGTCGGGAACGACGCCGTCATGATCGCAAGCGAACATGCGGCCGGTCTTGCCGAGGCCGGTCGGAATCTCGTCGAAGATCAGCAGCGCGCCATGCGCATCGCAGGCCGCGCGCACTTCGGCCCAGAAGCCGGGCGGCGGAATATAGGGAACGGCGCGCGCCGGCTCGGCAATCACCGCCGCCACATCCCCTTCCTTCTCGAGCACGTAGCGCACGAAACTGGCGCAGGTCATGCGGCAGAGATCGAGCAGCGGCTGGCCGTCCTTCTCCGGATAGCCATAGGGGCAGCGATAGCAGGCAAAAGGCGCGACGTGTTCCGCGCCGGAGAGCAGCGGCCCGATGACATGCGATCGGAAGAGCTGTTCGCCGCCGACCGAGGCGGCACCAAACCCGGCGCCATGGAAGGAGTCCCAGAACGATATGGTCTTGTGCCGTCCGGTCGCGGCGCGCGCGATCTTGAGCGCCACCTCGATCGCGTCCGATCCGCCGGTGGTGAACAGGACCTTGGAGAGATCGCCGGGCGATATCTCAGCGAGCTTGGCCGCCAGCGCTGTCGCCGGCGCGCAGGCGAAGCGGCGCGGCGCGAAAGGCAACTCGTCCATCTGCCGTGCAATGGCCTCCTTGAGGCGCGGATGGCCGTAGCCGATATGGTGGACGTTGTTGCCGTGGAAATCGAGATAGCGGCGCCCCTCCGCATCCTCGATATAGGCACCTTCCGCCCGCGTCACCACCGAAAGGCATGGCGTCGAGACCGATTGACGGAGGAAATGGTGCTGGTCTTCCGCCAGGGCACGGCGCGAGGCATCACCCAGGTTACGCTCCGCCCAGGCGCGCCGCCGCGCCGAGGTATTGATCTCGCCCTCCGACTGGGCGGGTCCCGCCGCGACGCCCTTCATGCCTTGCCCCCGGTTTCTGTTTGCGTGCGCGGATCGTAGAGGAGCGGCATGGTCCGGGGCAACGGGAAGGCGGGCCCGGCGCGCGCTCAGCCCGTTATCGCGCCGGCATCGAGCACCGTCCCGGCCCGGTGGATGGTCTTGGCCATGTCCATCATTGCGCGCACGACGCGCCGGTTACGCTCGCTCCCGAGGCAGGCGACGTGATCGAAGCTGCGCATGGCCGGATCGCGGATGTCGAGCGCTCGGAAGCGCCCGTCGCCCATGGCTTCGACTTTCCAGACCACGCCGAATCCCAGGCCGGCCGCCACGGCGCCCAGAACCGCTTCCCGGCTGCCGAGTTCCAGCACCACCCGCGGCCGCGCGCCGGCGCGGCGCAGCGCGGCTTCCAGCGCGCGTTGGGTGTTCGAGCCTTCCTCGCGCATCAGCATGGGCTGCCCGTCGAGATCGGCGATGCGCACGGACTTGCGCCGTGCCCAGGGGTGGCGGAGCGGCACGATCAGCACCGGCGTGTGACGCCAGAGCGGCACGCGGACGAAGGTTTTGTCCTCCTCGGTCACCGGCAGTATTCCCACATCCACCCGCCGTTCCAGAAGCTGCTGGCGCACATAGGCGGTATTGCCCAAGGTCACCATCAGCCGCACTTCGGGAAAGCGCCGGCGGAACTGCGCGAACATCCCCATGACGATATGCGGCCCGTCGGCGGCGACGCGGAGATGGCCGCGCCTGAGTTCGCGCGATGCGGCAAGCAGCTCCTGCGCCTCCTCTTCGAGCGCAAAGAGCCGCCGCGTGACATCGAACAGCGCGGCGCCCGCCTCGGTCAGCGACACGCCGCGCCCGGCGCGGTCGAGCAGCTTTACGCCATAGGCCTCCTCCAGCGCCTTTACCTGAATGGTGAGCGCGGGTTGCGTCACGCCGAGCTGCTGGGCGGCGCGGGTGAAGCTTCCTTCCCGCGCAACCATGTCGAAGGCACGAAGCTGCGTGAAATTCATGTCCCCTCCGTCCCCGGCGCCACGCGGCGTCTCCGGCAGACTATAAATTCTGCAACAGAATATGCCGATAAATATTAATTTGCCTCGATCCGACGCGCGGCCCTATCGTGGCCGCACCGGTTCCGCCGGCAGCGGCGGACGGCGATCAGGGGGCTGACCGCTATGCTGCAACGCACGCCGCGCGAGGAGGCGCTGGCGCTCGCCGCCCGGGGACGGGAGGAGAGCGTCGCGGCGCTCGCCAGCCTGGTGCGCGTGCCGAGCCTCACCGGCGAGGAAGGCCGGGCGCAGACGGAAATCGCCGGCCATCTGAAGGCGCTTGGCGCCGAGACCGTGATCGCCGAGCCGGACGTGGCGAGGCTGTTCGAACGCTTCCCGCAGGTTGCGCAGTATCCGACACATTGGCAGCACGACCTGATTCTTCCCTACGCGGAACTGCCGAGCTACGAGGCGTTGCGGGCCAGCGGACTGGAGAAGGTTCTCAACTACCGCGACCGGCCGAACGTCGTCGGCATCTTCCGCGGCAGCGGTGGCGGCCGATCGCTCATTCTCAATGGCCACATTGACACGGTGACGATCGAGCCCGCGGGCGAATGGACGCACGACCCCTTCGGCGCCGAGATCGTCGACGGACTGATGTATGGCCGCGGCACCTCGGACATGAAGGGTGGCCTGATGGCGGCGCTGATGGCGATGAGCTATCTGCGACGCGCCGGAGCAAGGCTGCGCGGCGACGTCATCTTCCAGAGCGTCGTCAACGAGGAGCACGCGGGCAACGGGACGCTCGATCTGGTGCGGCGTGGGTTCCGTGCCGACGCGGCGATCGTGCTGGAGCCGACCAACAACACGGTCTCCGTCAGTCACCCGGGCGGCCTCTACTGGCAGGTGCGCGTTCCGGGCCGTGCCCGTTCTCCGGGCGCGCGCTGGATCGATGGCCGCCAGGACGGCGTCAGCGCCATCGAGAAGCTCCCGTTGGTGATCGGGGCGCTGGTCGACCTTGAACGCCGCTATAACGAGGCGGCGGGCGATGATCCGATGGAAGCCGGCCGCTCGCCCTTCTCGCTGGTCATGGGCAAGATCGTCGGCGGCCACTATGAAACGGTCACGGCGGGTGAGGTGACGTTGCGCGGCGGTGCGTACTTCGCGCCGATGGTGGGCGATGTCGTCGACGTGATGAAGGATTTCCGCCAGGCGCTGCGCAAGGCGAACGCCGCCGATCCGTTCCTGAACGAGAATCCGGCGCGACTTGAGTTTCTGCATCATGACGACAGCACGCGTCAGAGCCCGCAGATACCGCACGCCATGCATATGTGCGAGGTGCTGCAGGCGCGCGGCGGCCACGGTGGCGTGCGGCCCGGCCCGTTCTGCTGCGACCTCCGCCACCTGGTGAACCAGGGCGGCATCCCGTCCATCATCTTCGGTCCGGGCACGATCGCGCAGGCACACAAGCCCGACGAACATATCGACCTTCGCGAGTATCTCGACTGCATCGAGCATCTGATCGATTTCATCTGGGCCTGGTGCAACCAGGACGCGGAAGGGAGCTGACAAGGCGCCGGTCGTGCCGGCGCACAACGCAATTGCGAGCAACCGACGGGCATAAGGAGGCAGACACATGCGAAGCACGGGAATCCTCAGTCTCGCCATGGCGGCGCTACTGGCGGGCGTGACGGCGGGCAATGCCCTGGCGCAGCCCAAGAAGGGCGGGACGCTCACCTATACCTACCATCCGGAACCCACGGCACTTTCGACCATCGCCACCACGGCGGTGCCGGTGGCGCTGATCTCGACCAAGATCTATGAAAGCCTGCTCGAGTATGAGGGGGCCGGCCTGACGCCCAAACCGGGCCTCGCCGAATCCTGGACGGTGTCGCCGGACAGCCTGACCTATACCTTCAAGCTGCGCGCCGGGGTGAAGTGGCATGACGGCAAGCCCTTCACCAGCGAGGACGTGAAGTTCAGCATCGAGCAGATCGCGCTGAACTACCATTCCCGCGGCAGGACCTATTTCGGCAATGTCGCAGCGATCGAGACCCCCGACGCGCAAACGGTGGTGCTCCGGCTGAAAGCACCAATTCCCTACCTGCTCAGGGCCTTCCAGCCAAGCGAAACGCCGATGATGCCGAAGCATGCCTTCTCCGAGCAGGAGATCGCCGAGAAGAAGGTCCGCCAGGCGCGCATCATGCAGGAGCCGGTCGGCACCGGCCCCTTCAAGCTCAAGGAGTGGCGCAAGGGCAGCCACATCATCCTCGAACGCAATGCGGACTACTGGAAGCCGGGCAAGCCCTATCTCGACCAGGTGGTCCTGCGCGTGATGCCCGACGGCGCCGCGCGCGCCATCGCGGTGGAGAAGGGCGAGGTCGATCTGGCGCCGACTTCCGCCTTGCCGCCGGCCGAAATGCAGCGGCTGAGCAAGTTGCCGCATCTCGTCGCCTCGGAAGAAGGCAGCGAGGGACTTGGTCCCATCATGTGGCTCGAGGTCAACCTTCGCGACAAGCCGCTTTCCGACGTGAAGGTGCGCCAGGCGATCAGCATGGCGATCGACCGCGACAAGCTGGTGGATGTCATCTGGTATGGCAACGGCAAGCCGGCGCGCGGACCCATCGTCAGCGGCAACCCCAACCATTTCGACGCCAGTCTGCCGAAGTTCGAGTACAACCCGCAGAAGGCCGCGCAGATGCTGGACGAAGCCGGCTATCCGCGCGGCGCCGGCGGAGTGCGCTTCAAGCTGACGCAGAATTTCCTGCCCTATGGCGAGGAATGGGTGCGCCAGGCCGAATATATCCGCCAGGAACTTGGCAAGATCGGCATCCAGGTGGAAACCCAGAGCCTCGACATGGGCGGCTGGCTCAAGCGCATCTATACGGACTGGGACTATCACTTCACCAGTAACTTCACGCACAACTACTCCGACCCCACCATCGGCGTGCAGCGCGCCTTCATCTCGAGCAACATCCGCAAGGGTGCGTCCTTCAGCAACTCGATGGACTACAGGAACCCGCGACTGGACGAACTTCTGCTGAAGGCGGCCGGCATGCAGGACGGGCCGGAGCGCAAGAAGGTCTGGAACGAGGTGCAGGCGATCTTGCGCAACGACCTGCCCGTCATCTTCCTGATCGAGATCGGCTATACCCATATCTGGAACAAGCGCGTCCAGGGCCTGATCACCAACGGCATCTCGATGTACACAAACTGGGACTCGGTGTGGATCCAGTAAGCGTTCGCGAGCGCGTGGCGCCCCGCCGTCCGGAGATAATCCGGCCGGTGGGCCGCCGGCGCCTCGGGGTGGCGGCCGCATCATGAAGAAGGCCACGTTTCAGTTCGTGTTGCGCAGGCTGTTGCAGGTGGTCCCGGTGGTCCTGGCCATCGCCGCTTTCAATTTCCTCCTTCTGCGCATGGCGCCCGGCGATGCCGCCGACATCCTGGCCGGGCAGATGGGCCATGCGACGGTGGAGTTCACCGAACAGCTTCGCCGCGAGTTCGGTCTCGACCGCCCGCTCTACCAGCAGTTCTTCATCTACATGGGAAAGCTGCTCACCCTCGATCTCGGCATGTCGCACCTGCAGCAGACGCCGGTCGTCGACCTGATCGTCGACCGGCTGCCGGCAACGCTGATCCTGATGGTGAGTGCCATCCTGCTCGCCGTCATCGTCGGCATCTGCATCGGTATCGCCGCGGCGCGCCGGCAGGGGCGGCTGGCCGACAACCTGATCTCGGTCGCGGCGCTGCTGGTCTATGCCACGCCCGCCTTCTGGCTCGGGCTGATGCTGATCGTGCTCTTTTCCATCAAGCTCGACATCCTTCCCTCCGGCGGCATGATGCAGATCGGCGCCGGGCATGAAGGACTGGCGCATGTTCTGGACGTCACCTGGCATCTGATCCTGCCCGCAACCACGCTCGGCCTCTTCTACGTCGCCATCTACACCCGGCTGATGCGCGCCTCGATGCTGGAAGTCTACGGCCTCGACTTCATCGTCACCGCTCGCGCCAAGGGCCTCTCGGAAGGCGTCATTGCCTGGACCCACGCCATGCGCAATGCCCTTCTGCCGGTAGTGACCCTCGCTGGTGTTCAGATCGGGCACCTCCTGGGGGGATCGGTGCTGGTGGAAACCGTGTTCGGCTGGCCGGGCCTCGGCCGGCTGGTATTCGACGCGCTCTTGCAGCGCGACCTCAACCTGCTGCTTGGCATCCTCTTCATCTCCTCCGTCGTGGTCGTGATCGCCAACCTTGTGGTCGACCTCGTCTATGGCCTGCTCGATCCGAGGATCGTGCACAGATGAGACGACTGGCGACCTTCTGGCTTCGCTACCGCCGGAACCGGGGCGCGGTTGCCGGTGCGCTGGCGCTCGCCGTCATTCTCGCGCTGGCGCTTCTCGGGCCAATCCTCTACCCGACCGATCCGTTCGACATGGTGGGGCGGCCCTTCTCGCTGCCCTTCGACCGTTTTCCGCTGGGCACAGACGTGGCCGGCCGCGACATCCTTGCCGGCATTCTCAACGGCGGACGCGTATCCCTGTTGATCGGCGTCCTGGCGAGCCTCTCCGCCACCATCATCGGCGTTGCCCTGGGCGCGGTCGCCGGATACTACGGCGGGCGCATCGACGATCTCCTGATGCGCACCACCGAGTTCTTTCTCTGCATCCCCTCCTTCGTGCTTGCGGTGGTGCTGGTCGCGATCTTCCAGCCGAGCGTCGTCACCGTGACCGTTGCCATCGCCGTCGTCTCCTGGCCGTCAGTGGCGCGTCTGGCGCGCGGCGAGTTCATCGCCCATCGCGACCGCGAGTATGTGCAGGGCTGCCGCGCCATCGGCATGCCGGACTGGGAGATCATCCTGCTGCAGATCATGCCGAACGCGCTGCCGCCCATCATCGTCGTCTCCTCGCTGATGGTGGCGACGGCGATCCTCACGGAATCGGGCCTCTCCTTCCTCGGCCTCGGTGATCCGAACCTGGTCTCCTGGGGCTATATGATCGGCGTGGCGCGCACGGTGCTGCGTACCGCCTGGTGGATGGCGGCGATCCCGGGGGTAATGATCCTGCTCACGGTGCTCGCCATCAACCTCGTAGGCGAGGGGCTGAACGATGCGCTCAATCCGAGGCTCCGGAAACGATGAGCGCGCCCGTCCTCGATGTCCGCTCGCTCTCGGTCGAGTTCGAGAGCACGCTCGGCACGATTCACGCCGTGCGCGACCTCTCCTTCTCGATCGGCGAGGGCGAGACGCTTGCCCTGGTCGGCGAATCCGGATCGGGCAAAAGCACGGCGGCGATGGCGCTGCTGCGGCTGATCCCCAATCCGCCCGGGCGCATCTCCTCCGGTGCCGTCCTGCTCGCCGGACGCGACCTGACGGCCCTGTCCGAAGCGGACCTGCGCGGCGTGCGTGGCCGCGAGATGGCCATGATCTTCCAGGACCCGATGATGGCGCTGAACCCGGTCTACACGATCGAGCGCCAGATCGGCGAGGTGCTGCGCCTGCATCTCGGCCTGTCGAAGTCGGAAATCCTGGCCGAGGTGGTGGAGCTGCTGCGCCTCGTGGGCGTGCCCGCGCCGGAGGAACGCGCGCGGCAGTATCCGCACAACCTCTCCGGCGGCATGCGCCAGCGTGTCATGATCGCCATGGCGCTTGCCTGCCGGCCGCGCCTGCTGATCGCCGACGAGCCGACCACCGCCCTCGATGTCACGGTGCAGGCCCAGGTACTGGACCTCATCCATGGCCTGAAAGAGAAATTCGGCATGGCGGTTCTTCTCATCACCCATGATCTCGGCATCGTGGCGGAGACGGCGAACCGCGTGGTGGTCATGTATGCCGGCCGCAAGGTGGAGGAGGGAACGGTCGGCGAGATCTTTGCCGATCCCCGCCATCCCTATACGCGGGGGCTGCTCGGCGCGGCCAAGTGGGAGGAGGCCGACGGCGATCTCCTGCGCGAGATACCAGGCACTGTTCCCTCGCCTTTCGAGATGCCGTCGGGCTGCAGTTTCGCGCCACGCTGCGCCGAGGCGATTCCGCTCTGCCGCAGCGCCATGCCGGAACTGAAGGACGTGGCGCCGGGTCGCCCGGTGCGCTGCTTCCTCGCCGAGGGGCGCGGCCATGGCTGACGGCGCATCCCGGGTAGCTTCCGCTGGCGGCGCGCCGATCCTCGAAGTGCGCGAGCTGGTGAAGCATTATCCGATCAGGGGCGGCCTCTTCTCCCCCTCGCAGATGGTGCATGCCCTCGATGGCGTGTCCCTCTCGGTGGCGCGAGGCGAGACGCTGGCGGTGGTCGGCGAATCGGGTTGCGGCAAGTCGACGCTCGCGCGCTGCATCATCCGCCTGGAACAACCGACCTCGGGCCATATCCTGCTGAAAGGCGCCGACATCACGGTCCTTGCGGGCCGCCCGCTCAGGGAGCTGCGCCGGGCATTGCAGATCGTTTTCCAGGACCCTTACGCCAGCCTCAATCCGCGCTGGTCGATCGCCAGCCTGATCGGCGATCCGATGCGCCTGCACGGGCTCGCCGCCCGTGGCGAGCGCCGGGGCCGTGTGGCATCGCTGCTCGAGACCGTCGGCCTCGGCCCGGAATTCATGGACCGCTACCCGCACGAGCTTTCCGGCGGCCAGCGCCAGCGCGTCGCCATCGCCCGGGCGCTCGCCATGCAGCCGGAGGTGATCGTCTGCGACGAGCCGGTCTCGGCGCTCGATGTCTCGATCCAGGCACAGGTCATCAACCTTCTGAAACGCCTGCAACGCCAGTTCGGCATCGCCTACATCTTCATCTCGCACGATCTCTCGCTGGTGAAGCACATCTCCGACCGGGTGGCGGTGATGTATCTCGGCCAGATCGTCGAACTGGCGGAGACCAGGGCGGCGCGCCGGCGCGTGCTGCATCCTTACTCGCAGGCGCTTTTCTCCGCCGCGCCCGTCGCCGATCCGCAGGCGGCCGCGGCCAGGAAACGCATCATCCTCGCCGGCGACGTGCCAAGCCCGATCGAGCCGCCTTCCGGCTGCCGGTTCCATACGCGCTGCCCCTACCGGCAGGATCGCTGCGCCCGCGAGGCACCGCAACTGCGTGCAGTCGAGGACCGGCTTGTCCGCTGCCATTTCGCCGGCGAGCCGGGCTTTCCGCCCGAAGTCCCGGCCTGACCCAATCCCGCCGCCGCATCGGAAAGGAAACATGCAGCCCGATCCAGCCATCGACAGGAAACTTCTCGACCGCCTGATCGCGGAAGTATCGGCGTTCGGCGCCACATCCGGCGGCGGGCTCAACCGCCTCTGTGCCTCGCCGGAAGATGGCGCGGCGCGCGACTGGCTGAAGCGGCTGCTCGCGGCGCATGGCTGCCGGGTGCTCGTCGACCGGGTCGGCAACATGTTCGGGCTGCTGGATCTGGCCGGGCCGCATGCGCCGCTCGTCCTCGCCGGCTCCCATCTGGACAGCCAGCCCCATGGCGGCCGCTACGACGGCGCTTACGGCGTGGTTGCGGCCGCCGTTGCGGCCTTCGCCGTCGCGGCCATGGCCCGGCGCGCCGACCGGGCGCCGCGTTGCAACCTGGCCGTCGTCAACTGGACCAACGAGGAAGGCGCTCGCTTCGCGCCCAGCACGCTCGGCAGCAATGTCTATGCCGGCCGGCTGGATCCCGCCGCCGCCCTTGCCGCGACCGATGCCGGGGGGATCACGCTCGGCGCGGCGCTTGCCGCCATCGGCTATGCCGGGACGGACGAGGCGCCTTTGCAGCCGCTCGCCTATCTCGAGGCGCATATCGAGCAGGGCCCGCATCTCGAGAAGCAAGGGAAAACGATCGGCGTCGTCGAGGGAAACTGGGGGACGGTGAAGTACGAGGTGACCTGCCAGGGCCGCGCGGCGCATACCGGGCCGACGCCGATGCGCGAGCGCCGCGATGCGCTGCTGCCGGCGGCCGCACTGGTCCTGTTCGTGCGCGAACTCTCCGACGAGACGGGCGGCGCCCTGCTCTCCTCGGTCGGGCGCATCGACGTGACGCCGAACTCGACCAATGTGGTGGCGGCGAGCGCACGCATCTTCGTCGAGTTCCGTGCCGTGGAGGCATCGATGCTCGCGCGGGCCTGCGCCCGCTTCGAGGACAGGGCGCGCGCGCTCGAAGGCGATGGCATCCGCCTTGCCGTGCAACGGACCGTGGACCGCGCGCCGGGCCGCTTCGATGCGCGGCTCGCGCGCCTGATCGAACAGGAGGCCGGCGCGCGCGGCCTGGCCAGCATGCGCCTGCACACCATCGCCGGGCACGATGCCGTGCCGCTCGCCGCCATGCTGCCGAGCGCCATGCTGTTCGTTCCCTCCGCCGGCGGGATCAGCCACAACGAGGCGGAATTCACCCGCCCGGAGGACCTGCAGGCGGGCGCGGACGTGCTGGCCGGCGCGCTCGCCCGGCTGGTATGGGATGGGCTGCCCTCATAAGGCCGTGCCGTCCGGATCCCCAAGCCAGTCTTGCACCAGATCGCAGAAGGCGTCGGGCTCTTCCTCCGGCCAGAGATGGCCGCTCGATGGAATCTCGAGCAGGCGCGCATCCGGAATGCTGGCGGCTGCCGCCGCCGCCACCAGGGTGAAGAGCGGCCGGGTATCCGCGCCGCGTGCCACGCAGACCGGCAGTCGCAAGGTCGCGAGATCGGCGCGGCTGACCGGCGGCGGCGGAGCCTGGGCAAGCAGCAGGGGCATCGTGTGGGCATTCTCCGTCACGATGCACCGCCTGACCGGGGCGAGGTTGCCGCAATATCCCGGCCGTTGCGCCGATCCGTCGATCAGCCGCGTGGCCGCGGCCACCGCGCCGCTCTCCTGCATGGTGGCGAAGACCGGGCCGAACATGGCCTCGGCGTCCCGCCCGATCGCGGCCAGGGCGGCCGCATCCTCGACATAGCTCGGGAAGCCGGGCTCGTGCAGGAACAGCGATCGGAACAGGCCGGGCCGCGCTAACGCGGCGCACAGCGCAGCATGGGCGCCATAGGACCAGGCCACGAGGTGGACCGGACCGAGGGCGAGCGCTTCGATGACGGCGATCAGGTCATCGGCGTGCGTCGCGACGCCGAAAGGAGGGCTGTCGGCCGGCCATGGACCGGCGCCGAAATGGCGCTGGGTATAGCTGACGGCGCGATAGCGGGGGGCGAGCCGCAGGCAATGCGGGGCGAACGTGCGCCAGTCGCCCAGCGCGCCATGCAGGAAAAGCACCGGCGGCCCGGCACCGGGATCGAAGCAGGGAAAGGATGCGCCGGCCGCCTCGATCTGGCGCGGCGCGGGCTTGGCATTCGTCGGCTCGTCGGTCATGGCGAGGGCGTTATAGCGGATAACGGGCAAGCCCCGCGAATCCCCGCGCGGCGAAGCCAGGGCCGGGGGCCTTGCAGGTCAACGCCGAAAGGCTGCATCATCCGACAGTATTCACGCAGAGTTTGTATCCGGGCCAGCGAATGCCGCGCATCAGCTTTACCGCGAACCTGCAACGCCATGTATCGAGCCCTCCGCGCGAGGTGCCTGCCGGCACGGTGCGCGAGGCGCTCGAGGCGGTCTTCGCGGAGAACCCACGGCTCCGCTCCTATCTGCTGGACGAGCATGGCCGGCTGCGCCGGCATGTCAGCATCTATGTCAATGACCGCATGATCGCCGATCGCGGCGGCCTTGCCGATGCGCTCGCCGGCGAGGACGAGATCTTCGTCTTTCAGGCCCTTTCGGGAGGCAGGTGAATGAGCGACAGGCTGTTGGTGGCGAGCCGCAAGGGTCTTTTCCGCTTTCGTTTCTCGGGCGGCGAATGGCGCGCCGGAGCGCCGGCCTTTCCCGGCGAGCCGGTCAGCGCGCTGCTTGCCGATCCCCGCGACGGACGTCTCTATGCGGCACTGCGGCTCGGCCATTTCGGGGTCAAGCTCCACCGTTCGGAGGATGGCGGGGAGACCTGGACCGAACTCGCCGCCCCGGCGCTGCCCGCCGGCACCGGCGGCGCGACTGATCTCCCCGGCATCGACATGATCTGGACCCTGGTGCCGGGCGGAGCTGATGCCAAGGGCGTCCTCTGGTGCGGGACCTTGCCGGGCGCGCTGTTCCGGAGCGGCGATGGCGGCGAGACATGGTCGCTCGTGGAAAGCCTTTGGAACATGCCGGAGCGCGCGAACTGGTCGGGCGGGGGCTACGACCATCCGGGCATCCATACGATCCTGGTCGATCCGCGCGATGCGGCGCGGCTTACCGTAGCCGTCTCCACCGGCGGCATCTGGAAAAGCACCGATGCCGGCGCGAGCTGGCGCCTCGCGGGCCGGGGGCTGCGCGCGGAGTATGTGCCGCCGGCGCTGGCCAACGACCCGGCCTCGCAGGACGTCCACCGGCTCGCATCCTGCCGCGCCGCGCCTGATATCGTCTGGTGCCAGCACCATAACGGTATCTTCCTTTCCATCGATGGCGCCGAGACCTTTGCCGAAATCGCGCCGGTGGCGCCTTCCGCATTCGGCTTCGCCGTGGCGGCCCATCCCGCCGATCCCGCGACCGCCTGGTTCGTTCCCGCGGTCAAGGACGAGTGCCGCATCCCGGTGGATGGCAGGCTGGTGGTCAACCGCACCAGCGATGGCGGACGGAGTTTCCAGGCGCTCCGAACCGGCCTGCCCGGCGGGGCGAGCTACGATCTGATCTACCGCCACGCGCTCGACGTGGATGGCACGGGTGCGCGCATCGCCATGGGCTCGACCACCGGCAATCTATGGGTCGGCATGGATGGGGGCGAGCGCTGGACCCTGGTCAGCGCCCACCTGCCGCCGATCGCCCAGGTGGCTTTCGGCTGACCACGGCCACGCCGGCCCCCTCCGGCCGGCGCAGTTTTCCGACCGACTGGAACTGCTGACGGTAGCGCGCCGGCGTCATGCCGGCCCGCTGCCTGAACAGGCGGCGGAAGGACGCCGCATCCTCGTAACCCACTTCCAGCGCCACCTGCTCGGTCGGCAGATCGCCGGTCTCGAGGAGCTGTTTGGCCTCTTCGATGCGCAGCGCCTGGACATAGGCGACGGGGCTGTAGCCGGTCGCGGCCTTGAAGCGGCGCGTGAAGCTGCGCGCCGGCAGGCCGGACTGGGCGATCATGCGCGCCACCGGCCGGCCTTCCGCGTAGTGTTCGGCGATCCAGGCCTGGGCACGCGCGATCACGCCATCGCCATGGCGGGCCGGACGCGCCATGGCGGCGTAGGGCAATTGCCCGGCGCCCCGATCGCCGATCAGGAAAACCTTGGCGGCGCGGATCGCCTCGCGCTCGCCACGAAAGCGCGCGATCAGGTAGAGCGCCAGGTCTTCCCAGGACGAGGCGCCGCCGCCGGTGACGATGGACGCTTCGGGACCGGCCGGGGAGAGAATACGCTCCGGCCGCAGCCGCACCGATGGATAGCAGCGCCGGAACAGCTCCGCGGCGCTCCAGTGCGTGGTCGCCTCCTGCCCGTCGAGCAGTCCCGCTTCCGCCAGCAGGATCGAGCCGGTGCAGACCGAGCAGATGACGGCGCCCCGCGCGCGCATGCGGGCGAGCCATCGCGCCTCTTCCGGCCAGCGCCCGCGCGGATCGGCGTTCGTGTCGAGGGCGAGGTCGGTCACGATGACGATGTCGCAATCCATCGCCTGCTCGAGCCGGGCTTCCGGCGTGATCGGCGGGCCGGCCGGGCTGCGGAACGGGATCGCCCGCGCCGCGACGATGCGGACCGCTACGGGTGCGGCATCGGACGGCTCGCCGGTCAGGTCCGGCCAGGCGACGCCGACCGAGGACAGCACCTCGTAGAGGCCATACAGGGCGGCCGGTGTCGATTCTGGCAGGGCGAGCAGGCCGATTCGCAGCGCTCGCCCCCGGTGTTCGGCGCTCATCGGGCGAGAATGGCCCAAACGGCCCGCTGCTGTCCATTCCGCCACTCCCGCATACGCCCGGTTCCAGGGAATATCCGCCCGCCGCGAAGCATGGCAGGAACGGGAGACAGAGGATGACATTCCAGCAGCAGGCCGATACCGGCTTCGATCACGACAAGGCGCTCGCATTCGCCGGCCGCATGTCGGACTTCATCAGTGCTGGCGCGGTCGCGGTCATGACCTCGATCGGGCACCGCACCGGCCTGTTCGACACGATGGCCGGCCGCGCGCCCGCGACCAGCGCGGAGATCGCTGACGTCTGTGGTCTTGCCGAGCGCTATGTGCGCGAATGGCTGGCCGTTATGGTGACGGGTGGCGTCGTCACCTACGATCCGGCGGGAGCGCGCTATCACCTGCCGCCCGAACATGCGGCCAGCCTGACGAGGGGCGCGCCGCTCGGCAATCTTGCCGTCTATGCGCAACATGTCGCGCTGATGGGGCAGGTGCAGGAGCGCATCCTGCGTTGCTTCGCGAGCGGCGAGGGCGCCGCCTATGCCGATTATCCCGACTTCCACCGGCTGATGGCGGAGGATAGCGACCAGACGGTGGTCGATCAGCTCGATACGGTCATCCTGCCGCTGGCCGGGGACCTGCCCGAACGGCTCGCCGCCGGCATCGACGTGCTGGATGCCGGTTGCGGCCGGGGCCGGGCGCTGCTCGCCATGGCGCGGAAATATCCGCTGAGCCGCTTTCTCGGTCTGGATCTCTGCGCCGATGCGCTCGAGGATGCGACAAGGGAAGCGGCGGCGCGCGGGCTCACCAACGTCCGTTTCGAGGTCTGCGACATGACGGACTTCGCGGCGGAGGCGGCGTTCGATCTCATCACGTCGTTCGATGCGGTGCACGACCAGAAGCACCCGGCCGATTTCCTGCGCCGCCTGCATCGCGCGCTGCGGCCGGGCGGCATTCATCTGATGCAGGATATCGGCGGCTCGGCCCGGCTCGAGGCGAACATGGAATTCCCCATGGCGCCGTTGCTCTACGCCATCTCCTGCCTGCACTGCACGCCGGTCTCCCTGGGCCAGGGCGGTGAGGGCCTTGGCACCATGTGGGGCTGGGAGACGGCGGAACGCATGTTGCGCGAGGCCGGCCATGCAAGCGTCACCCGCCACGTCCTGCCGCACGATCCGATGAATGTCTGGTTCGTCTCGCGCAAGGCGTGACAGGCTGCCAATCCCCGGCGAACCGTTCTAGGATCGCCGGGGATCACAGGCGGGAGAAGGCCGATGTGGCTGCTCAAGCTCGGGCTCGCCCTGCTTGCCGGCTACATGGCCCTGCTTCTGGCCATCTACCTGGCGCAGGGCTGGCTGCTCTTTCCGGCCTGGATGGGTGGCGGCGCCGTGGCGTCGCTGCCCTCCGGCGCCCAACGGCTCGACCTGACAGTCGAGGGCGGAGAGCGGCTGACGGGGCTGCATCTGCCACCCATGCAGCCCGGGGCCGAGGGTCCGCCGCCGCTCCTGATCGGCTTCGGCGGCAACGCCTGGAACGCCGACAACATGGCGATCTATCTGCGCGGCCTCTACCCGCAGGCGGAGATCGCGACTTTTCACTATCGCGGCTACGGGCCGAGCGAGGGACGCGCCTCCGCCGCCGCCCTGCTCGCCGACGGGCTGGCGATCCACGATTTCCTGGCGCGACGATTTCCCGGGCGCCTGCCGGTCGCCGTCGGCATCAGCCTCGGCTCGGGTGTCGCCGCGCATCTCGCCGCGGAACGGCGCCTGGCCGGGCTGATCCTGGTCAGTCCGTTCGATTCACTTGCCCTGGTGGCCGAGGATCACTACTGGTGGCTGCCGGTGCGCCGGCTCTTCCGCCATCCGATGGAAAGTGCCGCCAGCCTGCGCGGTCTCGCGATGCCGGTCGCCCTGATCGCCGCAGAGCGCGATTCGATCATCCGGCCGCCGCGGACTGCGGCATTGCGCGCGGCGATCTCCAACCTCGTGCTCGACCGCGTCATCGCGGGCGCCGACCATAACGACCTGTTCAATCGGCCGGATTTCGTCGCCGCGATGCAGGAAGCGCTGCGCCTCATCCTGGCGGCCGAAGCCAAGCCCTGATCCGCCGGCTCAGCGGGACTTCAACTCCGTCCGCATAAGGGCCGCGCCGGCGCCGAGGGCGGCGAGCTTGCCGCGCGCCACGTCGCGCGGCAGGGGCGCCATGCCGCAATTGGTGCAGGGCTGGATGCGGGCGGCGTCGGCGTGGCGCAGCGCGGTGCGGATCGTGTCCGCCACCTGTTCCGGTGTCTCCACCCGGCGCGTGGCGACGTCGATGGCGCCAACCAGTATTTCCTTGTCCGGCAGGAGCGAGATCAGCGAGATCGGCACATGCGACCCGGCGCATTCCAGAGACACCTGCTGGATGCGGCTCGCATTGATGGCCGGAAAAGTCTCCTCATACTGCCGCCATTCCGATCCCAGGGTCTCCTTCCACTTGAGATTGGCCTCGATGCCGTAGCCATAGCAGATATGGACCGCCGTCCGGCAGTTCAGTCCCTCGGCGGCGCGCTCGAGCGCCGCGATGCCCCAGTCTTTCACGTCGCGCATGAAGACATTGAAGGCCGGCTCGTCGAACTGGATGACATCGACCCCTTGCGCTTCGAGCTCGCGCGCCTCTTCGTTCAGAATCTCGGCGAAGGCCATCGCCATGTCGGCGCGCCGGCCATAATGGGCATCGGCGATGGTGTCGCAGATGGTCATCGGCCCGGGGAGCGTGAATTTCAGCCCGTGGTGTGTATGCGCGCGCATGAAGCGGGCCTCCGCGGCATGAACCGCGCGACGGCGCGACAGTGGGCCAGTGACCGTCGGCACTTCGACTACATAGCGGTTGTCGCGGATGCCCATCTTCGTCTTGCGGTTCCAGTCGATGCCCCCGACATGCTCGAGAAACCCATGCACGAAATGGATGCGGAACTGCTCGCCGTCGGTGACGATGTCGATGCCCGCATCTTCCTGTTCCTTGAGCCAGAGCAGCGCCGCATCCTGCTTGGCCGCATCGAGCGCCGCCCCTTCATGCCGCCATGCGCTCCACAGTTTCTCCGGCTCGGCGAGCCAGAACGGCTTGGGCAGGCTGCCGGCGATGGTGGTGGGAAGAAGCTGTCCGGATTTCATGCCATGTCCTCGGATGAATGGCGACGCGATCCGCCGCCCGTCGTGCCGCACTATAATGCAGCCGCACCAGTCCCGCACCGTCCGCGCCGCCAGACTTGCGGCACGCGACGGGCGGCGGGATCATGTGCGGGTGAAGCCGCAGAGGGCAGGAAAATGAGCGAGCCGGACATGCATGCCTATGCCACCCACGAAGTGCTGAACCAGCCGCCCCCGCTCGCCGATTACGACGCCTTCGGCAGCGATCCGGTCCTGGGGCCGCTGATCGAAACGTTCGGCGCCGGCTGGGCGCGGACGCATCTGGAGGAATGCGGTCGCACGGTCGGCTCGGCGCGGGTGCAGGATCTGGCGCGGCAGGCCAATAGATACGGGCCGGAGCTGCGCAGCCATGACCGCTTCGGGAACCGTGTGGACCGGATCGAGTTCCATCCGTCCTGGCACGAACTCATGACGCTCGCCATCGGCCAGCGCACCCATGCGCTGTGCTGGGTCGAACCGCGCGCGGGCGCCCAGGTTGCGCGCGGCGCGCTCTCGTATCTCTGGAATCAGGGAGAGAACGGCATCTGCTGTCCGATCGGCATGACCTATTCCGCCATTCCGGTGCTGCGCCGCGATCCGGCACGCTGGGCGGAATGGGGCGCGCTCGTCACCTCCGCCCGCTACGACGCGCGCCAGATCCGCCGGCAGGACAAGTCCGGCGCCACGGTCGGCATGGCGATGACCGAAAAGCAGGGCGGCTCGGACCTGCGCCAGACCCAGACCACGGCAAGCCGCAATGGCGACGGCACCTGGTCGCTGGTCGGGCACAAATGGTTTTTCTCGGTGCCCCATTCCGACCTTTTCCTCACCCTGGCGCGGACCGGGGAGGGCGTTTCCTGCTTCGCGGTGCCCGGCTGGCTGCCGGATGGCTCGCGCAACCGGCTGCAGATCCAGCGCCTCAAGGACAAATGCGGCAACCGCTCGAACGCGTCCTCCGAGGTGGAATTTCGCGGTGCCGTCGCTCACCTGATCGGCGAGCCGGGACGGGGCATCCGCACCGGGCTCGAAATGAATCACTACACGCGGCTGGATTTCGCCGTTGGGTCCGCCGGCCTGATGCGCCAGGCGCTGACCCAGGCGGGCCATCATGTCGCCCATCGCCGGGCTTTCCAGCGTTCCCTGATCGACCAGCCGATCATGACCAATGTCATCGCCGATATGGAGCTTGAGGTGGAGGCGGCGAGCTGGCTCGCCTTTCGCTTCGTCGCCGCGCTCGATCGCGAGGGCGAGGACGAGGCCGAGCGCCTGCTCGGGCGCATCGGCGCGCCGATCGCCAAATACTGGATCTGCAAGCGCGCTCCGGTGCTGGTGGTCGAGGCGCTCGAATGCCATGGCGGCAACGGCTTCATCGAGGAGCACAGCATGGCGCGTCTCTACCGCGAGGCCCCGCTCAATGGCATCTGGGAGGGAACGGGCAATGTCATCTGCCTCGACGTGCTGCGTTCGATCTCGCGCGAGCCGGCTTGCCTGCCCGCCCTGCTCGACGAGATCCGCCGCGCCGGCGGTGCCGACCGGCGCTTCGATTCCGCCCTGAGCGAGCTGGAGGCGGAACTCCCCGAACTGGTCCGTGACGAGGGCAGGGCTCGTCTGCTCGTCGAGCGCCTGGCGCTTCTTGCCGCGGCCTCTCTCCTGCTTCGCCATGCGCCGGAGGAAGTGGCGGAAACTTTCATCGCCAGCCGTCTCGCCGGCCACTGGTCGGGCCATTTCGGCGACCTTCCGCGCGGCAGCGACGTGACGCGGATTGCCCGGCGCGCGGTTCCGGCGATCTGACTGCGCCGGGCAAGAAGCCGCGCAGCCGAATCAGCGGCGGCGGAGCTGGCTCACATCGCGCACGGCGCCGCGCGCGGCGCTGGTGGTGAGGGCGGCATAGGCCTGCAGCGCGCGCGAGACCTTGCGGCGCCGGTCGGCCGGCGCCCAGGCAGCGGTGCCACGCGCCTCCATCGCCTGCCGGCGGCGCGCAAGCTCGTCGTCGGGGACGGCGAGGCGGATGGTGCGGGCCGGAATGTCGATCTCGATACGGTCGCCGTCCTCGACCAGGGCGATCAGGCCGCCTTCGGCCGCCTCCGGCGAGACATGGCCGATGGAGAGGCCGGAGGTACCGCCGGAGAAGCGGCCATCGGTGATCAGTGCGCAGGCCTTGCCCAGCCCCTTCGACTTGAGATAGCTGGTCGGATAGAGCATCTCCTGCATGCCGGGGCCGCCCTTGGGTCCCTCATAGCGGATCACCACCACGTCGCCTTCCTTCACGCCGCCGAACAGGATGCCTTCGACCGCCGCGTCCTGGCTCTCGAAAACCCGTGCCGGACCGGCGAAGACCAGGATCGAGGAATCGACGCCGGCGGTCTTCACGATGCAGCCATCCAGCGCGATGTTGCCCTTGAGCACCGCGAGGCCGCCATCCCTGCTGAAGGCATGTTCGATACCGCGGATGCAGCCCTTCTCGCGGTCGAGATCGAGGCTTTCGTAGCGGCGCGACTGGCTGAAGGCCTCGATGGTCGGCACGCCGCCGGGAGCGGCCATGTAGAACTGGCGCACGGACTCGCTTGTCGTCCGCCGCACATCCCAGCGCTCGAGCGCGCTGGCGAGGCTCGCGCTATGCACGTTCGGCAGGCTTGCATCGATCAGGCCACCACGTTCGAGTTCGCCCAGGATCGCCATGATACCGCCGGCGCGGTGCACGTCCTCCATGTGGATGTCGGGCACCGAGGGCGCCACCTTGCAGAGCACCGGCACGCGCCGCGAAAGCTCGTCGATATGGCTCATATTGAAATCGAGTTCGGCTTCGTTCGCGGCGGCGAGCAGGTGCAGCACGGTATTGGTCGAGCCGCCCATGGCGATGTCGAGCGTCATGGCATTGCGGAAGGCGGCGAACGAGGCGATGGAGCGCGGCAGGACGCTCGCATCGTCCTGTTCGTAATGGCGGCGCGTGATGTCGACGATGACATGCCCCGCCTCGAGGAACAGCTTCCTGCGGTCGGCATGGGTGGCGAGCACCGAACCGTTGCCGGGCAGCGCCAGGCCGAGCGCCTCCACCAGGCAGTTCATCGAGTTCGCGGTGAACATGCCCGAGCAGGAACCGCAGGTCGGACAGGCGGAACGCTCGATGGTCCGCACCTCCTCGTCCGTCATCTTCGTGTCGGCGGCGGCGACCATGGCATCGACCAGGTCGAGTGCATGTTCCTTGCCTTTCAGCAGCACCTTGCCGGCCTCCATCGGCCCGCCGGAGACGAAAACGGTCGGGATGTTGAGGCGCAGGGTCGCCATCAGCATGCCGGGCGTGATCTTGTCGCAGTTCGAAATGCAGACCATGGCGTCCGCGCAATGGGCATTCACCATGTATTCGACGCTGTCGGCGATGATCTCGCGCGATGGCAGGCTGTAGAGCATGCCGTCATGGCCCATGGCGATGCCGTCATCCACGGCAATGGTGTTGAACTCCTTGGCGACGCCGCCGGCCTTCTCGATCTCGCGGGCGACCAGTTGGCCGAGATCCTTGAGATGCACGTGGCCCGGCACGAACTGCGTAAAGGAATTGACCACGGCGATGATCGGCTTGCCGAAATCCTCCTCCTTCATGCCGGTGGCCCGCCACAGGCCGCGCGCGCCGGCCATGTTGCGGCCGTGGGTGGTGGTACGGGAGCGGTATTTCGGCATGATCTGTTCCCTTGTGTTCGATCCTGTCTCGGCCGGACGTCCTCTGTAGCCTCCCGGGCGCCGTCAGTAAAGCCGGCGATCCCTGCGTTACGATGGCCCGGACGGACCGCCGGACGCATGGCTTCTTTACAGCCGGCCATGTCATTCTGGAGCTGGGTCCGGGCCGGTCGGGGGAGGGGGGTGTGCGCGAAGCGGGCGAGTACGATTTTGCGGTCGTCGGTGCCGGCTCGGCCGGCTGCCCGCTTGCCGCCCGCCTCAGCGAAGGCGGCCGCCACCGCGTCCTGCTGCTCGAGGCGGGCCCGCCCGACCGCAATCCCTGGATTCACCTGCCGATCGGCTATGGCAAGACCTTTCTCGACCCGAAGGTGAACTGGAAATACGAGACCGACCCAGAGCCCCATCTGGGCGGCCGGCGTATCTATTGGCCGCGCGGCAAGGTGCTGGGGGGCTCGTCCTCGATCAACGGTCTCGTCTATGTCCGCGGCGTGCCGGCCGATTTCGATCTGTGGCGCCAGCAGGGCTGCGAGGGCTGGAGCTACGCCGACCTGTTGCCCTATTTCCGCCTGTCCGAGGGCAATGCCCGCGGCGCCGACGAATGGCATGGCGGCAGCGGCCCGCTCGGCGTCGAGGATCCGCGCTGGCGCGGCGCGGTGATGGAAGCCTATATCGCGGCCGCGGTGCAGGCCGGCCTGCCGCGCAATCCGGACTTCAACGGCGAAAGCCAGGAGGGTGTCGGCTATTTCCAGCTCACCATCCGCAATGGCCGGCGCAGCTCGGCGGCCAGCGCCTTCCTCGCGCCGGCGCGCGAGCGCGACAATCTTCGCATCGTGACCGGCGCGCATGTCGAACAGCTGCTGTTCGAGGGCGCGCGCGCCTGCGGGCTTGTCTGGCGCCAGGGCGATGGCTCGCGCGCCCAGGCGCGGGTGCGCGGCGAGATCGTGCTCTGCGGCGGCGCCATCAATTCGCCGCAGCTTCTCATGCTCTCGGGCATTGGCCCGGGCGAACATCTGCGGGAGATGGGCATCGAAGTGCGCCGCGAGCTGTCCGGCGTGGGTGAAAACCTGCACGACCATTACCAGATCCGCAGTCTCTATCGCATGACCCGGCCCGGCAGCCTGAACGAGAAGCTGGCAAGTCCATTCGGCAAGATCGCTCTGGCGGCCGCATATCTCTTCGGACGGCGCGGGCTGCTCACCATCGGCGCCGGCGTCGTCGGCGCCTTTGCGCGCACCCGGCCGGAGCTTGCCGATCCGGATATCGAGCTGCATGTCATTCCCTTCACCACCGACAGGATGGGCACCGGCCTGCACCGCTTTCCCGGCTTCACGGTGAATATGAACCAGTCGCGCCCGGAAAGCCGCGGGCGCATCCGCCTTGCCTCGCCCGATCCGCTGGCGGCCCCTTCCATCCTCGCCAACTACCTGGCGAGCGAGACCGACCGGCGCACCGTCATCGACGGACTGAAACTCGTCCGGCGCATCGCCGCGCAACCGGCGCTCAAGGGCTGGATCGAGCGGGAATTCGCGCCCGGGCCGGAGGTGGAGGGCGATGAGGCACTGCTCGATTATGCCCGCGCCAATGGCGGCTCCATCTATCATCCGGTCGGGACCTGCCGCATGGGGCCTGCCCACGATCCGATGGCGGTGGTCGATCCCGCGCTCCGCGTGCGCGGCGTCGAGGGGCTACGGGTGGCGGATGCTTCCATCATGCCGCAGGTCGTTTCCGGGAACTCGAATGCGGCCTGCATCATGATCGGCGAGAAATGCGCCGGCATGCTGCGCACGGCGCACGGCTGAGCGATCGGGCTGTTGCCCGGTTCGCGTTTGCATGGTCCAATTCCGGTCCGAGGAAATGGACGGAAGCGGGGGGCAACGTGGCGATCGAGATTTTTCCCGTGCGCGAGAATTTCGTCGCCGAGGTGGGCGATGCCGATCTCTCCCGGCCTCTCGCGCCCGCAGATATCGAGGCGATACGGCAGGCCTTCTGGACCTACGCCGTGCTGATCTTTCCCGACCAGAATCTCACGGCCGAACAGCATCTCGACTTCGCCCGTCAGTTCGGCCCGCTCGAGACTTCGATCAGCGTCTACCGCGCCGACACCCCGATGCGCACGCGCCCGGAAATATCCGATGTATCCAACCTCGATCATCGGGACCAGGTCTGGGGACGGGACAGCCGGCTGCGCATGTTCCAGCTCGGCAATCGCCTGTGGCACACCGACAGCTCATTTCGCCACCTGCCCGCGCTCTGCTCCCTGCTCTATGCGCGCGCCGTCCCGCCCATTGGCGGCCATACCGAATTCGCCGACGAGCGCGCCGCCTACGACGCGCTGCCGGAGGAAATGAAGCAGCGGCTCGCGGGCCTCGTCGCCGAGCATTCGATCTTCCATTCCCGCGCCCGTCTCGGCTTCACCGACTTCTCCGAGGAGGAGCGCCAGTCCATGCCGCCCGTCCCGCAGGCCCTCGTTCGCACCATTCCGCAGAACGGCCGCAAGTCCCTCTACCTCGCTTCGCACGCCGGACGGATTCTTGGCATGCCGGACGCGGAAGGGCGGGCGCTGATCGACCGGCTCATTGCGCACGCGACGGAGCCGCGCTTCGTCCATGCGCATCGCTGGCGCGTCAACGATCTGGTGATCTGGGACAATCGCTGCACCATGCATCGCGGCCGCGAGTTCGACGATCTGCGTTACCGCCGGGACATGCAGCGGGCGACGGTTTCGGACATTGCCGGAAGCTGTGAACAGGAAGGGATTGCCGTCGCCGCCGCCTGAGACCTGCGCGGCTTTCCTCGGCGCGTCCGCGCTCCGCTCAGCCGGCCCGCGGCCGGGCGAATTGCGGGAACAGCAGGTTGTTTTCCAGATGCACGTGGTTCATCAGGTCGGTGGTGAACTTGTTGAGCCCGGCATAAAGCGCCCGCCAGGTCGGACAGGCATCCTCGGGCAGGCGATAGCCCTGCGTGATGAGGCGGAGCTGTTCGAGCCGTGTGCCGTGATCGTCGTGCTCGAGGCGCATGCGCGCGATCGGATGCAGGATCATCGGATGGCCGCCCATGCGCATCATCGGAAAGAGGATATCTTCTTCCTTGCGCATGTGGTCGAGCAGTTCGGCCTGCAGCGATTCGAGGATCGGGGCGATGCGCCCGGGGGCGAGGGGGTGCTCGCCATGGCGCGCCGCCACCTTGCGGGCGAGTTGCACCAGTTCCGGCAACTCGCGCCGATGCAGCTCGTGGAAATTGGTCAGGATATGGTCGATCAGCGCCGCGGGCTCGTGCGGGATCGGCGCATTGACGGCCTGCGCGGCCGGCGTGGCAAGTGTATTCATGACCGGACTCCCTTTGCCGCTCCGTTGGTCTTGCGCTCCGGCAGGGGCAGGCTGCCGCGATGAAAGGCAACGCCCATGCTGAGCGAGGTGGCGATGCGGCGGGCGCGCTCGATGAAATGTTCGGCCGCCG
>JAHCJR010000130.1 GCA_026126165.1 Alphaproteobacteria bacterium
GGGTGGCTGGATGGTGATCGTCCTGCTGCTGGTACTGTCGCTGCAAGGGCTGACCGGCCTCTTCACCGACGACGACGTGGCGACCAGCGGCCCGCTCGCCGGCCTGGCGAGCTACGACACGGTGCAGCGGATCAGCACCATTCACCGGCTCAACTTCGACCTGATCCTGATCCTGGCCGGCCTGCATGTGGCGGCGGTGATCCTCTACTTCACCATCGCCCGCCACGACCTGATCCGGCCGATGTTCACCGGCCGGAAGCCGCGCCGCCCGGGCATGGAACCGGCCCGCTTCGCCGGACTGCCGCGCGCCCTGCTCCTCCTCGCGGTCTCCGCGCTGGCGGTCTGGGGGCTGGTCAGTCTGGGCTAGGGTGCCGAAAGACAAGAGGCCGGGCCATCGCTGGCCCGGCCTCCGCGCGCGCCTCCCCGTCCTCTGTTTCTTGCCTTCCTACTTGGCGCGGTACTTGTCGTGGCAGGCGTTGCAGCTTGCACCGACGGCGCCGAACTGCTGGCCGACGCCAGCCAGATCGCCGGCCGCCGCCACCTGGGCGAGCTTCGTGGCAGCTTCCTGCGTGTTCTTCGAGGCCGCAAGGAAACCGTTCCAGTCGCTCCAGACCGCCGGCAGGGCCTTCGTTTCGCCCTTGTCCGACCCGGCCGGGAAATGGCCCGAAAAAGCTTTCTCCAGATTGACCAGGCGCTCCGCCAGCGGCACCACGGTCTTCGCGTCGCCCTTGGCGTCGATGACCGCCTTGATGGCGCCCATCGCCTTGCGCATCTCCTGCCGGTTGTCCTTGCGCTCCTTGATTGCATCCGCCTGGGCGAGCGCGACCATGGCGGGCGCGCCGGCGAGCAGCCCCGTCAGCGCAAAGCCAAGCGCAACCTTACCAATCCACATTCTCATTTTGGGAATTCCCTGTTCTGTGAGAGCACTCCGGATGACAGACGTCCGGGCGCCGGGGTTTATTCCGGGCCGTCCGCTCTGCGACTCTGGCATCGCCCGGCACCGGACGCATCACCATATTGAGGTTGTGGACCCGGGACGCCGCTTGCATTAAACCCCGGAGCGTTCCCGTTGCGCGGCTCAACACGGCAGGTCTCATGGCCCGAGTGACTTCCCTCTGCGTCTATTGCGGCTCATCCAGCAACGTCGATCCGGTGCACCGGGAGGCGGCGCGCCGCCTCGGCGAGGAACTGGCGCGCCGGGACATCCGCCTGGTCTATGGCGGCGGCCGGGTCGGGCTGATGGGGATTTGCGCCGACGCGGCCCTCGCCGGCGGCGGCCGCGTTCTTGGGATCATTCCGCAACACCTGGATGCGGCGGAGGTCGGCCATCGCGGCGGCGAACTGCGCATCGTGTCGAGCATGCACGAGCGCAAGCAGATGATGTTCGAGGAATCGGATGCCTTCGCCATCCTGCCCGGCGGCATCGGCACCATGGACGAGGCGTTCGAGATCATCACCTGGCGCCAGCTCGGCCTGCACGACAAGCCCGTGGTGGTGGTGAACGAAGCCGGCTACTGGAACCCGTTCCTGTCGCTTCTCGACCACATCATCGAGAGCGGCTTCGCCCGCCCCACGATCCGCCGTCTCTACAGCGTGGTCGAGGGCGTCGGCGCGCTGCTGCCGGAACTGCTGGCGGAGCCCGAGCCGAAGACACGCGCGCAGGCGGCGAAGATGTAGCGCCCGCCGTTCACCGCAGCGCCAATTCGCCGCAGCCTGCGGGGCTTTTCGGCTTCAATCCACTGGAGTCGGGTGCTATTTTGGCGCCCGTTTCACACCCCTGGTTCGCATCCCTGCCCGAGGAAGAATGATGAAAAAGATCAAGGTGGCCAACCCGGTCGTCGAGATGGACGGCGACGAGATGACCCGGATCATCTGGGACTTCATCAAGAAGAAGCTGATCCTGCCCTATCTCGATATCGAGCTGGAATATTACGACCTCGGCATCGAGAGCCGCGACCGCACCGGCGACCAGATCACCATCGATTCCGCGAAGGCCACGCTCAAGCATGGTGTGGCGGTGAAATGCGCCACCATCACGCCGGACGAGGCGCGCGTGGAGGAGTTCGGCCTCAAGGAAATGTGGAAGTCGCCCAACGGCACCATCCGCAACATCCTGGGCGGCACGATCTTCCGCGAGCCGATCATCTGCCGCAACGTCCCCCGCCTCGTGCCGCACTGGAACGACCCGATCGTGGTCGGCCGCCATGCCTTCGGCGACCAGTATCGCGCCACCGATTTCAAGGTGCCCGGCAAGGGCAAGCTCACCATCCGCTTCGAGCCGGAGGGCGGCGGCAAACCGATCGAGCGCGAGGTCTTCGCCTTCCCCGGCTCCGGCGTGGCGCTCGCCATGTACAATCTCGACGATTCGATCCGCGACTTCGCCCGCTCCAGCATGAACTACGCGCTCGCGCGCGGCTGGCCGCTCTACATGTCGACCAAGAACACCATCCTCAAGGCCTATGACGGCCGCTTCAAGGACCTGTTCCAGGAGGTGTTCGAGAAGGATTTCGCCGATGCCTTCGCCAAGGCGGGCATCACCTACGAACACCGGCTGATCGACGACATGGTGGCTTTCGCACTCAAGTCGAACGGCAAGCTGATCTGGGCCTGCAAGAACTACGACGGCGACGTGCAGTCGGACATCGTGGCGCAGGGCTTCGGCTCGCTCGGCCTGATGACCTCGGTGCTGATGACGCCGGACGGCAAGGTGGTGGAATCGGAAGCCGCCCATGGCACGGTGACGCGCCATTACCGCGAATATCAGAAGGGCAAGGAAACCTCGACCAACCCGATCGCCTCGATCTTCGCCTGGAGCCGCGGCCTGATGCACCGCGCCAAGCTGGATGGCAACGCGGAATTGCGCAAGTTCGCGGAGAACCTGGAGCGGGTGGTCATCGCCACGGTCGAAAGCGGCAAGATGACCAAGGACCTCGCGGTCCTGATCTCGAAGGATCAGCCCTGGCTCACCACCAACCAGTTCCTCGATGCGGTGGACCAGAACCTGCAGAAGGCGATGGCCTGACCCAGGGCGGAGCGCCGGCCCCTTGCCCGGATGCCGGGCGGGGGCCGGTGCCGCTCAGGCCCCGATACGTTCGATCAGGGCCTTCTCGATCGCTTCCAGGGCAGACTTCGCCCGCGCCCCGTCCGGCCCGCCCGCCTGGGCGAATTCCGGGCGCCCGCCGCCGCCCTTGCCGCCCAGCTCGGCCGCGCCGACCCGCACCAGGTCCACCGCGTTGACCCGCCCGGTCAGCCCGTCCGCCACGCCCACCACCAGCGCGGCCTTGTCGTCGCTGACCGAGACCAGGGCGACCACGGAATTCTCCGCCTGCTTCTTGATCGCATCGATCATGCCGCGCAGATCCTTGGCGGGCACGCCTTCCAGCGACTGCGCCACGAAACTGACGTCGCCCAGCTTGCGCGCCGCGACGCCGCCGCCGGTCGCCGCCCTCTGGCGCGCCTCCGACAGCTCGCGCTCCAGCCGGCGCCGCTCCTCGATGAGCTGGCGCACGCGCGCCGCCACCTCGGCCGGCGGCGCCTTGAGCGCGTTCGCCGCCTCGCGCAGGCTGCGTTCCTGCTCGATCATGTAAAGGCGCGCCGCCTCGCCGGTCAGCGCCTCGACGCGGCGCACGCCCGCCGCCACGCCCGCCTCGGAAACGATGCGGAACAGAGCGATATCGCCCGTGCGCCGGACATGCGTGCCGCCGCAAAGCTCGGTCGAGAAGGCGCGCTCTGCATCCTCGATGCCCATGGTGACGACGCGCACCTCTTCGCCATACTTCTCGCCGAACAGCGCCAGCGCCCCGGCCTCGATGGCCGAGTCCGGCGTCATCAGCCGTGTCGCCACATCGGCGTTCTGGCGGATCACGCGGTTGACCTCAGCCTCGATATCGGCGAGTTCCTGTTCCGAGACCGGCTTGGGATGGGAGAAGTCGAAGCGCAGCCGGTCGGGCGCCACGAGCGAGCCTTTCTGCGTCACGTGATCGCCGAGACGCCGGCGGAGCGCCGCATGCAGGATATGCGTCGCCGAGTGATTTGCGCGCACCGAAGCGCGGCGACGGCCATCGACGCGGATCTCGACCAGATCGCCGACCTTGAGCGTGCCGCCATGCACCTCGCCCACATGCACATGCAGCTCGCCCAGCTTCTTCTGCGTATCGAGAACCCGCAGCTCGACGCCCTGGGCGGTGAAGATCGCGCCGGTATCGCCCACCTGGCCGCCGCTTTCGCCATAAAAGCAGGTCTGGTTCAGCACGACCGACGCCCGCGCGCCCGCCGGCGCCTCGCCGGTGCGGCGGCCATCGACGACGATCGCCTCGACGCGGCCCTCCGCCACCTCGGTCTCGTAGCCAAGGAATTCGCTCGCGCCCACCGCCTCCCGGATCTCGAACCAGACCGCCTCGGTCGCCGCTTCGCCCGAGCCGGCCCAGGCGCGGCGCGCCTCCTCCTTCTGGCGCGCCATGGCCTCGCTGAAGCCCTGCACGTCGACTTCGCGGCCCCTGGCGCGCAACGCATCCTGCGTCAGGTCGAGCGGGAAACCGTAGGTGTCGTAGAGTCGGAAGGCGACCTCGCCCGGCAGCTTCTGCGACGGCGAGAGCCGGCCGAGTTCCTCGTCCAGCAGCCTGAGGCCCCGTTCCAGGGTCTGGCGGAAGCGCGTTTCCTCAAGCTTGAGCGTCTCCTGGATCAGGCTCTCGGCGCGCAGCAGTTCGGGATAGGTGCGCCCCATCATGGCGGAGAGCGCCGGCACCAGCTTCCACATCAGCGGCTCGCGCGCGCCCAGCATCTGCGCATGGCGCATGGCGCGGCGCATGATGCGCCGCAGCACGTAGCCCCGCCCCTCGTTGGCCGGCAGCACGCCGTCGGCGATCAGGAAGCTCGAGGCGCGCAGATGATCGGCGATCACCCGGTGCGAGACGGCATGCGGCCCGTCCGGCGCGGCGCCGCTGGCCTCGGCCGAGGCCTCGATCAGGCTGCGCAGCAGGTCGGTATCGTAATTGTCGTGCTTGCCCTGCATCACCGCGGCGATGCGCTCCAGTCCCATGCCGGTATCGATGGAAGGCTTGGGCAATGGGATGCGCTCGTCCCGGCTGACCTGCTCGAACTGCATGAAGACCAGGTTCCAGATCTCGACATAGCGGTCACCGTCCGCATCCGCGCTGCCGGGCGGCCCGCCCGGGATGCCCGGACCATGGTCGTAGAAAATCTCCGAGCAGGGGCCGCAGGGACCGGTATCGCCCATCGCCCAGAAATTGTCCGAAGTCGCGATGCGCACGATGCGCTCATCGGGCAGGCCGGCGATCTTCTTCCACAGGCCGAATGCCTCTTCGTCCTCGTGGTAGACGGTGACCCAGAGCTTCTCGCGCGGCAGGCCATATTCCTTCGTCACCAGATTCCAGGCCAGCTCGATCGCCAGGTCCTTGAAATAGTCGCCGAAGGAGAAGTTGCCCAGCATCTCGAAGAAGGTATGGTGGCGCGCGGTATAGCCGACATTATCGAGATCGTTATGCTTGCCGCCGGCGCGCACGCATTTCTGGCTGGTGGCCGCGCGCGGGAACGGCGGCTTGGCCGCGCCGGTGAAATAATTCTTGAACGGCAC
>JAHCJR010000131.1 GCA_026126165.1 Alphaproteobacteria bacterium
TCGAGGTCGAATGCCTCGGCGCCTGCGTCAACGCGCCGATGGTCCAGATCAATGCCGACTTCTATGAAGACCTCGATGCGGCGGCGCTCGAACGCATTCTGTCCGACCTGCGCGCCGGCAAGGACGTGAAGCCCGGTCCGCAAAGTGCCCGGCATTCGTCGGAACCGCATGGCGGCCTCACAAGCCTGACCGCCGCGGTCGCGCAAACGAGCGGGGGCGAGTGATGCTCGAGGACAAGGATCGAATTTTCACCAATCTCTACGGCCATCACGACTGGCGGCTTGCCGGCGCCCGCGCGCGCGGCGATTGGGACGGCACGTCCGAAATCATCGCCAAGGGCCGCGACTGGATTCTCGACGAGATGAAAAAGTCGGGTCTGCGCGGCCGCGGCGGCGCCGGCTTCCCGACCGGCCTCAAATGGTCCTTCATGCCGAAGGAGTCCGACGGCCGCCCGCACTACCTCGTGGTGAATGCCGACGAATCCGAACCCGGCACCTGCAAGGATCGCGACATCCTGCGCCACGACCCGCACACGCTCGTCGAGGGCTGCCTGATCGCCGGCTTCGCCATGGGCGCGCATACTGCTTTCATTTACGTCCGCGGCGAGTTCATCCGCGAGCGCGAACGCCTGCAGGCCGCGATCGATCAGGCCTACGACGCCAAGCTGATCGGCAAGGACAACACCAACGGCTGGCCGTTCGACCTCTACGTCCACCACGGCGCCGGCGCCTATATCTGCGGCGAGGAGACGGCGCTGATCGAGAGCCTCGAAGGCAAGAAGGGCCAGCCGCGGCTCAAGCCGCCCTTCCCGGCCAATGTCGGCGTCTGGGGCTGCCCGACCACGGTGAACAACGTGGAGAGCATCGCGGTGGCGCCGACCATCCTGCGCCGGGGCGGGGCGTGGTTCGCCGGCCTAGGGCGGCCGAACAATACCGGCACCAAGGTCTTCTGCATTTCCGGCCACGTGAACCGGCCCTGCAACGTGGAAGAGGAAATGGGCATCCCGCTCAAGGAGCTGATCGAGAAGCACGCGGGCGGCGTGCGCGGCGGCTGGGACAACCTGCTCGCGATCATTCCGGGCGGATCGTCGGTGCCGCTGATCCCGAAATCCATCTGCGACAACGTGCTGATGGACTTCGATTCGCTGCGCGCGGTGAAGAGCGGCCTCGGCACCGCCGCGGTCATCGTCATGGACAAGTCGACCGACGTGGTGAAGGCGATTGCGCGCCTGTCGAAATTCTACAAGCACGAGAGCTGCGGGCAATGCACGCCCTGCCGCGAGGGCACCGGCTGGATGTGGCGGGTGATGGAGCGGCTGGTCCAGGGCAAGGCGGAGAAGTCCGAGATCGACATGCTGCTGGAAGTGACCTACCAGGTGGAGGGGCACACGATCTGTGCGCTGGGCGATGCGGCGGCCTGGCCGATCCAGGGCCTGATCCGTCACTTCCGCCCGGAGATCGAGCGGCGCATCGACAGCTACAAGTCCGCCCGGGCGGCCTGAGGAACAGGGAGCGAAGGTCCAGTCCATGCCGAAACTGACCATCGACGGCATTGAGGTCACGGTCGAGCCCGGCACCACCGTGCTGCAGGCCTGCGAGATCGCCGGCAAGGAGATCCCGCGCTTCTGCTATCACGAGCGGCTCTCCATCGCCGGCAATTGCCGCATGTGCCTGGTGGAGCAGGAGAAGGCGCCGAAGCCGATCGCCTCCTGCGCCATGCCGGCGGCCGACGGCATGGTCATCCATACCGACACGCCGCTGGTGCAGAAGGCGCGCAAGGGCGTGATGGAATTCCTGCTGATCAACCATCCGCTCGACTGCCCGATCTGCGACCAGGGCGGCGAGTGCGACCTGCAGGACCAGGCGATGGTCTATGGCTTCGACCGCGGCCGCTTTGCCGAGAACAAGCGGGCGGTCAAGGACAAGAACATGGGGCCGCTGGTCAAGACCATCATGACCCGCTGCATCCATTGCACGCGCTGCGTGCGCTTCGCCACCGAGGTCGCGGGCGTGCAGGAGATCGGCGCGCTCGGGCGCGGCGAGGAGATGCAGATCACCACCTATCTCGAACAGGCGGTGACCTCGGAGCTGTCGGGCAACGTCATCGACCTGTGCCCGGTCGGCGCGCTCACGTCCAAGCCCTATGCCTTCACGGCCCGTTCCTGGGAACTGCGCAAGACGGAATCGGTGGATGCGCACGATGCCATCGGCGCCAATATCCGCATCGACGCGCGCGGCAAGGAGGTGATGCGCATCCTGCCGCGCCTCAACGAAGCCATCAACGAGGAATGGCTCAACGACCGGTCGCGCTTTGCCTATGACGGGCTGAAGCGCCAGCGGCTCGACATGCCCTACCTGCGGATCGACGGCAGGCTGCGTCCGGTGCAATGGTCGGACGCCTTTCAGGCCATCGCCGGACGGCTGCGCGGACGCGAGGGCAAGCACATCGCCGCCATCGCCGGCGACATGATGGAACTCGAATCCATCTATGCCTTGAAGCTGCTCATGGCCTCGCTCGGCGTGACCAGTCTCGACTGCCGGCAGGATGGTGCGGCATTCGATCCGGCGAACCGCGCCGGCTATGTCTTCAACACCACCATCGCCGGCATCGAGCAGGCCGATGCGCTGCTCCTGATCGGCACCAACCCGCGCTGGGAAGGAACCCTGGTCAACAGCCGCATCCGCAAGCGCTGGACCATGGGCGGCTTCCGCGCCGCCAATATCGGCCCGGCGGTCGACCTCACCTATCCCGTGGAGCAGCTCGGCAACGATCCGCGGCTGATCGAGGCCATTGCCGCGGGCCGGCATCCCTTCGCCGAGGTGCTGGACAAGGCCGCGCATCCCATGCTGATCCTGGGGCAGGGGGCGCTGGCGCGGCCCGATGGCGCTGCCGTGCAGGCGGCGGCCATGGCGCTGGCAGAGGCGCGCAACATGGTGCGCGAGGGTTGGAACGGCTTCAACCTGCTCCATACGGCCGCATCGCGGGTCGGCGCGCTCGATCTCGGCTTCGTGCCGGGCGAGGGCGGGCGCGATCTGAACGGCATCCTCGATGCCGCCTCGCGGGGCGAGATCGACACGGTCTGGCTGCTCGGTGCCGACGAGATCGACATGGCGCGGCTGGGATCGGCCTTCGTCATCTACCAGGGCAGCCATGGCGATGCCGGCGCGCACCGCGCCGATGTCATCCTGCCGGGCGCGGCCTATACCGAGAAGGAAGGGCTCTGGGTCAACACGGAAGGCCGGGTGCAGCGCGGCCATCGCGCCGTCCTGCCGCCGGGCGATGCGCGGGAGGACTGGACGATCCTGCGCGCGCTTTCGGAGAGTATCGGCCAGAAGCTGCCCTTCGACAGCCTGCAGGAACTGCGCGGCCATCTCGTGAAGGCGCATCCCCATCTCGGACAGATGGACCGGATCGCTCCCGCGGAATGGCGCGCTCCGGCGACCAAGGGCGCGCTCTCCGACGCGCCCTTCGAGCTGCCGATCAAGGACTTCTACCTGACCAACCCGATCTGCCGCGCCTCCCGGACCATGGCGGAATGCAGCGCGGTGATCGGCCAGGGCAAGCACGAGGCGACCGGCACCCATGGCTGAACTCTGGAGCGGTTACATCCTGCCGGGCGGTATCATCCTCGCCCAGATACTTGCGATCGTCGTGCCGCTGCTGCTCGCCGTTGCTTACGTGACGCTGTTCGAGCGCAAGGTGATGGCGGCGATGCAGCTCCGCATGGGGCCGAACGTGGTCGGGCCCTTCGGCCTGCTGCAGCCGCTGGCCGACGGCGCCAAGCTGCTGTTCAAGGAAACCATCCTGCCGACCGGCGCCAACAAGGTGGTGTTCGTGGTGGCGCCGATGATCACCTTCATCCTGGCCATGATCGCCTGGGCGGTGATCCCCTTCGACGACGGCATGGTGCTTGCCGACATCAATGTCGGCATCCTCTATCTGTTCGCCATCTCCTCGCTCGGCGTCTATGGCATCGTCATGTCGGGCTGGGCATCCAATTCGCGCTATGCCTTTCTCGGCGCGCTGCGTTCCTCGGCGCAGATGGTGTCCTACGAAGTCTCGATGGGCTTCGTCATCATCACCGTGCTGCTCTGCGTCGGATCGCTCAACCTGTCGGACATCGTGCGGGCGCAGGAGACGGTCTGGTTCGCCATTCCGCTGCTGCCGATGTTCGTCATCTTTTTCATCTCGGCGCTGGCGGAAACCAACCGGCATCCCTTCGACCTGCCGGAGGCGGAGGCGGAACTGGTCGCCGGCTACCAGGTCGAATACTCGTCGATGACCTTCGCGCTGTTCTTCCTCGGCGAGTATGCGAACATGATCCTGATGAGCGCCTTCACCGCGCTCCTGTTCCTGGGCGGCTGGCTGCCGCCGTTCAATTTCGCGCCCTTCACCTGGGTGCCGGGGCCGGTCTGGTTCCTGCTCAAGATCGTGTTCCTGCTGTTCGTTTTCGTGTGGGTGCGGGCGACCTTGCCGCGCTACCGTTACGATCAGCTCATGCGGATCGGCTGGAAGGTGTTCCTGCCGATCTCGCTTTTCTGGGTGGTTCTGACCGCGGGCGTGCTCGTCGCCTTCGACCTGCTTCCGGGCAAGGTCTGAGGCGAGACAGAGGAGGGATCGACGATGGCATTCCTGGATCGCAGCGCGCGGACGCTGTTTCTCGGCGAGATGGTCTCGGGCCTCTGGCTCACTTTCAAGTACATGTTCAGGGAGCGCGCGACGCTCAACTACCCCTACGAAAAGGGTCCGCTCAGCCCGCGCTTCCGCGGCGAGCACGCGCTGCGCCGCTATGCCACGGGCGAGGAGCGATGCATCGCCTGCAAGCTGTGCGAGGCGATCTGCCCGGCGCAGGCCATCACCATCGAAGCCGAGCCGCGCGAGGATGGCAGCCGGCGCACCACGCGCTACGACATCGACATGACCAAGTGCATCTATTGCGGCTTCTGCCAGGAGGCGTGTCCGGTCGATGCCATCGTCGAGGGGCCGAATTTCGAGTTTGCCACCGAGACGCGCGAGGAACTGTTCTACAACAAGGCCAAGCTGCTCGAGAACGGCGATCGCTGGGAGCGGGAGATCGCCGCCAACCTCGCCGCCGACGCGCCCTACCGCTGAGCCGGACCAGCGACGATGATCCTCCAGGCCCTCGCCTTCTACCTGTTCGCCGGCATCACGGTCGCCTCGGCCTTCATGGTGATCGCCGCACGCAATCCGGTGCATTCGGTGCTGTTTCTCATCCTCGCCTTCTTCAACTCGGCCGGCCTGTTCGTCCTGCAGGGCGCGGAATTCCTGGCGATGATCCTGGTCATCGTCTATGTCGGCGCCGTCGCCGTGCTGTTCCTGTTCGTGGTGATGATGCTCGACATCAACTTCACCGAGCTTCGCGAAGGCTTTCTCCAGTATCTGCCGATCGGCGCGCTGATCGGCATCATCCTGCTGATCGAGCTGGCGCTGGTGCTTATCGGCTGGCAGCTCTCGCCGGAGGCGATGGCGCAGGGGCAGGCGCCGCCGCCGGAGGGCATGACCAACACGCACGCACTTGGCGGCGTGCT
>JAHCJR010000132.1 GCA_026126165.1 Alphaproteobacteria bacterium
TTCGATCAGGTCCGTTCCGATTGCCGCCCCGGCATAACGGCGCAGGCTTGCCGCAGCCCTCGCGCCCGCCGCGTCGCGCCGCCGACGGAAGGGCAGCGGCACCGCGCCGCAGATCGCCGCCTGGCAATGCCGCTCCACGGTCAGCTCGAGACGCAGGAGACGGGCCTTGAGGCGGCGCCGCGCCGCCACGGGAAGGCCGGCAAGCTCGCTGCCGAGGCCCCGCCGGGCGGCACGCAGCGGCCCCAGCACGGAAGCCGCGAGCGGCCGCAAGGCGGCACGGGCGCGCGCGATCTCCGTTCGCTCCAGCACCCGGCCGCGGGTCGCCGCAAACAGACAAAAAAGCAGAAGATTGACGTCGAGCCCGTGCCGGTCCTGCAACTCGATCAGCCTGGCCGCCATGCCCGGCCGGCGGTAATGACGTAGCGAGAAGCGCCAGAAGGCGTTCGCCGTCCGCGCCGCCTGCATGCCGGCGCTTCCGGCAGGGCTTGTTTTCTTCCGTCCAGCCATGGCGAGGTGCTAGCTTATGTCGCCCGGCCGGACCGGGAAAGGCGCCCGGAGCCTGCGGAAGACATCATGGACGACGTGCAGAACACCGAACTGGTGGCGCTCAGGCGGCAGCTCGAGGAACTCAAGGTGGAACATCGCGACCTCGATGACGCGATCGAGGCACTGGCCGGCGCCGGCGCCCACAATCACCTGCAGATCCAGCGGCTGAAGAAACGCAAGCTCATGCTCAAGGACCAGATCACGCGCATCGAGAGCATGATGCTGCCCGACATCATCGCCTGAACGGCGCGGGCGGGGTTCTCGGCGCGCCTACGTGATGGCGCGCTTGCGTGCATACATTTCCTTGTCGGCGGCATCGAGTGCGCGCGCGGGGTCGCCGCCCACCAGCGTATGACAGCCATGGGAGACGCTGATCGGAATCGTCTCGCCGTGGAAGACGAAGGGCCGCGCGGCGATGGCCGCGGCAAGCTGCTCGGCCTTGAACGCCGCCACCTCGCGGCCGGCCTGCGCGAGCAGGATGCCGAACTCGTCGCCGCCGAGGCGGCCGATCATGTCGGAGCGGCGCACATTCTCGGTCAGGATGCCGGCCACATGCCGGATCACCTCGTCGCCGGCGGCATGTCCGTGCCGGTCGTTGATCGCCTTGAGGCCGTTCACGTCCATGTAGATCAGGCTGGCAGCCCCGCCATAGCGCTCGGCATAGGAGATCGCCCGGTCCAGCTCCCGCACGAAGGCACGGCGGTTATGGATCGGGACGAGGGGATCGAGATCGGCGATCTGCTCCAGCTCCTGGATGCGCCGCTGCGCCTGCTCCAGGTCGCGACGCATGCTTTCCACCTCGGCCATCAGCGTGACGATGGCCTCGCGCACCCGGGGCGTGAATTCCGCCTCGGGGATGCCCATGACCGAGGCACTGTCCTCGATCCGGCGCGGCGCCGGGGCGCCGGCTCGCCCGGCCTCGGGACGGCGCCCGCCGCCCCTCGAAACGCCTGCCACAGGCCGCGAACTGTCGATCTTCATCCCGGGTCCAAACCATGCAGGACGGGCCGACACGACCCTTTCCGGACCAATTCATCTCATGGTTCGCGCGAGAGCGTGACGGAATTTTCCACAGCGGCGGCCAAATACGGCAAAATTTCTCCCGGGCGCGAAAAATCAGGCGAAAGATTCGCGCGTCAGGCGAAGCCGGGCCGGCCTTGTTCCGGGGCAAACGCCCCTTATACTGCCGCTCCTGACCATTCTGGCCACGAGTCGCGCATGGAGAAGACCCAAGTCCTGGTCGGCGTCATCATGGGCAGCCAGTCCGACTGGGCCACCATGAAGCATGCGGCCGACACCCTGGCCCAGCTCGGCATACCCTTCGAGCGGCGCATCGTCTCCGCCCACCGCACACCGGACCGGCTGGTCGCCTATGCGAAGGGCGCCAGGGCGCGCGGCCTGCAGGCGATCATCGCCGGTGCCGGCGGAGCGGCGCACCTGCCCGGTATGACCGCGGCCATGACCTCGCTCCCCGTTTTCGGCGTGCCGGTGGAAAGCAAGGCGCTGAATGGCATGGATTCGCTACTGTCCATCGTACAGATGCCGGCGGGCATCCCGGTCGGCACGCTGGCCATCGGCAAGTCGGGTGCGATCAATGCCGCGCTGCTCGCCGCCGCCGTCCTCGCCCTGCAGGACAAGTCGCTGGCCCGCCGCCTGGAGGCCTGGCGCCGGCGTCAGACCGCTTCCGTGGCGGAACTGCCGAGCGACGCCACCAGCCCATGATCGCAACCGCGGCGCTTCCTCCCGGTAGCCGCATCGGCATTCTTGGCGGCGGCCAGCTCGGCCGCATGATCGCCATCGCCGCCGCCGAGCTTGGCTATCGCTGCCACATCTTCTGCCCGGAGGCCGAGGCCCCGGCGGCGGACGTGGCCGCCGCCTGGACGCAGGCCGGCTATGACGACGAGGCGGCGCTTCGCGCCTTTGCCGGCGCGGTCGATGTCATCACCCTGGAATTCGAGAATATCCCGGTCGGATCGGTCGCCTTTCTTGCGACACTGAAGCCGGTGCGCCCGGGGGCGGAGGTGCTGCGCATCACGCAGGACCGGCTGCTCGAGAAGGACTTTGCCCGCGCCCTCGGCCTCGGCACCGCGCCCTATGCGCCGGTCGGCAGCGAAGGCGAAGCGGCAGAAGCCGCCGCCGCCATCCCCGGCCGCGCCGTGCTCAAGACGCGCCGCTTCGGCTACGACGGCAAGGGACAGCGGCTGATCGCGGCCGAGGGCGAGCGTGCCGGCGCCATCCGCGAGGCCTGGGCGGAGATGGGCGGCGCGCCATGCATCCTGGAGGGCTTCGTCGACTTCCGTTGCGAGATTTCCGTCATCGCCGCGCGCGGGCCGGACGGGGCGATCGCCACTTTCGTGCCGGTGGAGAACCGGCACCGCGCCCAGATCCTCGACCTGACCATCGCTCCGGCGCGCCTGCCCGCTTCGCTGCTGCAGGAAGCGGAAGAGATGGCGCGGCGCATCGCCGGCCGCCTTGATCTGTGCGGCACCGTGGCGGTGGAGATGTTTCTCGGCCGCGACGGCCGCCTTCTGGTCAACGAACTGGCACCCAGGGTGCACAATTCCGGCCACTGGACCATCGAGGCCTGCCTGACCAGCCAGTTCCAACAGCATGTGCGCGCGATCTGCGGCCTGCCACTCGGCTCGACGGCGCGCCATGCCGACGCCACCATGCGCAACCTGATCGGCCATGACGCGGATGCATGGGCGGAGATCCTGCGCGATCCCGCCAACCGCCTGCACCTCTATGGCAAGAGCGAGACGCGTCCCGGCCGGAAGATGGGTCATGTGACCCGGCTTCTGCCGCTTGGCGCCGGCGGCGACCTCGCCGATTTCTGAGGCCTCAGGCGCGGTCGCGGAACAGCCCGAAAGGATCGGGCAGGCGCCCGGCGGCACGCTGCAGGCGACCGCGCAGACGGCCGATGCGCATCAGGTCCGCGATCCGCCGGTCGAGGAATGCCATGGTCTGGGACGCCCCCTCCGAGCGGTCGTCGAGCCAGTAAAGCAGCGTCGCCGAATAGATCGCGGCGAGGCTGAGGCGCTTGGTGTAGAAGCTGAAATCGGTGGCCGTGTCGCCCACCGCGTACCAGATGGCATCCACCGTGCGGTAAAGGCTGGAAAGGGCAAGCGGCGCGTTCTGCGGCAGGCTCAGGAAGGCCAGGGTGCGCCGGACCGTTTCCTTCTCCGCCGCCGCCCGTTCGAGACGCAGGCGGATGGCGAGCTTGACCCGCGCGGTGAGCTTGCCGCCCGCATCGCCCGCCTGCTCGACCGCCTCCACCATGGCGCGGTCGGCCTCCTCGAGATAGAAATCCACCAGCTCCCCGAGGCCGCGCGGAAATGCCCGCGCCGCCATGTCTGCCGGCAGGCCGGCCTCGCGGCAGGCATCGGCGAGCAGGCGCTCGCTCCAGCCATCGAAGGGGACATGCTGCAGCGAAGCGGCGAGAATCCTGCGCCGCTCCGCCGCCAGATGCACCGGGCCGCTCATTCCACATCCTCCCGTACCCGGGCATCGGGAACCATGTGGCGCATCTCGCTCTCGAATACCAGCTTCGTCAGGTCGCGCATGCGCTGCGGGTAAAGGATGCCGTCCAGATGGTCGCATTCATGCTGCACCACCCTGGCATGCATGCCGCGCGCCTCCCGCTCGATCCGGCGCCCGTCGAGGCCGAGACCGGAATAGCGGATATGCGTCCAGCGCTCAACGACGCCGCGCAGTCCCGGCACCGAGAGGCAGCCCTCCCAGCCCGGCTCCGTGTCGGGGCCAAGGGGCTCGATCACCGGGTTGCAGAGCGCCGTGAGGGCCTGCGCCTCCCCCTCCTCGCCCGGCCCGAGCCGCTCCGCCGGGACCCGAAAAATGACGAGCCGCAGCGGGATATGCACCTGTGGCGCCGCCAGGCCGATGCCCGGCGCATCCTCCATGGTCTCGATCATGTCGAGGACAAGCCGGTGGATTTCCGGCGCGCTCGGGTCGGGAACGGGCTCCGCCCGGCGCCGCAGGACGGGGTGCCCCATGCGGGCGATCTTGAGGATGGTCATGCCAGTCAATATGGCGGCGCGCCTGTTTGCGGTCAAAGGCCAGGCTTCACAAAGCCTTGCCCCTGTGTTATCTAGCCGCACCCTGAACCATGGGTTGGCAACCGCTGGATTGGAGAGCGAGCGAACGTGCAGGTCCTTGTCCGCGACAACAATGTCGATCAGGCGCTTCGCGCCCTGAAGAAAAAGCTGCAGCGCGAAGGCGTGTTCCGCGAGATGAAACTGCGGAATTTCTACGAAAAGCCCTCGGAAAAGCGCGCCCGCGAGAAGGCGGAGGCGATTCGCCGCGCCCGCAAGCTGGCCCGCAAGCGCGCCCAGCGCGAAGGCACGGCCTGAGGCGTAGCCGGCCGAGGCGTCGCCCGCACCCGGGGCGCCGTCCCCGTCCCTGACGGCCACAGTTCAAGCCGCCATGCAAGGCATCGGCGGCTTTCACTTTTCCGCTTTGCGGAATTTTTTCCTGACGATCGCCAGCCCGGGCGCCCGCTCTGACACCCGGGCCAAGGCGCCTGCCGGTCAGATCGCCTTGACGATACTCTCGACCATCTTCTTGGCGTCGCCGAACAGCATCATCGTGTTGTCCAGATAGAACAGCTCGTTGTCGATGCCGGCATAGCCCGAGGCCATGGACCGCTTGACGAAGAGCACGGTGCGCGCCTTGTCCACGTCGAGGATCGGCATGCCGTAGATCGGGCTCTGCGGATCGTCGCGCGCCGCCGGGTTGGTCACGTCGTTGGCGCCGATGACGAAGGCGACATCGGTGGATGCGAAATCGGAATTGATCTGCTCCAGCTCGAACACCTCGTCATAGGGGACGTTGGCCTCCGCCAGCAGCACGTTCATGTGGCCCGGCATGCGCCCGGCGACCGGATGGACGGCGTAGGAGACCTTGACGCCTTCCTCCTTGAGCTTGTCCGCCATCTCGCGCAGCACGTGCTGC
>JAHCJR010000133.1 GCA_026126165.1 Alphaproteobacteria bacterium
CCGCGGATGGCGAGGTCGCGCGCCAGGCGCTCGCGAGCGTCCTCCGGGCGGGACGGCGCGTCGCGGCCGAAATGGTAGCTGAGCCCGACCATGAGCGCGTGGCTCTTGTATTCGCCTTCGATGCGCCCGCGCTCGGCACCGCCGGCCGAGACCGCGCGGTAGCCGAACTCCGGATCGAGGGTGGCAAAATAGCGGTAATCGGCACGTACCGACCAGGTGGGCCCGAAACTCATGCGCGCGCCGGCGATCGCCTGATAGGCAAGCTCCGCGTCGCTGCGTTCGGTGACGCGCACATCCTCGCCGCCACGGGTGAAGCGCGCGCCCTCGGTCACCAGGACGGCGCCGCCCAGTCCCGCCCCGAGATAGGGGCTGAGCGCCCAGTCGGGAAACGGCTCGAACAGCCCGTTGGCCATGAAACCGTAGGAATCGATCGCGCCGCGGCGCAAGTCGCGGGCGCCGCGCAGGCCATCGCCGTCGTTGCCACGGTAACTGATTTCACTCTCCAGGCGGAAACGGCCGAAGCTGTAGCCGGCGGCACCGTAGGCCGCGCCGCCTGCGTCATGGGACTGCCGAAAGCGGAGCCCGCCGCCTTCTTTCAGGCTGCGCTCCAGATGGACGAAGCCGCCCCCGGCGGCGAAATAGGGCCCCGGGCGCGGTCCCTCCGACGCTGTCTCCGCCACGGCGAGCGTGGGCCAGATCAGCAGTGCCGGCGCCAGGCGCGCCGCCAGGGTTGCCACGCCTATTCTTGCCGCCATGTCCGTTTGCTCCACCGCCCGGCCGCCCCGCGGATGCAGGCTGGCAAACCGGCCGGAGGCCGTCGAGGAACAAGGCAATCACGGTGGCTCAACTCACCGTGAGGGACGGTATCCGGCTCAGAAGCGCCGCAGGAAGATCTCCGCGCGGCGGTTCTGCTCCTCGCGCACGCCATCGGCGGTGGGCACGCGCGGCTGGCTTTCGCCGAAGGCGCGCATGGCGATCTGCGCCGGCTGGATGCCGCGCCGGATCAGATAGTCGGCCACCGCCATGGCCCGGCGCTGGGAAAGCGCCTGGTTGTAGGCGTCGCCGCCCGCCCGGTCGGCATGGCCTTCCACCTGGAAGCGCACCATGCCGGTGCGGTAGAAGTCCGCCAGCGCCCGGTCCAGCACCCCGGCCGCGACCGGAGAAATCTCCGACCGGTCGAAGGCGAAGAAAACCAGATAGACCTCCGGCTGCGGCTGCGGCGGCAGCGCTGCCGGCGGCGGCGGTGGTGGCGGGGGCGGTGGCGGTGGCGGAGGGGGTGGCGGCGGCGGCGGTGGCGGCGCCTGCCGCGGGATCGGCTGGGCGGTCTGCACCGGCCGCGCCGGCTGGCCGAAATGATAGGTCAGGCCGACGAAGCCCGTATGGCTTACATAATCGAAGTCGCTGCGCCCGCCGCCAAAGGTGCCGCCGACCTTGAGCTTCGGGTCCTCGGTGCGGAAGTAGCGATAATCAGCGAACATCGACCAGTTGGGGCCGAGGGAGTAACGAAGTCCGGCGATGCCCTGATAGGCGAAGACGGTATCCCGGTCGTCCGTCAGGCGCCCGGCGCCGGTCCGGACCCGGTCGGCATTGACGATGGCGGCGCCGACGCCGGCCCCGAGATAAGGGCTGAAATCCGATTGCGGCAGCAGATCGACCAGCACATTGGCCATCAGGCCCCAGGAATCGAAACTGCCCCTGGCATTCGACTTGGGCGAGCGGATCTCGTCGACATCGTTGGTCCGGTAGCTGCCTTCCACCTCGAAGCGGAAATAGCCGAGCCGATAGCCCAGCGCCAGGCTGCCGGCGGGTCCCCAGTCATGGTCGGCGCGGAAGCCGCCGAGAGAGGTGCGGAAGCTCTGATCCTCGAGATAGCTGCCGCCCAGGCCGAGCGAAAGGTAGGCGCCCGGCGCCGGACCCTGCTGCGCGGCGGCGCCCGCCGCCTGGAGCAGGCCGAACCCAAGAATCAGGGCCGCGATCGAACGTGACTGCTTCCTCATCCAAGAAACCCCCGTCCCGGCACGCGGAACGGATGCTTCCCGCCCCGGTGACTGCTGTCGCAAGAATATAACTCATACGAGTGCGCTATAATGACCTAAATCAATCGTGGGATATGTCATGGCCACCCCGCTGGACAAGGCGGCGGGTCGACGCAATATACTGGTTTCCATCATGGCCCGCCGTTCGGCGGAGGTTGCCCGGACGAACATGTACAGCAAGATGACGCGCGACATATCGGTGACCGTGAATCCGGTCTATCTCGAGGACCAGTCGTCCCCGATGGAGAACCGTTATGTCTGGGCCTATCAGGTGCGGATCGAAAATCACGGCCGCGAGACCGTCCAGCTCAAGACCCGCTACTGGCACATCACGGACGCTTTCGGGCGCGTGCAGGAGGTGCGCGGGCCGGGCGTGGTCGGCGAGCAGCCGGTGCTGCGGCCGGGCGAGAGCTTCGAATATACCAGCGGCACGCCGCTTTCGACCCCGTCCGGGATCATGGTCGGCACCTATCACATGGAAACGAGCCGTGGCGAGGGTTTCGAGGTCGAGATCCCTGCCTTCTCCCTGGACAGTCCGCACACGATGGGACGCCTGAACTGAATCCGCCGGCGCCGTTCATCCAGCCTTCGTTCGCATGCGTATGAGGGTTCGTTGCCAAGTCGAGCAAACCGAGAGGGGACCATTCGCATGAGCGCCGGCCCGGTCAAGTTCCGTTCCGCCCTGGACAAGGTAAAGCCCGTCGACCGCCCGAGCCGCCAGGAGGCGGAGGAGGCGGTGCGCACCCTGCTGCGCTGGGCCGGCGACGATCCCGCGCGCGAGGGCCTTGCCGGCACGCCGGACCGGGTGGTGCGTTCCTACGAGGAGTTCTTCGCCGGCTATCGCGAGGACCCGGTCGAGATCCTGCAGCGCACCTTCGAGGAGACCGACGGCTACGACGAGATGATCGTGCTGCGCGATATCCGCCTTGAGAGCTATTGCGAGCACCACATGGTGCCGATCATCGGCAAGGCGCACGTCGCCTATCTGCCGGACCGGCGCGTGGTCGGCATCTCGAAGCTCGCGCGCGTCGTCGAGACCTATGCCAAGCGCCTGCAGATCCAGGAGAAGCTCACCGCGCAGATCGCCAACACGATCCATACCGTGCTGCAGCCGCGCGGCGTCGCCGTGGTGATCGAGGCGCAACACCAGTGCATGACGACCCGCGGTGTGCACAAGCCGGGCGTCGCCATGGTGACCAGCCGCATGCTGGGCGCCTTCCGCGAGGATGCCATGACGCGGCGCGAGTTCCTTGCCATGATCGGCCCAGCCAGCGCGAGCGGCCACGCCGTCTGAGCCGCACGGCCGTGTTTACCGCCCCGACCGGCTCCACTAGGGTGCGGTGAGCAAGAACCGCGAGCCGCGAGGAACTCCGCGCATGCCTGTTGCCATTTCGCCTCTCGACATGATCGCCAGGCTTGTCGCCTTCGACACGACGAGCCGCAATTCCAACCTCGAACTGATCCACTTCGTGCGCGACTACCTTGACGGCCATGGCATCGCCTCGACGCTGATCCACGATACGAGTGGCGCCAAGGCCAACCTCTTCGCCACCATCGGTCCGGAAAGCGATGGCGGCGTGGTCCTGTCCGGCCATACCGACGTGGTGCCGGTCGACGGCCAGCCCTGGGAGAGCGATCCCTTCCGCGTGTTCGAGCGCGACGGACTGCTCTACGGACGCGGCACGGCGGACATGAAGAGCTTCTGCGCCGTCGCGCTCTCGCTGGTGCCGGAGTTCCGGGCGGCGGCGCTGAAGGTGCCGGTGCACCTCGCCTTTTCCTATGACGAGGAAGTGGGCTGCCTCGGCGTGCACGGGCTCGTCGACCATCTGCGCCGGAACGGTCCGCGTCCGAGCGCGATCGTGGTGGGCGAACCGACCGAGATGCAGGTGGTCGACGCGCACAAATCCATGTTTCTCGCCCGCACCACCGTGTTCGGACTGGAGGCGCATTCCTCCGCCACCCATCGCGGCGTCAACGCCATCGTCGCCGCAGCGGAGCTGATCGCCGAGCTGGAGCGGGTCGGCGAGGAACTGAAACGCACCGACAATCCCGATGCCGCCCGCTTCGATCCGCCGCACGATACCTTGAGCATCGGTCTGATCGAAGGCGGCACCGCGACCAACATCATCCCGCGGCGCTGCTGCTTCCACTGGGGGCAGAGATCGATTCCCGGCAACGACACCCATCTCGCCTACCGGCGGCTGCAGGAATATTGCGAGAAGGTCCTGCTGCCGCGCATGCGCGCCATCCATCCGGAGGCAAGCGTCGAGAACGAGATCCTGATCACCGCGCCGGGCCTGAGGCCCGAGCCGGGATCGCCGGCGGAGCAGCTGTCGCTCGCCCTGGTCGGCTCGAACCGCACCCATGCGGTCTCCTACGGCACCGAAGCCGGGATCTTCCAGGATGTGGGCATCCCGACGGTGGTCTGCGGCCCCGGCAATATCCGCGAGGCACACAAGCCGAACGAGTTCATCGAGATGACGCAGGTGGAAGCCTGCATCGGCTTCATGCGCCGCCTGATGCAACGCCTTTCGAACTGACGCGCAAGCCGCGCCGAACTGTCGGCCCCTCGGCTTGCGGCCCAAGGGGAAACCCTGTATTCCGAAGTCATGCAGCAGGCAGTCCGTATCGCGCCTTCGATCCTGTCGGCGGATTTCGCCCGGCTCGGCGAAGAGGTGCGCGCCATCGAGGCGGCAGGGGCCGATTTCGTGCATGTGGACGTGATGGACGGGCATTTCGTGCCCAACCTCACCATCGGTCCGCAGGTGGTGGCGGCACTGCGTCCGCACAGCCGCCTGCCTTTCGATGTGCATCTGATGATCTCGCCCGTCGATCCCTTCGTGCCGGACTTCGCCAGGGCGGGCGCCGACATCATCACCGTGCATCCGGAAGCGGGGCCGCACCTGCACCGCACGCTCCAGCTCATCCGCTCGCTCGGCAAGAAGCCCGGCGTCTCGCTCAATCCGGCAACGCCGGTCGAGGCGGCGCTCGCGGTGCTGGACGAAGTCGACCTGGTGCTGGTGATGAGCGTCAATCCGGGTTTCGGCGGCCAGAAGTTCATTGCCTCGCAGCTCGAGAAGATCCGTCGCCTGCGGGCGGAAATCGATGCGCGCGGCCGCCCGGTCGACCTTGAAGTCGATGGCGGCATCAATGTCGAGACCGCGCGGGCGGCGATAGCGGCCGGCGCCGATGTCCTCGTCGCGGGCACCGCGACCTTCAGCGGCGGGCCGGCGGCTTACGCCGCCAATATCGGCCGGCTGCGCGGGCCGGCCTGAGGGCGCGCGCCGTGGCCGCGCCGGGGCGGGGCGAGGGCGGCGCGGGCGGCGGGC
>JAHCJR010000134.1 GCA_026126165.1 Alphaproteobacteria bacterium
CGCGGGATGGAAACGGTTCTGTTGGCCGGCGGCGCGGCGAGCCGCGCGAAGCGGCGCGCAGCGCGATGTGGTGCATCGGGCCAGCGGCGCGACAAAGCGGGCGCCCGCCGCCGGCCAACCCGCCGGGACGGGCGGAATTGCGCCGATGGTCGGCGTCAGACGGCGTGGCCGTAGCCCCGCTACGACCGGCGCCGTCTTCCTTGCCACAGCCCAATTCCGCCACGTCAGAACGATTCCATCCCGCGGTGAAAGGCTCTAGCCTTTCGCGGCCGCCACCTTCTGCACCTGCTCGCCCATTCCCTCGATGCCGAGACGCATGACATCGCCCGGCTTGAGGAAAAGCGGTGGCTTCATGCCGAGGCCGACGCCGGGCGGGGTGCCGGTGGAGATCACGTCACCCGGATGAAGCGTCATGAAGCGCGAGACGTAGGCGACGATCTCGGCGACGCCGAAGATCATCTTCGCCGTCGTCCCGTTCTGGACCCGCTTGCCGTTCAGTTCGAGCCAGAGTTTGAGGTTCTGCGGATCCTTGACCTCGTCCCGGGTGACCAGCCAGGGGCCGAGCGGCCCGAAAGTGTCGCAGCTCTTGCCCTTGTCCCAGGAGCCGCCGCGCTCGAGCTGGAACTCACGCTCCGAGACATCGTTGCAGATCGTGTAGCCGAACACGTAGTTCAGCGCCTTCGCCTGCTCGACATACTGGGCCTTGCGGCCGATGACGATGGCAAGCTCCACTTCCCAGTCGGACTTCTTCGAATCGCGCGGGATGATGACAGTGTCGTTCGGCCCGCAGATCGAGGAGTTCGCCTTGAGGAAGACGATCGGCTCCTTCGGAATGGGCGCGCCGGTCTCCGCGGCATGGTCGGAATAGTTGAGACCGATGCAGACCAGCTTGCCGATCCCCCCGACCGGCGGCCCGAGGCGCGGCCGTCCCTTGATCAGGGGCAGCCGCCGCTGGTCCGCCTTGCGCAGCGCGGCGAGCAGGCCGGGCGAGATCGTTGCCGGCGTGATGTCCTTGACGATGCGCGAGATGTCGCGCATGCGACCCTCGTTGTCGAGCATTGCCGGCCGTTCCTGGCCAGCGCGGCCGTAGCGCAGAAGTTTCATCGCCTCGTCCTCTTTCCTGATCGCTTCTAGATGGTGATCCCGCCATCGATGGCGATGGCCTGACCGGTGATATAGGCCGCCTCGTCGGAGGCGAGATAGACACAGAGCGCCGCCACCTCCGAAGGCGTGCCGAGCCGCCCCATCGGCTGACGGGCGATGAAATCGCGCCGTGCCTGGACCGGATCGGCGAAGGCATTGATCCGCTCGTCGAGCGAGGGTGTCTGTACCGTGCCGGGACAGACGGCATTGCAGCGGATGCCGCGACCGACGAAATCGGCGGCGACCGACTTGGTCAGTCCGATGACGGCGGCCTTGCTCGCGCCATAGGCAAAGCGATTCGGCAAGCCTTTCATCGACGAGCAGACCGACGACATGTTGATGATGCTGCCGCCGCCGCGCTCCAGCATTGCCGGAAGGAACGCCCGGATCATCCGGTACATGGCCCGGACATTGAGATCGAAGGCAACACTCCACTGTTCTTCGTCGCAATCGAGAATGCTGCCGTGAGGCACCATGCCGGCGCAGTTGAAGAGCACGTCGACGGGCCCGAACCGCCGGGCGGCCTGCGCGACGGCCTCGGGGTCCAGCACGTCGAGCCGCGCGGTCTCGATCCCCGAGACGCCGTCCAGGGCGGCGAGGCGCTGATGTGCCACGTCGGTGGCAATCACCCGCGCGCCTTCCGCGGCGAAAGCCCGCGCGGCCGCCTCGCCGATGCCTTGCGCCGCCGCCGTCACCAGCGCCGTCCTGCCCGCGAGCCTGCCGCCCATCCCCGTCCATCCCCCATCGCGATTGCGGCGGCCAAATTGCCACGGGCCGGTGCGGGTTGTAAATTGCGCAGAGGCCTCCGGCCGCAAAGGCGGCACGGAGAATCCGGCATGGGGACGCAATGCAGCCATTGACCATACGCCTCGGCCCGCACGACAACGTGGTCGTCGCCCGGACCGACATCCTGCCCGGTACCGCCATTCCTGGCGAGGCGATGAGCGCCATGGGGCACGTGCCGGCCGGCCACAAGGTCGCCGCCATGCGGATCGGGCACGGGGCGCCGGTGCGCAAGTACGGACAGATCATCGGCTTCGCCACCACCGACATCGCGCCGGGCGAACATGTCCATACCCACAACCTGGCCATGGGCGAGTTCGAGCGCGACCATGCCTTCGGCGCCGATGCGCGGCCGACGCAAATGTTGCCGGAGCACCTGCGCGCCACGTTCAAGGGAATTGTCCGGCCCGACGGGCGGGTCGCCACCCGCAACTATCTCGGCATCGTCACCACGGTCAACTGCTCGGCCACCACGGGGCGCTATATCGCCGAGCAGATGCGGCCGCTGCTGGCCGATTTTCCCACGGTAGACGGTGTGGTGGCGCTGACGCACGGCACCGGTTGCGGCATGGACGCGGCGGGCGAGGGAATGGCGGTGCTGCGCCGCACCCTCGCCGGCTTCGCCCGCCATGCCAACTTCGCCGGAATCCTCGTGCTCGGCCTCGGCTGCGAAGGCAACCAGATCGGCGGCCTGCTGGCCGCGGAGGGACTTGAGGTCGGCGAAGGACTGCGCACGCTCACCATTCAGGAGGAAGGCGGGACGGCGCGCACGGTGCGCAACGGCGTGGCGATCCTGAAAGAGATGCTGCCGGCGGCCTCCCGGATCGAGCGGCGCGATGTTCCGGCGAGCCATCTTTGCCTGGCGCTGCAGTGCGGCGGATCGGATGGCTATTCCGGCATCACCGCCAATCCCGCGCTCGGCGCCTGCGTCGATCTTCTGGTGCGTCACGGCGGCAGCGCGGTGCTGAGCGAGACGCCGGAAATCTATGGCGCGGAGCATCTGCTGACGCGGCGCGCGGTTAACCGCGAGGTGGGCGAGAAGATCGTCGAACGCATCCGCTGGTGGGAGAGTTACACGGCGCGGAACAACGGCGAGATGAACAACAACCCCTCGCCCGGCAACAAGGCGGGCGGTCTGACCACCATTCTGGAAAAGTCCCTCGGCGCGGTCGCCAAGGGCGGCACCGGCAACCTGGTGGAGGTTTACAGGTACGCCGAAACCATGACCGCCAAGGGCTTCCTGTTCATGGACTCGCCGGGCTACGACCCGGTCTCGGTCACCGGGCAGGTGGCCGGCGGCGCGAACATCGTCTGCTTCACCACCGGGCGCGGCAGCGTCTTCGGCTGCAAGCCGGCCCCCTGCCTCAAGCTCGCGACCAATACCGCGCTCTACAACCGCATGCCGGACGACATGGACATCAATTGCGGCCCCATCGCCGATGGCGAGGCGACGATCGGGGAAATGGGCCAGCGCATCTTCGAGATGGTGCTGAAGACCGCATCGGGCCAGCGGACCAAGAGCGAGGAACTGGGCATGGGCGATGACGAATTCACGCCCTGGGTCCTCGGCGCGGTGATGTGACCCTCCGGCCATGACGAAGGCCCTCGCGCGCCACAAGGCGGCCGACCTTGTGCTCTTCGCCGCCGCGCTTCTGGAGCGCGCGGGTCTCGCCCGCCCGCGCGCGCTGGCGGTGGCGGAGACCCTGGTCGATGCCGACCTCATGGGCCACGACACGCACGGCCTGAACCTGCTCGGGCCCTATCTCGGGGAGATCGAGAAGGATTCCATGCGCAGGACGGGCGAACCGCTCACCCTGGCGGACCGGGGGCCGGCGCTTGCCTGGGACGGCCAGCGGCTGCCGGGGCCATGGCTGGTGCGCAAGGCGATGGACCTGGCGGCCGAACGCGCCCGCAGCTTCGGCACGGCGACCATCGTGATCCGCCGCAGCCACCACATCGCCTGCCTGGCCGCCTATCTGAAGCGCGCGACCGACCGCGGCCTTGTCATGCTGCTCGCCTGTTCCGATCCCAATGGCGGGTCGGTAGCGCCGCATGGCGGGCGGCGCGGCGTCTATACGCCCAACCCGATCGCCGCAGGCTGGCCGACTGAGAGCGCGCCCGTGCTGCTCGATGTCTCGATGTCCTATACCACCAACGGGCTCACCGGCCGGCTGCACAAGGAGGGCTTGAGACTGCCCCATCCCTGGCTGCTCGACGAAGACGGCAGGCCGACGGACGATCCTTCCGTGCTTTTCGATGGCAGGCAGGGCGCGCTGCTGCCGCTGGGCGGCATCGAAGCCGGGCACAAGGGCTTCGCGCTGGGCCTGCTGGTCGAGGCGCTGACCTCGGCCCTGGCCGGACATGGGCGCGCCGATCCGAAGGAAGGCTGGGGCGCCAGCGTCTATCTGCAGATGATCGACCCCGATGCCTTCGGCGGGCGCGCGGCTTTCGCGCGCGAGGCGCAATGGCTCGCCGAGGCCTGCCGCGCCGTGCCGCCCCGGCCCGGTCTGGGACCGGTCCGCCTGCCGGGCGAGCGCGGCCTCGCCCTGCGCGCGCGGCAGATCCGCGAAGGCGTGGCGCTGCATCCGGGCATCATGCCGCAAATCGCGCCATGGGCAGAGCGTTTCGGCATCCCCGTCCCCGCCGCCCTTCCCTGACCGCGCGCTCCCTGCGTCGTCTAGTGGCTTTCCCGCGGCACGTAGGAGCCGCTCTTGCCGACGAGAAAGTCGAGATCGCAGCCCTTGTCCGCCTGCTGGACGTGATCGACATAGAGCTTGGCCCAGCCACGGTCATATTCCTGTTTCGGTGGCTTCCAGGCGGCGCGGCGCCGCGCCAGCTCCTCGGCCGAAACCAGCAGCTCGAGCTTCCGCCGTGCCACGTCGAGTTCGATCATGTCGCCGTCCCGCACCAGGGCGAGCGGCCCGCCCGCCGCCGATTCCGGCGCCACATGGAGCACCACGGCGCCGTAGGCCGTGCCACTCATGCGCGCATCGGAAATGCGCACCATGTCGGTGATGCCCTTCTTCAGGACCTTGGTGGGCAGCGGCAGATTGCCGACTTCGGGAAAGCCGGGATAGCCCTTCGGCCCGCAGCCCTGCAGCACCATGACGCAGTTCTCATCAATGTCGAGCTTCGGATCGTCGATCCGCGCCTTGAAATCCTCGATCGAGGAGAACACGACGGCGCGGCCTTTGTGCTTGAGCAGCTTGGGCGTGGCGGCGGAAGGCTTGATAACG
>JAHCJR010000135.1 GCA_026126165.1 Alphaproteobacteria bacterium
CGCGTCGCCGCCGTCGCTCACCCGGTCCTCGCGCATGCGCAGCCGCATGGGCGTGACCGACGTCATCGGCGCCACGCCATCGGTGTTCACCTGCCCGAGCTGTTCGACGAAGGTCAGGATCGTGTCAAGCTCGCGCGCCATTGGCGCCAGCGCCTCCTCCGGAACCTCGATCCGGGCAAGGCGGGCGATCCGGGCGACCGTGGCTTTATCGAGCGACATGTGCCACCTTTGATGAACGGTTGGTATGGCATAAAAAACCCGCCGGGGCGCAGCTTTTCGCGGGCCCCGGCGGGCTTGGAAACTAGCATTCGGAATGATTGCCGGCAAGCTTCAGGACCTCAAAGAACGGCTCCGGCCGGGCCAGCGCCTGCTTGGCCTCGATCTCGGCGAAAAGACCATCGGTCTCGCCCTCACCGACACGGGCCTCGTGATCGCCAGCCCGCTGGAGACCATCCGCCGGACCAGGTTCACTGCGGATGCCAGACAACTCGCGGCCATTGTCGCGAAGCACGGGATCGGCGGTCTGATCATCGGGCTGCCGGTCAACATGGATGGCAGCGAGGGCCCGCGTTGCCAGTCGGTCCGGCAGTTCGCGCGCAACCTCGCGCAAATGCTGCCGGATCTGCCGATGGCCTTCTGGGACGAGCGGCTATCGACCGCGGCGGTCAACCGCATGCTGATCGACGAGGCGGACGCGACGCGCAGGCGCCGCGCGGAACTGGTCGACAAGCTGGCCGCCTCCTACATCCTGCAGGGCGCGCTCGATCACCTGCGGCTCAATCCGGGTCCGGCGGCGCGGTAGACGAGCCGCACCACCAGCCCGAACACGAGCCCCCAGAAGGCCGCGCCGATGCCGAAGAAGGCGAGGCCGGATGCCGTGACCAGGAACGTCACCAGTGCCGGCAGGCGTTCGGCTTCCCCGGCGAAGGCATTGCTCGCCGCCTGGCCGAACGCCGCCATCAGCGCAAGTCCCGCAACCGCTTCGATCAGCGTGGGCGGCGCCACCGCGACAAGACCAGCCGCGATGCCGGCCAGTCCGGCGAGCGCGATATAGCCGATGCCGCCGATCACCGCGGCCAGATAGCGGCGCGCCGGATCGCTGCCAGCCTCCGGTCCGGCACAGAGCGCCGCCGTGATCGCCGCCAGGTTGACTGTGATCGCGCCGAAGGGAGCGGCAAGGACGGAGGCCAAGCCGGTCGCCGCCAGCACCGGCGTCACGGGCGGGCGGTAGCCGAAGGTGGAGAGCACGGCGAAACCGGTCACGTTCTGCGAGGCCATGGTGACGATGAAGAGCGGCAGGGCGATGCCGATCATCGCCTCCCAGCTCCAGGCCGGCGGCACGAAGGCAAGCCCGGGCCAGAGCCCCGCCCCCGCAAGTTCGAGATCAGGCGAGCTGGCTGCAATGAGCGCCAGCGCCAGAAGCAGCGCCACGGGCACTGCCAGAAGGCGGGCGAAGCGACCGACCAGCAGCCAGACGAGGAGCACCGGGAGTGCCAGCAGCGGCATCTCGGCAAGAGCCAGAAAGGGTGCGAGGCAGAGCTTGAGCAGGATGCCGGCCAGCATGGCGCTGGCAATCGGCGTCGGAATGGCGCCGATCAGCCGCCCGAGCGGTCGCCAGAATGCCGCCAGGATGACAAGAAACCCGACGGCCATGAAAGCGCCCACCGCCGCCGCAAAGCCACCCTGCACCATGCCGGTCGAGACCAGGAGTGCGGCACCCGGCGTCGTCCAGGCGATACTGATCGGAAGCCGGTAGCGGAGCGACAGTCCGATCGCCAGCAGCCCTTTGGCAAGGCCGAGCGCGACGAGGGCCGAGGCAATCTCCGCACTGGAAGCGCCGACCGCGGAGAGGCCCTGGATGACGACGGCGACGGAACTGGCATAGCCGACCAGCGCGACGAGCAGGCCGGCGCCGATCGCCTGCGGCATGGCCGGTCAGATCGACTGAAGGCGCGCCTGCGCCGCCATCAGCTTCTCGCGCATCGCATGAAACTCCGACAGGCGCTCGCGGTTCTCCTCGACCACCTCCTCGGGCGCCTTGGCGACGAAGCCCGGATTGCCGAGCTTGGCCTCGATCTTCCGGATCTCGCCTTCGAGCTTCACCAGTTCCTTGTCAAGCCGCGCCTTTTCCTTGCCGAGATCCACGACTCCCGCGAGCGGCAGGCCGAGCGTCGCCTCGTCCAAAACGACCTGCACGGAACCTTTCGGCAGGCTGCCGGAAGTCAGGATCCGTTCCAGGCGGGCAAGGCGGAGTATCTGATCCTCGTGGTCGGCGAGCCGCGCGAGCGTTTCGCCGGCAGCGCCGGCCACGTGCAGGTCGAGCTTGCTGGCCGGGGGAATGTTCATCTCGGCGCGCACGGCCCGCACCGCCGATATCAGCCGTACGACCCAGTCCATCTCCTTCATCGCCGCTTCGTCATGCGGCAGGCCTGCAATGTCGGGCCAGGCGGAGAGCATCAGCGGCGCGCCCGAGGGAACCGCGCGGCGTTGCCAGAGCTCCTCGGTAACGAACGGCATGAAGGGATGCAGCAGAGCCACGATCGTATCCAGCACATGGGCGGTGACCGCGCGCGTCTCGGCTTTCGCCGCCTCGTCCTGGCCGGCCAGGAGCGGCTTGATGAACTCGAGATACCAGTCGCAGAAGGTTCCCCATGTGAAATGGTAGACGGCCCCGGCCGCATCGTTGAACCGATAGGCTTCCAGCGCCTCCGTGACCAGCCCGCTTGTCTCGCGCAGCGCGCCGAGTATCCAGCGGTTCACGGTCTGGCGCGCCTGCTTCGGATCGAAGCCGGCAACGGGGCGGCATTCGTTCATCTCGCAGAAGCGCGCCGCATTCCACAGCTTGGTCGCGAAATTGCGATAGCCCTCGATGCGCTGGTTGGAGAGCTTGACATCGCGTCCCTGCGCCGCCATCGCCGCAAGCGTGAAGCGCAGCGCGTCGGCGCCGTAACTTTCCACCGAGTCCAGCGGGTCCATGACATTGCCCTTGGACTTGGACATCTTCTGTCCCTTCTCGTCCCGCACCAGGGCATGGATATAGACCGTGTGGAAAGGCACCTCGCCCATGAAATGAAGGCCCATCATCATCATGCGGGCCACCCAGAAAAACAGGATGTCGAAGCCCGTGACCAGCACGTCGGTCGGATAGTAGCGCGCCAGCTCCGGCGTGCGATCCGGCCAGCCGAGCGTCGAGAAAGGCCAGAGCGCCGACGAGAACCAGGTGTCCAGCACGTCCTCGTCGCGGCGCAGCGGTTCCTCGCGCCCATAGTGCCGGCGCGCCGCCTCGCGCGCTTCCTCCTCGGTCAGTTCGACAAAGATGTGGCCGTCTGGACCATACCAGGCGGGAATCTGATGACCCCACCAGAGCTGACGCGAGATATTCCAGGGCTGGATGTTGCGCATCCACTCGAAGTAGGTCTTCTCCCACTGCTTCGGCACGATGCGCGTGCGACCTTCCTCGACGGCGCGGATGGCGGGACCGGCCAGCGTCTTGGCATCCACGTACCATTGGTCGGAAAGGCGTGGTTCGATCGGCACCCCGGAGCGGTCGCCATGCGGAACGGCGTGGCGGTGCGGCTCGACCTTCTCGAGATAGCCCTTCTCCTCCATTTCGGCGACGATCCGGCGGCGCGCCTCGAACCGGTCGAGGCCGCGGTAGCGCTCCGGCGCATGGTCGTTGATGGTGGCATCCGGCGTCATGATGTCGATCAGTTCAAGCCCATGCCGCCGGCCGACCTCGAAATCGTTGAAATCGTGCGCCGGCGTCATCTTGACCGCGCCGGTGCCGGTCTCGGGATCGGCATATTCGTCGGCGACGATCGGCAGCGCCCGGCCCGTCACCGGCTGGATCGCCCGCTTGCCCACCAGATGCCTGAAGCGCGCATCCTCCGGATGCACGGCAACGCCGCTATCGCCCAGCATCGTCTCCGGGCGCGTCGTCGCCACCGTGATGAAGGTGCCTTCCTCGCCTTCCACCGGATAGCGGAAATGCCAGAGCTGCCCATCCACTTCGCGCGGCTCCACCTCCAGATCGGAGATCGAGGTCTTGAGCTTCGGGTCCCAGTTCACCAGCCGCTTGTCCCGGTAGATCAGGCCCTGCCGGTGCAGATCGACGAACACCTTCCGCACCGCCCGCGACAGCCCCTCGTCCATGGTGAAGCGTTCGCGCGACCAGTCGCAGGAGGCGCCGAGGCGGCGAAGCTGCCGGGTAATGGTGCCGCCGGATTCTTCCTTCCATTTCCAGACACGCTCGACGAAAGCTTCGCGACCCAGTTCCTGCCGGCTCCGGCCCTCTGCGGCGAGCTGGCGCTCGACCACCATCTGCGTCGCGATCCCGGCGTGATCCGTGCCGGGCTGCCAGAGCGTGTCGCGCCCACGCATCCGCTCGAAGCGGATCAGGACGTCCTGCAGCGTGTTGTTCAGCGCGTGACCCATATGCAGGCTGCCGGTCACGTTCGGCGGCGGAATGACGATCGTGTAGGGCTGGGCATTGTCGCGACGGCCGATACGGAAGGCGCCGGCCTTCTCCCATTCCGCATAAAGTCGGGCCTCGACCTCATCCGGCCGATAATGCTTGTCCAGCATCACTCAATCTCTGTCAGATAACGGGAAACGGAACCGGCCGCCGGTATCGCCTGTCGGCGCCCGAACGGCCGGAAACCGGGAACGCAGGAGAACTTCAGCGTGGCAGCGTGTCGTCCACCCGGCCGGCAAGCTTCGCCACCTCGCGCTCGACGATGCGATGGACGAGTGGCGGCAGGTTCGTGTCCAGCCACTGCCTTAGCATGGGCCGCAGCAACTCCTTGACGATGTCCTCGAGCGTGCGATGGCCGGCACCAAGAGGCAGGCCCCGCGCCGCGGTCACCGCGCCGGCGAGATCGGCGAGCGCGCTGGTGGCGGCGGTCGCTGTCGGTTGCGAGATCAGGCCAGGATCTTCTTCGTTCATCGGCATGGGCCTCGTGCTGGATTGTGCCTCGGGTGCCGGCTTTGGCGGCGCAGGCGGCGGAGGGGGTGGC
>JAHCJR010000136.1 GCA_026126165.1 Alphaproteobacteria bacterium
CGCGGCAGAGGGCGAGGACAAGATCGCTTTCCAGGCCGCGCTCGTGAAATTCGTCGAGGATCACGAGGCCGACATCCTCAAGCGCCGGATCTTCCTGCAGCCGGCGCAGCATGATGCCGTCCGTCAGCACTTCGATCCGTGTTGCCGGCCCGATCCGCCGGTCGAGCCGCACGCTGTAGCCGACCTGCCCGCCGACCGTCTCGCCCAGCGTCTCGGCCATGCGCCGGGCGGCCGCGCGGGTGGCGATGCGGCGCGGCTCCTGCATGAGGATCCTGCGCCCCTCGAGCCAGGGCTCGCCCAGCAGGGCGAGCGGCAGTCGCGTGGTCTTGCCCGCACCCGGTGCCGCCTGGACGACAAGATTGTGACCGGCCGCCAGAATGCGGCGGACCTCCGGCAAGAGGTCGTCGATCGGCAGTTCGGTATCGAAGCGAGGCGGCATGCAAGCCGTCTTAAGCTGGTCCGCCGTCGCTGGGAAGTCAGTTCGGGTTGAGGAAGCGGTTCTGATAGAAGTCGCGGCTGCGTCTCTCGCCGATATCGCAGCCGGGCGTGTACTGCGCCCGATGCAGCAGTCCGCGCGCCGGCGGGAACGGCGCCAGGCGCGCCTCCTGCGCCGCCTCGCGTCGTCCGACGCTGGCGCGCCCGCCTTCGGGCACGAGGCCGGCGATTTCGAGCAGCAGCTTGCGCCGGACCGCCTCGCCGAACGAGGCGAAGTCCTGCGCCACGACGATGAACGCCCCCGGACCGCCGATCACGCAGCCCTCGTAATACTTGTCGAGATCGGCCATGTTGGGAAACCCGAAGCGGTTCGGCCGGTCGTTGACGATGGGCAGGCCGTTGATCGTGATGCCGGCGGCGATAGCCTTCTCGCGCGCCAGGTCGATCAGGCCGCCATCGTTGTTCGGGCCGTCGCCGGAGATGTCGATGACGCGCCTGGTGGCGCGGAAGTTGCCCAGCGCGAAACGCGGCAGGGCGAAATCGATGGCACCGGTGATGGAAGTGCGCAGTCCGGTGCGGATCGGCGCCTCGGCCAGCAGCGCGGCGAACATGTGCGCGCTGGCCTCGTCGCCGATCACCATCCAGTCGACCAGCAGGCGGTTGTCGCCGTAACTCGCCCATTCGAAATACATCACGGCGATCTTGCCGATCATGCCGCCCTTGATGGCGCGAATGATCTCCGGGTCGCGGAAGGCGGCGACATAGCCCTGGCGCTGCAGCAGCGCCTCGTCCTGATCGACGCTTCCGGAAATGTCGACGGCGAGCGCGAGCTGGAGGTCGACTTCCGTCTCCGCGGTGGCTTCCCGGGCGATCAGGAGCGCGAGGATTGCCGCCGCGACGCAACGAACCATCTGCCTGACGCGCATGTCCGCTCCTTCTCCAGAGTGGTCGCCGCTGTCCCGGGAGAATCGACCGTCCCCCGATGAAGTCTAGACGGCGGCACGGACCGGACAACAGCGGACATGAATCCCACGCCCGGCGCGAGCGCCTTCATTTGTCCGCCGTCGGGCGTAGTTTCGCGCCGGCGCCAGCACCCTGGCGCAGTGTCTCCGAAAGCCAGGGCAGCAGCACGGACAGTTCACTTGCCAGTTGCCAGGGCGGATTGACAATCAGCAGGCCGGCCCCGTTGAGCAGGGCGGGGTCGCCCGGCGCGCGCACCAGAAGCTCCGCCTGCAGCAGCCGCGCTGTCACCGCCGCGCGAGCCATCTCGAACAGCCTGTCGCCATCGTCCGCCGCCTTGACGGGATACCAGAGCAGGAAGATGCCCGTCGCGAACCGGCGCAGACCCTGGCGCAGCGCGGCGATCATGCGCTCGCGATCGTCGGGACGCTCGAAGGGCGGATCGATCAGGATCAGGCCGCGGCGTTCGGGCGGCGGAAGCTGGGCCTTGACCAGGGCATAACCGTCCTCACCCAGCACTCGCACCCGCCGGTCGCCCATCATCAAATGGCGCAGTGCCTCGCGATCCTGGGGATGCAGCTCGTTGAGGACCAGCCGGTCCTGCGGGCGCAGCATCCGCCGCGCCAGTTCCGGCGAGCCCGGATAGAAGCGGATGCCGGCGCCAAGGCCCTCCGGATTGAGGCGTGCCAGAAGTTCGAGGTAGGGTGCGAGCGGCGCGGGCGGATCGCTCGCGGCGGCAACCCGCCCGATGCCGGCGCGAAACTCGGCCGTCTTCAAGGCCGGCACCGAACGCAGGTCGTAGAGACCCGGGCCGGCATGGGTATCGAGAATCACGAAGGCCGCATCCTTGCGGCACAGATGCCCGATCACCCTAACCAGCACCGCGTGCTTCAGCACGTCGCCGAAATTGCCGGCATGGAACGCATGGCGGTAGTTCACGGCCGCAGGTCATGACAGCGGCCGGCCGGGAAAGCAAGGGCCAGCAGGGCCCCTGCCTTGTACGCCCCCGGCCCTACAGGTTCTGCCCCGCCACCTCGAAGCCTGCGGCGCGGATTGCCTCGGCCGCGCGCGAAGGCTCCACCGCACCCTCGATCGCCACCCGGCCGGTGGCGAGATCGACCTCGACGCGCGCCTGCGGCGCCACCCGGCCAAGCGCCCGTGTCACGGCATTGACACAGCCCTGGCAGGTCATGCCGGTCACCTGCAAAGTGAGTCCATCCATCTTCATCTCCAAAAAACGCTGCAAAACTTCAGCATGGACATCCTGCACCTTACCGTCGCTGGAAGGTCAAGCGGCGGATTGCGGCGGCTCCGCAAGGCGGCGAGGATGGGCCGATGCTCGACCCGCTCCTCCGCCGCCTCCTCGCCCCCACTCTCGACCGCGCGGGCGGCCACCTTGCCGCGCTCGGCATCGGCGCCGATGCCATGACCTGGGCCGGCTTCGCCCTCGGGCTCGGCGCCATCCCGGCGATCGCCACCGGACATTACCTGACCGGGCTGGCCCTGTTCATGGGCAACCGCCTGTTCGATGGCCTGGACGGCGCTCTCGCGCGGCGCCGCAGCGCGAGCGATCTGGGCGGCTATCTCGACATCGTCTGCGATTTCATCGTCTATGCCGGCTTCGTCGCCGGCTTCGCCCTCGCCAGGCCCGACAATGCGCTGCCGGCGGCGATCCTGCTTTTCGGCTTCATGGGCACGGGCTCGACCTTTCTCGCCTTCGCCATCTTCGCCGCCAAGCGCGGCCTCGCCACCACGCGGCGCGGACCGAAGGCTCTCTACTATCTGGGCGGGCTGACCGAGGGCACGGAGACGATCCTCTTCTTCGCCGCCTTCTGTCTTTTTCCAACAGCTTTCCCGACGCTCGCCTTCGTCTTCGCGGCGCTCTGCCTGCTCACCGTCGTCAGCCGCATGGCCAGCGCGATCCGCATGCTCGCCGACCGCCCGGGCTGACGGCGAGTTCAGCGCACCGCCGGCAGGATCTCCTCGATGGCGCGGATGAGTTCGGGCGCGTCCGGCCGCACGCGTGTCGGGAAGGTTCCGGCCAGCGAGCCGTCGGGCGCCACCAGGTATTTATGGAAGTTCCAGCGCGGCAGCTGCCCCTCGCCCAGTTCGCTCGCGATCCAGCGGTAGAAGGGATGGGCATCGGCCCCGATCACCCGCTGCTTTTCGGTCAGCGGGAAATCGACGTCGAAATTCACCTCGCAGAATTCCTTGATTTCGGCCGCCGAACCGGGCTCCTGGCCGCCGAAATCGTTCGAGGGCACGCCGAGTACCACGAGGCCGCGCTCCCGGTAGCGCCGCCAGAGTTCCTGCAGGCCGGCATATTGCGGGGTGAAGCCGCATTGGGAGGCGGTATTGACCACCAGCACCGCCTTGCCCCGGAAACCGCCGAGCGGCAGATCGCCGCCCTCGATGGCCCGAAACGTGAAATCGTGCGCGGACATCGCCTCCGCCCTCCCGGTTGGCAGGATGCCGGCCGCAAGCAGTGCGAGCAAGGCGAAGCCGATCCGTGCAAGCCGCATCCCACACCCCCTGGCCGCCAAGGGCCGCCTGCTACCGATGATAGGGCGGCCGGGTGCGCCGCCAAGTCGAGGATTCGTTAACCATATCTACAGGAAAGGCGCAACAGACTGGTGCCTGTCGCAACGATCCCGGACCCGCCTCGCCGATGAGTGCGCTTGGCCAGATTTTCGCCCTTGCCAGCTATGCCCTCGCGGCCCTGCTCCTCGCCGTGCTCGCGCCGGCGCCGGAGACCCCGCTCGGCCCGGTCTCGCCGGCCCTGCTCGCCCTTGCCGCCTTCGTCGCCCTGCTCGCCCTGCACGACCAGATCTGGCGCTGGCGCGCCGGCCGGGACCATGCGTTCGAGCTCGGCGAGTTGCGCCACCGCCAGAGCGGGCTCGGCCGGGAGGTCGACGAGTTGCGCCGGGAACTTGCCCAGATACGCGGCGAGCATGCGCGGCGCGGCGCGCAGGCGCAGGAACGGCGCGCGGCGGAGTTCGCCATGCTGCGCGAGCTGCTCGACGAGCTGGGCCGCCGGCTTCCGGGCGGGCGCAACCGCGCCCTCGGCCAGGGCCGGCGCCACGACGCCACGAAAGGCGAGGCATCATCGCCCGCGGAGCCGGCCGACGCGGCCGCGACGGTGCGTGAGGCGCTGGCGGCGA